>JBPCWA010000495.1:0-9239 GCA_051009975.1 Hyphomicrobiaceae bacterium
CATCGAAATTGTTGATGTCCGCATCAAACGCGCAGATTTGCCAGAAGAAAACAGTGAGGCCATCTATCGGCGAATGCAGACCGAGCGACAGCGGGAGGCGGCGGAGTTTCGGGCAGAGGGCGCGGCCGCAGCAAACCGAATTAGGGCAACCGCTGACAGACAGAAAACGATCATTTTGGCGGAAGCGACCAAGAAATCTGAACAGTTGCGCGGTGATGGCGATGCTGAGCGCAATGGGATTTTTGCAGAAGCATTCGGCCGTGATCCCGATTTTTTTGGATTTTACCGGTCAATGCAGGCCTACGAAGCAGGCTTGAAGTCAGACGACACGAGGTTGGTCATTTCGCCAGATTCCGAGTTCTTCCGTTATTTTGATAATCCGGCGGGCAAGCCGTCGGATGGGTCGTCGTCACAACAATGAACGATCTGCTTGTCGGTTTCGGTCTGGTCCTAGTGATCGAAGGTTTGCTCTGGGCAGCGTTTCCTGCGCTAGCCATCAGGTTGCTGGTGGCAGCGGCCGAAGCGCCGGAGCATGCAATGCGCACTGCTGGTGCGCTTGCAATGGCCGCTGGCGTTGCTATCGTTTGGGCAATCCGCGGGTAGGCGCAATTGACAGCCCTTCTGCGCGGCTTGCAAGTTGACTGCAGCTCAATCAATGACTTCAATTTCTGCAGTTACTCGTGTCAAATTGGCGATCACACCTCTTCTCGCTGATCCTATTCGCATGCTAACAGGTCAGTGCATAATGCTAGTGGCCGAAAGATCAGGAGCTGCGCAGATGCTGAGCGCTCGCGTCTTCACCAAAATTGGGACTGCCCAACTGGCGATCATTTCACTGTTTGCAGGGATCTGGTACGCCACGATTGACGCAGCAGCTGAGGGGCCGCGATCCGTCGCACCCCTCGCAAAACGCCTGAGTGGCGCGGTGGTTAATATCTCAACAAGTCAGCGCGTATCTGGGCCTTCAGGTATACCACTGCCCAACGTGCCTGAAAATTCACCGTTTGAAGATCTGTTCAAAGATTTTTTTGACAAGAAGGGTGAAGCAACCCCGCAGTCGCGAAAGGTGTCATCACTCGGTTCGGGTTTTGTCATCGATGGCAAGAAGGGGCTTATCGTCACCAACAATCACGTGATCGAGGGCGCAGATGAGATCACCATCAATTTTAATGATGGTAGCAAACTGAAAGTTGACCGCGTCCTCGGCAAGGATCCGAAAACCGACTTGGCCCTGTTGAAGGTCACACCTCCAAAAACACTTACGGCGGTAAAGTTTGGCTCGTCTGACGAACTTGAAGTTGGTGATTGGGTTCTCGCCATTGGCAACCCTTTTGGCCTTGGTGGGTCTGTGAGCATCGGCATCATTTCCGCAAAACAGCGCGATATCCAATCGGGTCCCTATGATGACTACTTACAAACAGACGCCGCGATCAACAAAGGGAATTCCGGCGGTCCGCTCTTCAATATGAAAGGTGAGGTGATCGGCGTTAATACTGCAATTTTTTCTGTGTCTCCGACAGGAGGATCGATTGGGATAGGTTTCGCTGTGCCCGCGACCATTGCGGTCCCAGTTATCGAGCAGCTTGATAAATTCGGAGAAACGCGCCGAGGCTGGCTGGGGGTCAATATTCAGTCGGTAACAAACGATATTGTCTCATCCTTGGGACTAAGCGACGACAGCGGCGCCTTGATCGCGAGTGTTCGCAAAGGATCGCCCGCCGAACTTGCTGGTCTCAAGACGGGTGACGTCATTTTGCGGTTTGACGGCAAGGCGGTGACCAGCGTGCGTTCACTTCCGCGGATGGTCGCTCGCACCGCCCATGGCAAGTCTGTCGTTGTGGATTTCGTTCGCGACGGAAAGTCGAGGCAATTGAATGTTGTAGTCGGACGCCTTGAAACAGAGGAGAAGAAGAAGGCATCGGCAGATGATGATGTGAGCAAAGAGAAGGAAGACGACAAGCGTTCTGCCCCAGGCGAACCGTTGGAAGAGAAAATATTTCTCGGTATGACGCTGCGGCCGCTGGACGATGAGTTGCGCAAGAAATACCGCCTCGGACCGAAAACACGAGGTCTTGTTGTTTCCAGCGTGGTGTCCAAGAGCGTTGCCGAGGAGAAGGACATAAGTGTGGGCGACCTTGTAGTTCAGGCCGATCAGCAGCCCGTGTTCAAGATTGAGGACTTGAGCAAGGCCATTGAGCGTGTCAAAAAGAGGGGCCGGAAGGCAATATTGCTCCGCCTCGAGAATGCGGAGGGCGACCTCAGATTCGTGGCTCTGTTGTTGGAATAGCCGGCTCGATTGGTTCCTCATGTGGCTTTGCGGCAAAAGCGGACTTCACACGCATTACCGTTTCAGTCATAAACTGGCACAAAATAACGTGGTCAGGCGAACGTGGCCCATTGATCGGAGAGACAGGTGGCCGGGCGTTACGGTTTATTGGAGTCATTTTCTGATGTGTTTGTCCCGATCCATCGTGACGGGCACAAGTTCCTCGGAATTGGACTGGCTGCGACGTTGTTGCTTTGGCTTGTATGGTCGCCTCTGGGCTGGATTTCGGCATTGCTAACCGCCTGGGTGGCATTCTTCTTCCGAGATCCGAACAGAGTCACGCCTTTGCGCGAGGGACTCGTGATTGCTCCCTCGGATGGACGCATCGTCTCGATCGAAAAGGTGTTGCCTCCGCCAGAACTCGGTCTTGAAGGGGGCGAACGCCGCCGCATTTCGATTTTTCTGTCTATTTTTGACATGCACATTAATCGTGCCCCCGTAGCTGGACGTATCATCCGTTCGATCTACGTGCCCGGCGCTTTTTCGTGGGCATCGTCGGACAAAGCAAGCGAGGACAATGAGCGCCGGGCGTTGGTGATCGAAACGCCGATTGGAAACGAAATTGCAGTCCTTCAGATCGCTGGAATGATAACGAGGCGCATCGTGACCTTCGCGGGTGAGGGGGATACCGTGGGTGTCGGACAGCGTTTCGGGCTTATCCGTTTTGGCAGCAGGGTGGACGTATTTTTGCCCGTGGGCCAGTCACCGCTTGTTTCTGTCGGCCAAAGAATGATTGCAGGGGAAACGGTAATTGCCGATCTAAAGTCGGACGAACCCGAGCGCGAAGCGAGGCGAAGTTGACATATTGGGGCGCGTGGCTCACCTGATCAGGCGCGAAGTTATCGTCACAATTCGGTAGTGCTTGAGATAGCGTCGGCGCCTATCGAGACTTGGTACCCAGCGGAATTAGGATGCCAAACAAGGCCATAGTTGCGTCCTGGATGGCACGACATCAGTTTACCGGGGGGAGCCTTGGTCGAAACCGGGCATGATGCAGACCGATCTGCCTCGCACAGGGAGCCATTGTGGCAGGCGGTTCGGATCTGGGCTCAGATTGGTTTTCTGTCGTTTGGCGGACCAACGGCGCAGATCGCGTTGATGCATCGCGTCATTGTTGATCAGCGCAAATGGCTGACTGAGCAACAATTTCTCAATGCGCTGGGCTTCTGCATGTTGCTGCCTGGCCCTGAAGCAATGCAACTCGCGACGTTCGTGGGGTGGCGCCTTCACGGCATAACTGGGGGGCTCATCGCAGGAGCGCTTTTCGTTTTGCCCGGCGCGGCCGTAGTGTTGATGCTTTCAATGATCTATGCGGCCTTCGGAAACGTGCCATTTGTAGAGGCATTATTTTTCGGAATTAAGGCTGCAGTTCTGGTGATCGTCGTCGATGCACTGTTCAAGATCGCCAAACGGGCATTGAAAACGCGTGAGCATTGGGCAATAGCGTTATTGTCGTTTGTTGGAATCTTTTTCTTTCCCCTGCCGTTTCCGGCTATCATCCTTCTGGCCGCCATCTGGGGCTTTGTTCGGTTGGGGTCGCCGGTCGTCCCGGAGAGTTCAGTGCGTGTCGTGGAGGAGGTAGTGCTCGGCCTCCGGCTCATCCAAAGCCTCAAAACTATTTTTGTTTGGCTCGCGATTTGGTTGTTGCCACTGGTCGCGATATATTCGCAGTGGGGGCCTGACCATGTGCTGAGCAAATTGGGCCTGTTTTTCTCAAAGCTCGCGGTCGTTACCTTCGGCGGTGCTTATGCCGTGCTGGCCTATATGGCTCAGGACGTTGTTGTTTACTATCAGTGGCTTTCGGCCGGTCAGATGATGGACGGCTTGGGATTGGCAGAAACCACGCCCGGACCGCTCATTCTCGTTACTGAGTTTGTGGGCTACATGGCGGCCTATCAGAATGGTGGCGAACCTGCTTGGCTCATCGGGCTAGCGGGCGCCTTCGTCGCTCTCTGGGCAACATTCATGCCTTGCTTTCTATGGATTTTCGCGGGAGCGCCCTACATCGAGCAGATCAACGCCCAGCCGCGACTAAGGGGCGCCATGTCAGCAATTACCGCGGCCGTCGTTGGTGTCATTCTCAATCTGTCTATTTGGTTCGGATTGCACGTTTTTTTTGGATCTGTCTTGCAGCTCGATTTCGGGCCAATGAGGTTGTGGGTGCCGATGCCCGAAACATTGGATTGGCAAGTGGTCGGTCTTGCGGCTTGCAGCGCCTATCTGCTGTTGTATCGCAACTGGGGGATCGCCTCGGTATTGGCCGTCGCGTCGGCCCTCGCCGTGGTATTGCGCTTCGCCCTAATCTGGTAAATAGCGCTGTAGCGGTTTAATTATCGACCTTTGAATACGGGCGCGCGTCGCTGAGCGAATGCTGCCACAGCTTCTATGTGATCATCGGTTCGGCGTGCTTCGGCCAAATTGGCGCTCTCCATGTCGAGACATTCGGCAAGTGTCGACTTGAGCGCGCGATTGAGGTTGTCCTTGATGAGGCGCAGCGCTACGCTTGGACCTTGCGCCAAACGTTGTGACAGCTTCAGCGTTTCGGCCACAAGTTGAGCCTTGGGAACGACCCAATTGACGATGCCCAGACGTTGCGCAGTTGCCATGTCGATCTTGTCAGAAATTAGGTAAAGCTCACGAGCCTTCGCTGTCCCAACCAATTGTGTCAGGAAGTATGTTCCGCCGTAGTCACCGCTCAGGCCGACCTTGGCGAAGGCCGTTGTCATCACGGCGTCTTCGGAAGCAATTCGCAGATCGCAAGCGAGTGCTAGGGAAAAACCGGCGCCGGCAGCTGCGCCGGGCAATGCTGCGATTGTGGGTTTGGACATTTCGTATAGCCGCACAGACGTAGCACGATGGCTGGAGCGCTGCCTTTCCATTCGGACTACGTGGTCGACAGGATGTCCACTTTCGTGAGAATGGGTCATAGCCTTTACATCGCCGCCTGCGCAAAATGAATTGCCAGCACCGGTCAGAACAACACAGCCGATTCGGGAATCAAGTTCGGCTTTAGCCAATTCACGGGCTAATATATCGAGCATATTAGCCGTGAGTGCGTTCCGCTGCTTGGGCCTGTTGAAGGTTAGCGTCAAGACCCCGCCGTTTCGCGCGACCAGCAATTCGGCACTATCAGAGTTGGTTTTATGATGTGTTGTCGAAGACGACACGAAATGACCCTTCTATTCGTGCGATGGCAGGACCCATCGTGTGCCTGGTAACAGTTATTTCACTGCAGAAAATGACAAACGCTCTTGATCGTCGATCTCTCTGAGAACACGATTCATAGCAATAAGGTAGTTGAGATGAGCCAATGTCTCAGCAAGCGCGAGCCGCGCTTGTCCCTGCTCAACTGCTCTTGCAAACAGATGGCGCGTACAACTGCTAGCAGTTCGCGGTCGATCGAGATGCAACATGAGTTCCGTAAGGCGATCATGATGATGGCGCTCGAGCTGGTCGACTCTGATATGAAGGCCGTAAAATGGAAGGCCGTGGCCGGGGAGAACAAGTGTATCGGCTGAAAGCTCGCGAAAATTCGGGAATGATGTCAGGTAATCCTTCAACGGATTGGCGCTCGGTCGATCAGGAAAAACTCCAATCATGGGTGAAATTCGCTGAAGGATCTGATCGCCGGCAATTAGAATTTTCTCTTCGTGACAGTAGAGCGAGACGTGCGCATCTGCATGACCTCCGGCAACAATCACTAGCCAATCCCGCCCCCCAATGCATAACCGATCCCCCGCACGCAATTGCTCGATCGTCATCGGCTGCGGATCTAACATCGGCGCCATGAGAGCACGGTGTTGGGCAAAGCTCTGAACCATGTCGGGATCGCAATCATGAACGCTGGCAAAATGAGATGTGCGCTCAGCAATCGGTCGTTTTTCATCGATTACGCGAAGGCGTGCGGCTTGCCACTCTGTGAGCGTGATGAAAAAAGGAACGCCATATCGCTGGACCATCCATGATGAGACTCCGCAATGATCAGTGTGTCCATGCGTCGCCAGCAGTCGCCGAAGGGGCTTTCCACGAAAAAATTTGTTCTCAATTTCTTTCCATATCAAATGCGTTGTCTCATGCTGAACGCCCGTGTCAATAACAGTCCAGCCGTCATCGTCGTCGAGGAGCCATATGTTGACGTGATTGAGCCTCAACGGTAGCGGCATTCTCAACCACAAGATTCCAGGAGCAACAGTTCGAATTTCACCTGCCGTCGGAACATCAGAGAACAGCAGTCGAATATCGGGGCCGTCGCTCTGCGCATCCATCATGATCGATCTCACAGTCTTGTTCTGCGCATTGTACTTAGCGCAATACATCAATTGGCACGTGTCGTCGGATGCTCCATCAAGAGCGCGATATCGGCTTCCTGCTTCAGTTGAGACGATCAGGGGACGAGATCTTGGTGTCAGTTTGCGCGATTGCCGTACGCACTCGATAGGTCCAAACTTCAGGCTAATACACTAGAGCACGACCAAGTGGAAAGGGTATGGCCATTCAAATACCGAGTAACGCAGAAATTTTGACCGGTCTTCGCGAATGGGTCGAAATCGAGAGCCAAACGGCCGATGTTGAAGGTGTCAATCGTGCAATGGACGCTGCTGCCGCTTGCTTCGAGAGCATCGGCGCCAAGGTCGGGCGAATTCTGGGAAAGGAGGCCGGGTTCGGAGACTGTCTTTTAGTGCACGCTCCATGGGGAGGTGATGGCCCTGGCATTCTAATTCTTAGCCATCTCGATACAGTGCATCCGCGCGGCACACTTGAAAAGTTGCCCTGGCGGATTGAGGGCGACCGTGCTTTTGGTCCCGGTACCACAGATATGAAAGGTGGCGCCTATCTTGCCTTCGCGGCGCTGCAAAGCTTGGTTCGCGAGGGCAAACAAACGCCGCTACCGCTGCGTTTCCTGCTTGTCTCGGATGAGGAAGTAGGAAGTCCGTTTTCCCGGTCTCACATAGAGTGTGCCGGCGAGAATGCGAAGTTTGTTCTCGTTACCGAGCCAGCACGGAAAGGCGGTAACTTGATAACTGCGCGCAACGGCACCGCCCGCTATACGATCGCGGCGCGCGGAAGAGCTGCCCACTCAGGGGGAGCACACAAGAGCGGGCGAAGTGCTATAAAAGAAATTGCTCACCAAGTCCTGGCTCTTGAAAGTCAAACCGACTATGAGCGTCAATTGACGTTCAATATCGGTCGAGTTCACGGTGGCACGAGTGATAATACTGTCCCGGAATATTGCACGGCTCGACTTGACGTGCGTGTCGCGTCCATGGAGGATTTCCGGTACGCTGATGAACTTGTGCGCGGTCTCACCTCCAACGATCCGGATGTCAGTCTCACGGTGAACGGTCGCCTCAATCGCCCACCCTACAGAAAAACTGAGGGCATTCAGAAATTATTTGATCACGCCCGTTCCCTGGCAAGGGAAATTGGTTTTGAAGTCAAAGATGTGGCGACCGCTGGCGGCAGCGATGGTAGTCTCGTCGCCAATAAGGTAGCCACATTGGATGGACTGGGTGTGCGGGGAGGCGGAGCACACACGTTGCATGAGTTCCTGGACATATCCTCGCTACGGCCTCGCCTAGCACTCATGAGACGCCTTATGGAGACACTGCAATAGTCAGGGGCGGTGAAGTTCTCTTTGGGAAATGTCGTCTGAGGAGAATGCGGATGGCAGACCGGAGGTCGCTATTAGATGCCGCTGATGACGACAATCAATCCAATCTGTGCTTTCCCAACGATCTGCCTGCCGGGCTAACTCTAAGCACCGTAGCGCAATCTCTACCGGGCGTTCCATTAATATTCCAACCGCCCGACTTGGAGGCTTGCAATCGTCTTTGGTGTTAGGGGGAAAACGAACGGCCGCTCAACAACGGTGCAATGATACTTTTGAGATCTTTTACGGCCTGCTCTTCACTCATGCCACTCGTATCAAAGTGATGATGAGCGCGGCCATACAATTCGCGTCGACGCTCCAACAGGGCACGCAAATGGTCCATCGCATCTGGTCGCCCGCTCACTGGTCGACGATCTCCCTGCGCAAGAACGCGTGCCATGTGTTCGTCCGGCTGAGCACTAATCCAGATGGTGGTGAAGTGCTCTAACAACCGCGCATAGGTAGAATCAACTTGGACCACTCCACCTCCGACTGCTAGAACGACCGGCTGATCTTCCTCGATAATTGCGTCGAGGCATTCCCGCTCTAACTGTCGATAGCGCTCCTCGCCGTACAAGGCGAAAATTTCTGACACAGCCAGACCGTGCCGTATCGCTATCTCATCGTTCAATTCAACGAAGGCGATATCCAAGGCGTCAGCAACCCGTGCCCCAAGGGTCGACTTGCCGGCACCTCGAAGCCCGATCAGAGCCAACCGGTTCTGCGTGCGGTCGAACCCAGCCCGATGGACGGCAGAGTGTATGCTGTGCGAGGTTGCCGAGCGAAGCGCCCGGAAGGCCAGCGCGGCGCTCGCATCGCTTCTTAGCGCGACAAGTGCTTCGAGCGGAATGTCCAACTGGTCTGCTATTCGTTTCAACCGTAGAATAGAGATATTTCCAGTTCCGGCCTCCAGTTGGGCAATGAACCGTGGGGAAACACCCGATCGTTCGGATAATATTCGTCGCGACATCCGCAGTCGTCGCCGGACATCGCGCACACACGACCCGAGTTGACTGAGGTAGCATTCGCCCTCGGAATCAGCTGGTCGCTCTGATCCGTGAGTATCCCTTTGTTCTGCTGCATGAAGAAGTGACTGTTCTGCCATCTCATCCTCGAAGCAATCGATCAAAACTTGTGCGACGCGCTAGTACGTTTCAACGTGATAGCGACCAACGTCTCGCATATGCTGGCGTAACGTTGCCCAGTCGAGATTGGACTTCCCACAAATTGTCGCAATGGCGTGATCGACGCCCTGTTCCATGC
>JBPCWA010000496.1:0-11570 GCA_051009975.1 Hyphomicrobiaceae bacterium
GCAAAAGAGTATTCGGTGATGGGATGTGAGCGACAATGAGAAGTTGTTTCATGGATCAGTCCAAAACGACTTTGCAGTTCTAGAGGCGGGACAGCATTTTCGGACAATCAACCGCGTCGACATGGCGGCACTGCCGCGAACGACAACGCGACAGATGAGGAATTTTCAACGGCCTGTGCAAGCCATGTCATGCCATGTGGCAGACAGTTGAACGCAACCACTGGATTTGCCCGTTTGGGTGCGGTCGAAACTTACATGGTTGGCGCGGCGTTGGCAGCTTCTGACACCAATCTACCTTTGTACCTTTATAGCTTCATGCCTCTATACCTCTATACCTCTATACCTCTAAACCTTTATACCTTTATACCTTTATACCTTTATACCTTTGCTAGTTGGGAAACACGCTGGATGATCATATGACCGGGTGAAATAATTCTATCGGTTCAGCAAAGCCTTTCAATTTTTCCGAGCCATACTTTTTGAAACCCCATTTCGAGTCGTGACATGCATCCCTAACTGCTGCGGACACCAGTATCGCGCTCGGTTTCGCTGTGTCGCAAATGCGTGAGGCCAATTGTACTGCAGTACCAAAGAGATCGTCGCTGTCCTCTAAAGGTTCGCCAGCGTGAATTCCGATTCTGACGGAAATCGGTATCGTTGCCTTGTTGTTAAAAGATTCTATGTCTTTCTGTACGTCGACGGCACAGGCGACGGCTGCCGCGACATCGCAAAACGAAGCCATAATACCATCACCCAGGTGCTTGACCTCGCCGCCGCCATACAATTCAAGCGAGCGGCGAACGATCGCATCGTGCGTTCTCAGCAGCTCCACCGCCATTTGATCGCCATGTCGCGAAGTCATCTCGGTCGATCCGACCATATCCGTAAACATAATGGCACGGAACGCGGATTCGTCGATTGCCTTTGTTGGGGCCGCGGGAGGATCCTGAATGCGGCCAAGAAATGCTTCGACGGCCGACACATCAACCTCGATCATTTCATTGGCCACATAACCATGAGCTTCCGCATGCACCCGGTCAGCCGTCGTTTTGTCCGGTGCGTCAACGAGACAGAAAGTTGTTCGGCGTTCGGCGTCGTACCAGTAAGTGATAAACTTCACACCGTATTGATCCTGTATTGCAAGGTCTTTGATGTGCAGTTGAGCAGTTTCCTCTGCGGATTGTTCGACCATGTCGTGACGGTCAAGGAAGATCGGCATTGATTTCCTCCTTTTCTCAAACGTTCACAATATCCATAGCACGAAATGGCTCTCCAATATAACCCAAGCCGTCGTGGCGCCCCCCCATCATCATGTGCACCGATTGGCGTGCTAGAGTCGGGCAACACCGCTCTGGTTCTAGATCGTGGAGGTTGTGAGTAGATGCTAACTGAGTTCTCTTGCGATTGCCTGGAACGCGGTGCGCTCCATTCTTTCGAGCTCAAAATCAAGAGGAACCGGATAAGAAGAAACTTTCGCGAATATGGTACTACTAGGGGGATGAATGTAGAGCGGCTTGAACGTATAATCCAAATCCGCCCATCGACCAATCCTTCGCACCGTAATTGTACCAGCAGGCTCGATAAGACGCGTCAGGAATGTCATGTGAGAAACTGCCGGCAGACCAGGCAGCGACACTGCCTCGGGCTTGAATATCTTTGATCCAACTTTCAGATACGATCTGTTTCGTGCCTGGCCAGACGTCGGCGCACGGAACAATTTGGGATACGTGATGAAACGACCAACGATTGAAAGGCGGATTTCGCCAGTTGCCGAGGGTGACTTTGGCCGCGTTCTGCTGGAGGATATCCTCGCATGATTTCGGTTGCTTCTGTCATTCGTTTCTTCCTGGCGATTTGATCCAGTGGTAGTGCTATTGCTGCAACGATTTAGGCTCTCTTAATCCGAACCCAAGCCGGCCCCTGTGCCTCGGAGTGACCATCCCGACAAGCGAAGGCCGCTCATCCGCGGGGGGGAATATCGCGTTGTTTCATGAGCTTGGCTAGAGAGTTCCTCGCGGTGCCGTCTGCATCGAAATTTTCTGTATCAAGCCACTTCTGGATTATCGATTGGACTGCAGGCCAATCGCTATCAAGTAGAGAGTACCACGCCGTGTCTCTGTTCATTCCTTTGAATATCATGTGATTGTAGAATGTACCTTCGTACTTGAAACCGAGCCGCAGTGCGGAGTTGCGCGACTTCTGATTCAGCGCATTGCAACGCCATTGCATTCTGCGATAGTTCAAGTCGCTCATGGCATAGTCGAGCATGAGATATAGGGCTTCGGTAGCCGCACGCGTGCGTTGCATTTCTGGAGCGAACCATATCCCGCCAATTTCGATCACTCCCTGAGTCGGTTGCACGTCCAGATAGCAAGCCATCCCTCTGAAACGTTCAGTTTTTTTCAAACGAAAGACATACCAAATATACTCAAAACTCGCGGCGCCGTCGCTCAAGAATTGTAAGAACTCACCTTCGTTCGGCCAGGGCCCCCATGGAAGGTAGGTCCAGATCTGGCGTCCCTGATCCGAACAGTGCGAGACTCGGTAGAGATCAGAGCCGTGCAACGCTGGGTTGAGCGGTTCTAGAACGACAGTGGTACCCTGAAGCGATTGGCGAGCCGGGACCAATCCGCTCGGCATGTTGCGCACCGGCCCGCCTCGTAAATTTCGTTCGAATACGGTTTCGTGTTCTATTGCCATGCGTGGGGCCCTTGTCTCACACCAAAGTGCAAACTGACACGACCTAACACTAATAGTCATCCGAAAATAAGAGGATCAATTGTTCTGTCGCACAAGATAGGCGGCAGGTGCTCCTTTGGAGATCTATGATCGTCAGAAGCAGATCGTCGGCTTGCCAAAGAAGTACCGAGGGCTGCTCCTAACTAGTCCGTCAATTGCCATTGAAAGCCGACAGCATTGCTTGCCCCCAGTCGACCAATGATTTCAACTCCACAGTTTAAATCATTTTCTCAAATCTTTCTCTCGGCGGGTATCCCCGTCTATTGCAATGCGTTGCATGCGAGCGTTAGTATTGGAAATCCTTCGAGGGCGGCACTCTGAAAAATTTGTTGGCGGAGCGATGGTTGCGAATGGACGCAGACGCGTTCTGGGAGGTTGAGATGCAGAAACTGGCCCTGATACTATTCGCCGTTGTCGCGCCGCTCGTTGTCAGCGCTCAGGAAATCTCCAAACCTCGCCTTACGGTATTGGTCAATGGTCTGCGCGTGGTAACCGTCGAAGATCACACAAATCCGCTGGTATCCGCTGTCTGGAGCGTGCACGTTGGCGCAAGTCTTGACCCGCCGGAATTGTCGGGGATGGCGCACTTCGTTGAACATCTGATCTCTGCTCGCGGAACAGAAAAATTTCCAGGAAACAGCATTCCCGCTCTCGTTTCGCAAAAGGGAGGGTTTTTTGATGCGACGACTTGGTACGATGCGACCACTTACGAAATTGTCTTGCACTCGCGCGAGCTAGAGACGATCCTCGAAATCCACGAGCAAATGATGTTCCGGGCAAAGCTCGCCGTGACGGACTTTGAAACGACGGACTTTGAGACAGAGAGAGAAGCAGTATTTGAAGAGATCCGCGCCGACGAGGATTTGCCCCATCAGTATTTGGTGAATGCCGCCCCCTCTCGCATTTATCCTGCGGATACCTTCTATTCGCGCAGCACGATCGGGACGATCGAGAAAGTTCGAGCTATAACGCGCGAACATGTCCGACGCTACTATCTAAACTATTACGCCCCGAACAATATAACCCTTGTTCTGGTTGGCGATTTCGATACGGAAAAGCTGTTAACTAGCATTGCATCGCGCTTTGGCCGCTATAAGCGGAAGATTCTTCCGGCAAACATTCATGACGTCATTTCGTTCAAGCCGGGGGTGACTGTTGTTGCCGAGGAGCGTGATGTCGCCAAAGCATATTTTCTAGCCGCTTTTGAAGGCCCGTCCGCTCGTTCTCCTGATTTTGTACCATTAGAGCTCTTGCTGACGTATCTAGGAGATGGCCGACCAACCTCTCTCTTACATGAGACGCTCGTGCGAACGCAAGCGCTGCTTGAAGGTGTCCGAGCTATGCCCGAAAGACGTCGTTGGGGCTCCGGCTGGCAGCCGTTCACAGGTGAAGGTGAGCCCAATAAAATCGCGGCAGGCATCGACGGTCTATTGAGCGAACTCGCCAGGGTCCGCATCGGTGGCATCTCTCGTGAGAGACTAGCGCTCACCAAAACGCGAATCATCAACGCGCACAGATTGGCCGTCGAGAACCGGTTGACCTATGCTACTTTGTTGGCGTTGGGCGATGCACTTGGTCACTTCGAGTTGCTGTCAGAACTGGAGAAGCATGTCGCCAGTGTCACTCCTGAGGACATTCAGATAGTTGCGAAAAAGTATCTCGGACCAAATCGGTTTTTCCTGATGGCTCTCTTTCCCAAAGGAGAGACTCCGCAGCGGTTCGTCGCAGATGTGATGCGAAGTGCACGGCGGTGGGGCCGATTGCCCGACAGCCGTGTTGTATCACGATCCCTGCACGACGGAGTGACCTTGATCCACGAGCTTCGTCCCGGCTCGAAAGTGAGTAGCATCACCGTCGCCGTTAAAGCTGGTGCCGGAAACGATGGCGCCCTGTCGGGTTTGTCTGATGCCACTGCGACGATGATGCGCCAGCGCACGAGGAAACGATCGAGACAGCAGTTACAGTCTTATTTGGACCGCGAAGGCGTTGTGCTGTCAGGTGAGACTGACGAGGACGGAACAACGTTTTCCTTCGTATCTCCGTCGGCAAATGTTGATCTGATCGCAAGGCTCGTTCGAGAAATTCTTTCGGAACCTCTTTTCGCGCCAAGTTCTTGGAACTTGGAACGCCGCCTTCTTATTGCGAAGGCACGTTTGAACATGGACAGACCGCAAGTCGTTGCAGAACGAGAGTTGCTTGCGCAGTTCTATCCGCATACATCCCTGGGGACCCGCCTCGGCGATCGGATGAAAAGTCTCGAACAAATCACTACAACTGATCTTGTTGAATTTTACAGACGACATTATAGGCCCGAAAGAATTGCGATTGCTTACGTCGGGCCTGTCTCGCGCGATTCCGTCGCGGCGTTGTTTTCAAATCGTTCGGCCTATAATCCCTCGAGCCCAATGCCTGCAGTTGAGACGCCTCGGCGTATATCTCTTGATGGCGTCCGGCGCGCCACGATACCGATGCCAGGAAAGCGACAGGTGCATCTTATTTGGGGTTGGCCAGGGCCGAGCACAACCGACGACGATTGGGTTCTGTGGTTGCTCGCCCAGAAGGTATTTGGAGAAGTCGAAACAAGCCGTCTTTGGCATCTTCGTCAAAATGAAGGGTTAGCCTACGAGGTCTGGTGCGACAGCTATGAAATCGGGGACCAGCCGATTGTTATGATCTACCTGGCATATGCTAGAGAAAAGCACGCTCAAGTCGTGAAGGCACTTGCGCGCGAGATCAAAAAAATTCGGGAGGGCGGTCTCAGTAGAGATGAGTTGGAGTGGGCCAAGGTGTCGTTGATCACATCTCTTGAGCGGACCGATCAAACCGCACAGCAACGCTCTCTTCAAATTGCGAGTTCTTGGTTGAGGGGATTCGGGATCGGTCGGCGTGCTCACCTCAGGAGAGTTATCTCCCAAGCTACATTGAGTTCGGTCAATCGCGTCATACGCGAAACTTTATCGTTAGACCGATTGGTGCAGGTTGAGGTTGGTGCTGTTGCATCAGACTAGGGTCCATAAAGAGTGGGTGCCGAACGCGGGTCGAATTCGGATAGCAATTTCTGCGGGGGACGAAGATTTGCGGTCGCTAGTGAGGCGCGGTTCGCTGCGGAACTGAAATATCTGTCACGCCGCGCGAGGGGCGACAATCCGCATGTTTCAGTACCTCATGCGGGAGTTCGCCAATCCTTATTTCCTTAGTGTCTTGACGAATGCCAGAATGTCGGCAATGGAACTTAATGGTAATGTGACAGGCGCAGCATTCGGAGGTAACTGTGGCATATGCCGTTCGAACCCCTCAATTTTGACGAATGCGGGATGCGGTCGGCGTGCATAGAATGTCTCGAACCTCGAAATGTAGTCCGGAAAATTGTTGGCCAAGAGCTGGAACGATGGCGTTGAGCCGATTCCCCCATATTTGTTGAAGTCACCAACAACATGGCAGCGTGCGCACTGCTGCTCGGCGATTCTCCGGCCAGCATCGATGTCCCCTTGACCTGAAGCAGGAAGGCTTGAAAGGGCGAGTGCAGCGAATGCCAACGTTGCAAATTCAGCTTTCATCTAACGATGATGACGTTGAAACTTTGGTTTTGTCCAGTGCTTATCGATTGTACGGCATTATGTCGTTCTAAACTGCTACATGGCCTTGTTCATTATCATTGAACGTAGTTTGCCAGAATCTGACAATGTGCTTCAGTCGGATTGCCCTTGTTGACCGGCAGAATGTCCTGAGGACAGGCTGACATAGCAGCAATACAGTCAATGACCGCCTCAAAAATGACGAAGTCGCCCGGCCTCGAAATCGGTTCGCCCCAACCAGTTGTACCGTCGGCTGAGACGGGAATATTCATCCATAGATTGAGTGGACTTGGCACTTCCGTAATGGCGTGCCCGAGCGTGCGCATCGCCGCGTCTAGATTGTCGGTGCAATTGTCGTGATAATCAGTGCAGCCGAGCAATTCGTAGCGGTAGGTGTCGCAGGCAGCCATTAGTGTGTCGTGATTGCCAGGCGATGAATCTTCGAGGAACCGCAGTATCGGGCGACGACGATTGGTGACAAGCGCATCGCCGGCTTTGGGGAAGATGGATGTCAGCGTCGCACGCGAGTGCTCCATCGATAGAAACTCGCCAATGTCTTCAAGATTAAATGCCCAGAAGTCGATGACCTGGTGACCATGCGTGTTAATGATTTTGAGTGCTTGTCCCTTGTTAATGGAGACGGCCAGGCCGCGACGAGCAGGAATTGTTTGCAATAGATTCATATCATTCATTACCAAGTTCCTTTATGAGCATCACGGGAAAGCAATTTCCGGAGTGTAACTGTCAAAACTGTTGAGATGCTGTCTATTGCACTGTTTTTGCCAAGCGGAACCGGAGACAACGGCAGAAATGCATGGGTAGGTTTTGCGGTAGTTGCGTGTTTTGAGATTATCTTCGATTGCGATAGCGACGAGACCAGCCACTCTACCCTTTTGACGTTCGACAAGCTCGATCGCTCCTGCCATTGTGCCGCCTGTTTCGATCCACTGATCCACCAACAGTACGCGAGTGCCACAGGTAAAGGCCGGACTTCTCATCTCAAGGTTCTGTATGCGATTTGAATAGTTGGTGAAGCTTACTGCGTCCGTACAAACACACAGTTTGCCGGCCTTGCGGATTGGGAGAAAGCCCACGCCCAACTTGGCGGCAAGCGCTGCGCCCAATACAAATCCCATCGCATCCAAGCCGGCGACGACATCGACATTCAGCGCATCGAGGTCGCTAGCGAGATCCTCGAGAAGATCGTGGAACGCAACTTTATTGATATAGATTGATGTGGGATCGAGCCAAGCGAATTTTTCGCCCTTCGTATTTGGCGACATCAGCTTCAGGTACCAACGGTCATCCCTTGGTCCCTTGTTCTCCGGAACGTAAGTCATGTCGAATTCTTTTCACCAATCCCCTTCGAAACCTGCAAGAGTGCAACGAGACGGGCAGGGTCAATGTCGTAGAAGTTATTGGGTTTGTTGATGCCTGTTGCTACCATGAAGCAGTCAACGTCTTGGTAATCTTCTGCATTGTCCGGGGTTATCCCTGAGGCAAGCGCCATTGTGTGGTCGGCTATTCCACTGCGAAATGCGGATATTTTTGAAAGATCCGCCTGCAGCCCGGTTGCAACACCGGAAGTAGTCACAACGTCCATGAAAGCAACTCCAGCCGCCGCTGCCGATTTGTAGTTTCCGGCCGCAACCGTGCGCTGTTTCTTGAATGCGACTCCTCCAAAATAGAGGCCGCGCCAAATGGTATTGTCGCGTACGGCAGCGATGGCTTTCGCTTCGCATTGGCTGACGCTGCGCTCATCAATTCGAGCATCGTCGGCCCAGTATGCGTCAAATCTACAATCGGAGGTCTGTAATTGGGCTAAAATCGGGAAAGCGTCGCGTCCCGTCACGCCCAAAAAGTTTACTCCCATCCACCAAGATGGATGTGCGGCACGTACGTCTCGGATGATTGGTAGGAAGGCGTCCACGCCAAAATCGTGATTGATCAAGAAGCATCCAGGTGCTCCGGCATCAATAGCAACATCAATGTTGTCCAAGGTTCGCTTGACGCTGACCACATGGATCACGGGTAGGACTACGGGGCCCTGCGTTGCAAAAGCTTTGTGAAATTTGTAACGGTTCATGTTCCGTGCTGGGCTGAATTGATACGGTACTTGATGCAGCTAATGACATCCGAGAACACCATTGAAATCCTCATTTGCGATGTGCAACCTCCGCAGCGCCTCTGGTCGAATATATAGATAGCCGAGAGTGCGCGCCATTCCCTCTCATCGCGATGGTCACTGCGCGCCACGAGCCCTTTATGGGGGGGGGGCACTATTTTGGTTCCCCACTCTTCCAATCTGAAGAGACTCGCAACAGCAATGATGCACAACAATTATGCACGGAATCGCCTCGCCACGACCAATATTTTCAATGACGAGAATTCGAAGACTCCTTACACTTATGACATCGGTATTGTGAAATTGCTATGATGAGAGCATTGAGTGTCGATTGGCCGCGAGGGCTTCGAAAGCAGGGAGAGTGACGTTACGGCTGGTCTATTGCCTGTCCGAGGAAGAGCCGAGAGAGATCAAAAAAGACTTGAGGGACTAAATGCAGGCTTTGGGACATGAGGGCGAGGGCGAGGAGACTAAGCGTCACAAATTATGGGCAGGTGGGAAAGTAATTTCAGCTAAGTCAGGCAAGATTAATCGATAGGATGAGGCCAGGTATGACCAAAGAATTGATGAAACATCGCGTTCAAAAGCCATCTCGGCGTGATGTGCTGCTTTATGCCGGCGCAGGAGCGTTGGCAATGCCGTTTGTCAATCGGGCCTGGGCTTCTACCACGCAGATCAACATGCTTGCGTGGTATGGTCACGGCGAGCCTGACATTGTCGGCGCATTTGAAGAGGCTCAGAATGTGAAATTCAAGCCGAAGTACTATGCCGGAGGCGACAATATGTTGGCTCTTATCGCCCAGTCACCACCGGGAACTTACGACCTCATTTTGTCCGACGCAGAATTCGTGCAGCAGCTCAACGCGGCCGGTTACATAGAGGAGATGAATGCGGCTGACTATCCACTCGATGACATGCTGCACGACGACTTCGCGAAGTTTCCTGGACACTGGAAAGACGATAAGCTGTTCTCGGTGATGGTGCGCTTTGGTCATCTCGGTGTTTCTTACAACAAGACCAAAGTATCTGATCAAGAGGCTGGGAGCTACCAGGCGTTTTGGAAACCATCTCTAAAAGGCAAATTGGGTCACTTCGATTGGCACTTGCCGTCACTCGGCATGATGAGTCTTTACAATGGCAATGGTGCCAAGCTCTTCGACCTCGACGCTGGGCAGTGGGAGACCGTCAAGAAAACAACAATGTCATTGCGGCCACAAGTTGGTGGATTTTTCGACTACGGCGGAACATTCAACTCGTTAAAAAATGGAGAGATGTGGGCAACGTGCGGTATCGGAGATTGGATAACTGGCGTTTTGGAACGGGATGGCGCACCTGTGGCCTCCGTCGTTCCAAAAGAGGGCGGCATTCAATGGACTGAATCCTATTCTATCGGAAAAGGGTCAGGCAAAACCGATATCGTTAAGAAATTCATTCAATACATGCTCACCCCGGAGGGGCAAGTGAAGTCCGCACAGATGAAGGCCTATCCGGGGTTCTGCATTACCAGAAAAGGACGCGCAAAACTGAACGAAGTTGACAAGAAGGAAGCGGAAAGAACCGGACAGATTGACGGCGCGGCCAATGACCCCATAGCGCTTATCAAGAATGGCCGAATTCACTATCGAGATATTCCCAAGCAACAAAGCTTGGAGGATTGGAATGACTTCTGGTCAGAATACAAGAACGCTTCGTAAAAGTGTTTGCCCTCATTTCCGACGACGTTCCCCGTCGTTGATTGGGTGAGCAGTATGTATCGGCAACGCAATGCCAGCTTGATGCCGAACTGGTATATCGAAGCGGTTAGGGCGAGAAAATGAGACCCGCTAGGGCGGGTCTCGGTCAGGTTGTAATGCGCCGTCACATCGACTCCTTCGCGTTAGCGTTTCGATTGCCCATCATCATCTGGCAGTCCATATTCTTTCTCGGGCCATTATTGTTCATGGTGGCGATGACGTTCTTCCTGGTTAAGAACTATCGCATGGTCGAGGCCTTTGAACTAGCGAACTGGGCGAAAATGCTCTCGCGCGGGTATTTCTGGGACAGCTATGTCGTGACTTTGACTCTGGCGGCAATAGCCACCGTGTCAGCAATGCTCATAGCATTTCCTGCTGCCTATGCACTTGCATTTTACTCAACTGATGCAACACGGCGCTTCTTTATTCTGTTGCTTATTGTGCCTTTTTTCACAAGTTACCTTGTCCGGACATTCTCATGGTACGTGATTCTAGCAGAAACCGGCGTTGTCAATTCTCTGCTCCGGTCAATTGGGCTCGGACCCTACACAATGCTCAATACCAAGTTTGGGACGATCGTCGGTTATTTGACGCTCACCTTACCGCTGGTTGTGATTCTGCAAACTTTGGCCCTTGCGAACATCGACAAGGCACTTGTCGAAGCCGCACGCAATCTCGGTTGTCCACCCTGGCGCACGCTCTATAGTGTCGTTCTTCCACTCGCTCGTACGGGTTTCATTGTGGCGGCCTTATTTTGCTTCATTCTCTCGTTCGGAGACTTTGTTGCACCGTATTATCTCGGAGGTTCGAAACCACCGACGTTGCCCATTCTGATCATCGACACGACAAAATCTGGTCAACAGTGGCCGCGTGCTGCAGTGGTCGCCGTGGTCATGATGATGACGCTCTTTGCGATCGCATTTGTTGCTATTATGACAGCCTACGCTAGCCGGCGAGACGAGCGCTGACCAAGATGACTAGAAATCTCCTCAAATGGTTTTTACGCATCTATGTCGCTATCGTATTCACTTTTATTTTTGCGCCGATAATGTTTAGCGTCATATTTTCATTCAATTCTGATCGTTTCCCTACCATCCCATTAGGGAGCTTCACTTGGAAGTGGTATGCGACGGTTTTCTCTGATGCGGATATTTGGACCGCGGCTCGCACGAGCATCATTGTTGCATTCTGCACGTGCACAATTGCGACCTTTCTTGGTTTTTGTACGGCCTACACAGACTATCGCTATAGCTTTCGTTTTAAGGGTGCTTACTTGGCGCTCATTCTGCTGCCACCCACGATACCTTTGATCATCATGGCTCTGGCCATGCTCGCGTGGCTGTCAAAGATCGGTGCTTCGGGTCAAATATGGTCCATCGTTGCCGCCCACAGCGTACT
>JBPCWA010000497.1:0-37740 GCA_051009975.1 Hyphomicrobiaceae bacterium
CGGTTGGGCATAGACCCGGATCAACGGCGGTGGCGCCGCCAGCAAGCTCGCGGCCGTTACCGTTGCAAGACCCGCGTTGCGGATCGCTGCCTTGGCACTCGCCAACCGAATGGCATCATCGATAATATCAGGCCGATTGAGAGACTTGCGTAGTTGCTGACCTCGTACATAGGCCGCCTCGCGCTCTGGCCCACCATTGAGTTGCCAGCCCACCAACTCACCGCCTCTGGCCGAGCCGGTATAGTAGCCTTGTGGCGTCCACATCACCCATTCGCCGCCCGCGCCGTGAAATAGTGTAACAATTAGCTCGCGTGTTTTGAGATTCCAGAGACGAATGGTCTGATCCCCACCACTGGAGATCAAGAGGCGACCGTCCGGCGACGGCGTCAAAGCAACAACGAAATGCTCGTGACCTACAAAACCCGAATGGGTTCGATGCAGTCGCTTGCCTGTCAGGCTATATGCCTCCAGCGCGCCGTTGGCCCCCCCGGAAATCAACGTCTTACCATCAGGTGCGAACGTGTAGGCCCAGTGGCCATAACCGTTGGTGCTATTGCGAGATATTGTCGTCACGCGCTTCTTTCCACGCATGATGTCAAGGTGTTTGTGGTAGTTGAATTTTCCACCTTTTCGGCGCCGAAGGCTGTAGGCCCCTTTGCGTATTTTGCCTCGGACGTACTTGGTCGCATCCTTGAGAGACCGCGGCTGCCCCAGGCGCCGATCCGTGGTGGGCAGTTGCATCTCATACTGCAGTGGGCCGCGATCTACGGGATCCGATCGCTTCCATCGGCGTCCCCAAGCAATCGACTTACCGTTTTTAGAGAAAGCAACCGACCAGGCACGTCGTCCAGCTCCAACCAACCGCTTCGCCTTTGCTTTCGGTTTGTGCCCAATCTTCGCTTCGTCGGGCTTCCATAGTAGAACTGGAAATCGTGTTCCGCCGGCAGTTGCGATCCGTTTGCCGTCTGGGGTCCATGCCGCTGCCAGCACCACATTGTTATGCCCTTTGAACTCCCCGACCCGCCGGCCAGTGTGAGTTTCCCACAGGACCTGGGTGTTCTTGCAGCCACTTTTTGCACAGGTAGATAGCAAGTGCTTTCCATTTGGTGAGAACTTGAGAGTTCCCACCATACCTTTCTGATTCAAGCGAAGAATGGCAGTGAGCTCACTTCCAGGTATGGCTGAAGCAATGGCCTTGGGAGACCAGAGTCGAATACTGCCCTTGATGTCGCCGCTGGCGAGTTGACCTCCTGGCCCCACAGCAAGGGATTGGATGCCGCTGGAGTGCCCAAGTAGTCGCGCTATTTCCTTTCCATCCGTCAGATCCCATACGCGCAGTGTCAGATCGAAAGAGCCAGTGATTGCACGAAAACCGCCGGGGAGCAGTCCGACGGCTTCAATATCATCGCTATGACCCTTCAGTCGCACTTTCAAACGTCCGCGGCTCCAGTCGGCAGACTTGTCGCGTCCACGCGGTGCCTGCCAAACGATTGCCGAGTTGTCCGAACTACCTGATATTAGTCGGTGCCCGCTGGCGGAGAACTCCAAACCCCGAACTATGCTCGTATGCCCCTTAAGCAGCTTGACGAGGCGTCCGGTGGAAAATTCGAAAACGCGGATGTCCCCGCAACAAGGTACAACGCTTTTGCGACCCGTCCAGCCGGCGGCTGCCAGCCATTTGCCATCAGGGGACAGCGCCATCGCAAACATTTTGCCACTGGGACCGGGCGCCAAATCGCCGCGAATCGTACGCACGGTTTTGCCCGTTGAAAGTTCCCAGACACGTATGACCTTGTCGTCGCCGGCCGAGACAATCTGCTGACCGTCCGGAGTGAAAGCCAGATCCTTGACCAGAGCCATGTGCCCGCCGGAATCCAGCATCAGATGTGTATCACCTGCGGTCTTGCTTTCAACAATGCGGCGCTCAGGCTTCGGTCTTCGCAGCTTGACTAAAGTCGTCGCCGCCCCTTTCCGAATGCGGACCAATGAAATGTCCTGGCCCGGTTTTACGCCGTCTAGGAACTTCGCCAAATCTTGTGCGGTTGCGATCTTGTTTTGTTTCGACGTCAGGGCGTAGGTTATGCCATCGCCTGGTTTGAGTTTACGATCGGGGGATTTCGCCGGTTCGACATTGGTGATTACTGCGCCCTCGAATGACAATAACCCATGTTCCTGGGCCGTCGCGAAATTCAGTGTCTTGAAAGCCAGGCCATGCCAGTCGCTGTGACCACCACCTGCGTGGCTGTGGCCACTCATGAGCAATGTGACGGCAAGCGTTAGCGTGCCGGCCAGCGTGATAGTGAGGAAGCTGTTGAAAGTCCTAAAATAACGCATCTTTGAACCCGTATCCCGGTTTTTGGCGGGCAGGGTCTAGCATCACGTATGGCACATTATTGTGGCGTCCCCTTGGAAGCGACCAGTGGAAACGTGGACAGTTGAACTGCGGACCGTCAACAAAAAGGATTATGCGTCGGTTCCCTAGCAAAGCGCTGGTTGGCTTTGGTTAGCGCTGGTTCATGCTGGGTGGGTCGAGCAAGACAGATGCAGCAGCCGCTGGATGCCTCGATACTTCTCGATACATCTCGATATTTCTCGATAAGTCTTGATGTATGCCGCATTTTCGGGTCGCGGAGCCGGATTCAGGTCTTGTCGAAGCAGCATTTGATGGTATCGTTCGCCGAAAATTTCTGTGCAAAATTTTGCTCAGCTAGCATCTAAGAATGGCAAGCGCCGATCCAGCAGGGCGAGAACGAGGAGGATGACAGTGTTTCGACGTAGCGAACTAGGGCTTTTGATGTGTGCGTTTATGGTCGCGGCGGGCAACCCAGCCTTGTCGAAAGATCTGACGATTGCGTTGGCATCGGAGCCTACATCAATCGATCCCCATTTCCACAACCTTGGCCCGAACAATGCGCTTGCCAGTCATTTCTTTAACGGCCTCGTGATGTTCGACGAAAAGCAGCGTGTTCAGCCGGGGTTGGCCGTATCGTGGAAAGCGATCAATGACTTGACTTGGGAATTTAAGTTGCGGGACGGCGTTAAGTGGCACGATGGCTCTCCGTTTACGGCTGATGATGTGGTGTTCACGATGAACCGCGCCGGCAACGTTCCCAATAGCCCTTCGAGTTTTTCGACATATACCAAGGGCAAAGAGGCGGTAAAAATCGACGATTTGACTGTCCATATCAAGACCGAGAAACCATACCCTCTGATGGTCACCGACTTGACCACCATCCACATAATTTCCCGCAAGAACGCCGACGGTGCTACGACGGCGGATTTCAATTCCGGGAAGGCAGCAATCGGGACCGGACCGTTTAAATTCGTCGAATACGTTGCCGGTGATAGGGTTGTTATGGAGGCCAATCCCGACTACTGGGACGGCAAGCCCAAGTGGGACAAAGTCACGCTGAAGCCAATCAAGTCTGGGCCATCGCGCGTTGCTGCGCTACTCGCCGGCGACGTTGATGTCATCGAAGGTGTACCAACTGCAGACATCGCGCGTCTCAAGAGTGATCCCGAGATTCAACTCTCGAGTGGCATCTCGAATAGGGTGATCTATCTGCACTTGGACCACGACCGCGATAACTCGCCTTTTGTAAAGGCTGCCGACGGCGGGCCTATTAAGAACCCACTAAAGAACGCTAAGGTTCGCAAGGCCATCTCCAAAGCCATCAATCGCAAGGCAATAGTCGAGCGGGTCATGGAAGACATCGCGATTCAGGCTGGCCAGCTGCTCCCTGAAGGTTTCTTTGGTGTCTCGCCTAATTTGAAGCCGGAGCCGTTCGATCTGGCTGGTGCGAAAGCTCTACTGAAAGAAGCCGGCTACGAGAAAGGGTTCAGGTTGACCCTGCATGGTCCAAATGATCGCTACATCAATGACGCAAAGATCGCCGAAGCCATTGGTCAGATGCTAACCAGGCTCGGCATCAAGATGTCGGTCGAGACGATGACGCGCTCGGTCTATTTTAAACAGGCTTCACGCGGTGGACCCAACGGGACGCCCAAGTTTAGCTTCATATTGGTTGGATGGGGTGCAGGAACGGGGGAAGCGTCTTCGCCTCTGAAATCTCTCTTGCACACCTATGACAGATCCCGTGGCTTCGGGGCGTCCAACCGTGGTCGCTATTCGAATGCCGAGGTTGACAAGTTGATCGAAGATGCGCTGACAACCGTTGATGATGAGAAACGGCAGGACCTCTTGGCAAAGGCCACGGAAGTGGCAATAAACGATCTTGGTATTATCCCGCTGCATTATCAGGTCAATACTTGGGGAGCGAAGAAGGGTATAAGCTACAAAGCGCGAACCGACGAGCGAACCGTTGCGATGATGGTCGAGTGATTTCAAGGGCCCTCCATAGCCAATCCCTGCGGGTCGTTGCGTGAGCGCTTGCACAACCCGTAGGGCCAAGACGGAGACCGGTGCCGACCGATCAACTCGACAATCAACAGCAGTGGTGCCTGCGCACCGAGGAATACGGACGTGACAGCATTTCTCATACGCCGCCTGATCCAAAGCGTCGTTGTTGTGCTTATCATGTCAGTCGTTGTGTTTTTTGGCGTCAACGTCGTCGGCGATCCCGTCGATATGTTAATCAGTCCGGATGCCACACAAGCGGAGATTGACGAAGTCATTCGCGCTTTTGGTCTGGACCGACCAATCTGGGAGCAGTATTGGCGATTTCTAGTCGGGGCGGTGAACGGAGACCTGGGACGTTCGTTCGTCCATGGAACGTCCGCCTTGCCTCTCATTTTGGAGCGCATGCCGGCGACCATGGAACTGGCTTTGAGCGCACTGTTTCTGTCGATTTTTTTTGGCATTCCTTTGGGGCTCTACTCCGGGCTAAGACCCGATGCGGTATCCTCCCGCGCTATTATGGCTGGTTCCATTCTCGGCTTTTCGCTACCTACCTTTTGGGTGGGATTAATGTTGATTATGGTATTCGCGGTGATGCTCGGCTGGCTTCCGTCCACGGGACGCGGCCCGACTGCGGAATTTCTCGGCATTCGATCTAGTCTCTTCACGCTCGACGGCTTGCGATATGTTTTGCTACCTGCTCTCAATCTTGCATTACTCAAGATATCACTTGTCATTCGTTTGACACGAGCGGGCACGCGAGAGGCGATTCACCAGGACTATATCAAGTTTGCGCGCGCGAAGGGATTGTCGCCCCAGCGTGTGGTCGGCGTGCACCTCCTCAAGAACATCATGATTCCCGTTGTGACTGTGCTGGGCTTGGAATTCGGTAGTTTGATCGCATTTTCTGTTGTAACCGAAACGATTTTTGCTTGGCCTGGTATGGGCAAACTCCTGATAGATTCAATCCAGCAACTCGATCGACCGGTAATAGTGGCCTATCTCATTGTCATTGTGCTCTTCTTTGTGTTTATAAACCTTCTGGTGGACGTCATCTATTCGTTGCTGGATCCGCGCGTTCGGTTGGGGAGCCAACAGTCATGAGCGCGATTCTAGGTGGCCCGAAGGCGGATGACCACGCGGCTGCGCCGGTCACTGCCGCAGCGAACGTCACGATCCAAACTCCTTTCCGTCGATTTGCGGCGGAGTTTATGGAAAGCCCCGTTGCTGCGGTAGCCTTGGTCGTATTGTCGATCATCGTGGTACTGGCCTTGATAGCACCTTACGTCACACCGCAAAATCCATACGATCTCGGGCAAGTCGATGTTCTCGATGCTCGGTTGCCGCCCGGCGCAGTTAGCATGGGTACGGGGATGACATTTTGGCTCGGCACCGATGGGTCCGGCCGCGATCTATTGAGCGCTATTCTCTATGGCTTGCGGATATCCCTGTCGGTTGGCGTCTTCTCCGGTTTCCTCGCCATGGCGATCGGCGCGGCAATCGGGCTATTGGCCGCCTACGCTGGGGGACGTGTTGAAACCGCCATTATGCGGATCGTCGATCTGCAGCTGTCGTTTCCAGCCGTGCTTATTGCGCTAATGTTGGTCGCAGTGCTTGGCAAAGGCGTCGACAAGATCATTATCGCGCTGGTTATAGTCCAATGGGCTTATTATGCGCGGACGGTGCGTGGATCAGCGCTCGTAGAGCGTGAGAAAGAATATGTTGAAGCCGCGCGGTGTCTCAACTTGAGCCATGGAAGAATTCTATTTCGTCACATCTTGCCCAATTGTTTGCCGCCGTTGATCGTTGTCGGCACCGTGCAAACAGCGCATGCCATTGCATTGGAGGCGACACTATCCTTTCTCGGGGTTGGTCTGCCACAGACCGAACCGTCACTTGGCCTCCTCATTGCGAACGGGTTTGAGTATTTGCTATCTGGAAAATATTGGATCAGTTCGTTTCCTGGCATTGCGCTACTGCTTACAATCATGTCGATCAATCTCGTAGGTGACCAGCTTAGAGACGTACTCAATCCGAGATTGAAGAGATGAACCCGGATCCAAAGTCTATAACGTTGCAAGTTGACGACCTGAAAACCCATTTCTTTACGAAGGATGGTGTTGTCAAGGCAGTTGATGGCATCAGTTTTCATGTAGAGCCAGGAGAAATTCTTGGCTTAGTTGGTGAGTCGGGTAGCGGGAAATCCATAACAGGTTTTTCCATCATGGGCCTCGTTGATCCGCCGGGGCGGGTTGTGTCTGGCGCAATTCTGTTTCGTGGTCACAATCTTGTCGATCTCGACAACGAGTCGATGCGAAAAATTCGCGGTGATCGCGTTGCAATGATCTTTCAGGATCCTATGATGACGCTCAATCCCGTGCTCCGGGTCGACACTCAGATGATCGAGGCGGTTCAAGCGCATCGCGATGTTGATCGCAAGACGGCGAGGCTGCTGGCTAGGGACGCGCTAAGCCAGGTCGGAATCCCTTCGCCGGATAGCCGGCTAAAGGCCTACCCGCATGAGTTGTCGGGGGGAATGCGTCAGCGGGTGGCGATTGCGATAGCGTTTATCAATCAGCCCGACCTCATCATTGCAGACGAACCGACAACGGCGCTAGATGTGACGATCCAAGCGCAGATTCTCTTCGAGGCCCAACAGCTGTGCCGTAAGACGGGGACTGCGATGATCTGGATCACCCACGATCTAGCTGTTGTCGCCGCGTTGGCTGACCGCATTGCCGTAATGTACGCGGGCCGTATTGTTGAAACCGGAACAGCCGATGAGGTGATTGATAATCCGCTCCATCCCTACGCCGAAGGATTGATCGGATCGGTTCCGAGCCACAATAAGCGTGGGCAGCGGCTGACCCAAATTCCCGGAATGACGCCGTCTTTGCTCAATCTGCCAGAAGGCTGTGCATTTCGAACGCGCTGTGCGTATGCGGATGGAGCCTGTTATGTCGCCCCGGAAATGACGTCGCCTGTGCCAGGGCGTGGCGTTCGTTGCGCTCATCCACTAACCAGCCAGTTGGTTGTATGATGATGGGGGAGGCTCAAGTGTCATCTTCAGCCGCAATTTCGCAGAACGCGAGTCCGATCGTCGAGGTCATGGGATTGACCAAACGGTTCGTGAAGCGGTTGGATCTTGCCGGACGGATCGCGGCGCGACTTGGATCCGACCTTAGGGACGAAACAGTACATGCCGTCGATCAGGTTGACCTTGCGATCGCGCGTGGTGAAGTTGTCGGCTTGGTTGGAGAGTCTGGCTGTGGGAAGTCGACCCTCGGCCGCATGATTGCGGGATTGCTGACGCCCACAAGTGGACATATTCTATTTCATGGACAGGATCGCGCGAGCCTCCGCGGAGAGGCGGCGGCCCGTGAGCGTCTTGCCATTCAGATGATCTTTCAGGATCCGTTCGCTTCATTGAACCCGCGCATGCGTGTCGATGCGATCGTGGGAGAGGCACCATTGGTCCATGGTCTCGTGGATAAGGCTGAACACGCGGACTATGTGGCCGACATGCTTACGCGTGTGGGGTTAGATGCTGACTTTCGACGCCGATATCCGCATCAGTTTTCCGGGGGGCAACGCAGTCGCATCGGTATAGCCCGTGCGCTGGCGGTAAGGCCTGAGTTTCTTGTCTGTGATGAAGCGGTCGCGGCGCTGGATGTGTCAATTCAGGCGCAGGTTATCAATTTATTTATGGATTTACGCGAGCAATTCGACCTGACCTATCTGTTTATCAGTCATGATCTTAGCGTCGTCGAACACATTTCCGATCGGATCGTGATTATGTATCTCGGTAGGGTGGTCGAGTTGGGCCCGACGGACGATTTCTTCGCCGCTCCCAACCATCCCTACGCGCAGGCGCTTCTCGACGAGATACCGCGTCTTGATCAGAGAAACCGGACATTTCATCCAATCAAGGGTGAAATTCCCTCGCCGCTGGATCCACCGCCGGGATGTCATTTCCACCCGCGCTGCCCGCATGCCTTTGAGCGGTGCCGTACAGAAGTACCTCGGCTGCGCGAGATTGAGCCGGGCCGCCTTTCGGCATGCCATCTCAACGACCAGGACAGTGTTTAAGGTCCGTCTATTTTGCCTGCCTGTGGACGCGTTGATCAGGAACCCCGGAGCGCCACGCCCTCCGACGACTTGCGAGGACGCTCTTCCACAGTGCCATTTCATCAATCCAAGAATGGCACGCCGCATGTGTCCTTAGAGCGAGTGTCTCTAGCGGGCGCCCAGGTTTCATTGTCGGTGATTAAGTTTGCAAGGCCGGTTGCCGCCGCGTCAAGAATTGCTTTACCTTTGCCAGCTGTGGCATTGGCTGGATTGCCTGACACGCCATTGCCGGTCATGTGTGCAAAGTTCCGCCAGCGGTAGGAGCCTTTTCCTGCCTGCGAGAAGCCCTGTCCACGTGCTACGGCCAAGGACGCCAGATCACTCGAATCTACCAACTCAGGCAGTAGTGCCAACATCATGGACGTTTCACCTTCGCACGCGTGCATGATGTGCGGTTGGTCCGCCAAAATGGATGCAATCTCCGATCGTGACTCGTTAACATATGTTGCTACCACGACGGTCGTATCAAGTTCCTGAAACAGGCGTTCTGCTGCGCATTGCAGAGCGGCAATATTGCCGCCATGACTGTTGGAAATCAGTATGTCGCGAAATCCATTTCGCCTAAGGCTATGCACGAGACACTTCAAGACTGAATAAAATGTTTCGTGGTCGAGTGTGAGCGTACCACCGAACGGCAAATGATGTTCCGACAATCCATGCCACACCACAGGGGTGACTAACGTCGGCCGCTGCTTCGAAGCGATACGAGCAGCGCGACGGGCGACTTCTTCGCCGAGGAGCGCGTCGGTCATGACCGGGAGGTGAGGGCCATGCTGTTCGATCGCCGCTACGGGAAGAATGACAACAGCATTTTGTGCCGCCAGCGCGCGCAATTCGTGTGCCTTAAGGCGTCCCCAATCGACTTCAGTCACGACCGACTCCTTTTATTCGAGCTTCAACTCGACGCGGCGGTCCAGCTTGTAGAGCTCGACGTCCGTGTAGTGTGAACGTTCGATACCGTCGAAGGGTTCTGCTTCACCACGCGGGAGAAGGACGAGAGTTCCTTCAAAGCCTCGTTTTCTTAAATGGCGTCTCACGGCGTAGAGCCGATCACGCGACAAACTCCTGTTGAGTTTTTCTGATCCTCGTTCATCTGCGTGGCCGGTCAAGATAGCTCGCTTTAGTTTCTTGGCGATGAGGTAATCGGCGAGAAGATCGGCTGCATCCAGACCGCTTGGCGTAAACACGGCTTGCCGGAACGCAAACTGAATGGGGATCGGCATCGAGGCGCTGAGATTCGGTTCTTCGTCGCTGCGACCGGCGCTGCTACCAACGCTGCTACCAACGCTGCGATCTGCATCGCCTCGGGATCTGGCGTCCTTAGCTTCAGCTTCATCAATGGCGTCGATCGCGTTTCGTCGGCCGGAGGCTGCCGCCTCTTCAACAAGCCGTTTCAATTTCGCCAACTGTCGTGTTTTGACTTCGCTGACCGACTGTTTGCGCTCTTGATTAGACAGTACCGCCGTGAAAGTGCTGCGTGGACCAAATGCGGAGGCAACCTTCGGTGCCAACTCGACGCGAAATCGCGCGTTTGGGTCTTTGATGTTTCGATCGGTTACTAATACCCAACGCCCTAACCGATCCGATTCAGTGACCCCGATCACGCGCTTGCCCGCAAGGACCGAAACTTGCACATTGGACTCTGTGGTACCGGCAAATACCGACGGTCTTGTGGTACTGATCCGGACCACATCGAAAGGCGAGTCTTTGAATAGGCCGTCGGACATAGCTGTCCGACTTTCCCCACCGGGTGGGTCTAAGTGGTTTCGATTGGAGTTCTCTTTAGAGTTTACCTTGACAGTTTGTCGATGTCTCTCGGCGGGAGAATTGCGCCGGGGACTTTCATTGCGTCCTTGACGGGGCGACCCACGCCGGCTTTCATCAGCCCTCCCGCGGTTCCCGTCGTCCCAGTGTTTTGCCCGCTTATCCGCGTGGCGAAGTGCCAGCGGCGGCGATCTGTCAGGAGACCGTCGCGCCCGAGTAGCGCTGCCGCCCGTTTCTTTCTCCGACTTGGGTTTAGACCAAATCGCGTTTGCAAGTTGCTCCAGCCGCAGGAGGTCACCTACGGCCAGCTGCTGTGGCCAGCGGTTGACGTTCGGGACCACAGCCATCGACGCTATCAGCAAAATCACGACAAACACGAACGAACGCATGACGCCTGCTCTTGAGCAATAATTGGGAGCCATAGAGCTCATTGATTAAAGCGTGGCAAATAAGCACCAAAACTCCGAGGCTGTAAATTGCCAAGCGCTTTGCAATTCGGCGATTGTTAGTAAATTCAGAAATTTGCCAGTAGGGCTGAGGTTAGTCCGAGCAACTACTCGGCGAAGCTTGAGCGTAGGGCGGCGGCCCATTTTCCGTCGCGCTTGGTCACGACCCAGAGGGATCTGTACGTCCCAATTACAACAGCGTTCTGGTCGTATCGCTCAAAGCCAATGTCAAAGTGGACCTTGTCCGGACTCGCGGCAAGCGCTCGACGAAAAATCAGCAGGCTGTGGTCCCAATTCGGCTGGGCGCGCGCGAAAAAGTCGTCAAGATACGTTTCTGGAGTTGCCCAGACTTTCATGGCCCCACGCCCGAGCCGATAATGTGGAAAGTGGAGGGTTGCTGCCAGAGCCTCAGGGTCACGCGCGTTGAGAGCGACGAAGTGGCGATCGAGAACGTCCAACGCTCCCTGCGCTGGCTGTATTTCGGAATTCGTCGTCATCGATCAAATCGCGTTATTCGAAACATAATTGGTGTTTGCTGCAGGTGTTGCAACAGAAGACGCAATCCGGTGATAACGCTCACTGTCCAACAATGTCTTTGCTTCGCCGGGGTGCATTCGAACTATGGCGCATTCGAACTATGGTGCAATCGAATATCACCGCCAATAAACATCGAGCAAGGAGCATCGACATCACCAAATTTACGTCACTACAAGATCTAGACTGGCCCTACTGACGGGCTCCGGATTGTGCTCCGTAACAATGCTCGTGCGACCGACTGTTGCGGCAATGCCCGTGTCATCGTCAAATACAATCATGTGCAAAAAGAATACCATATTGGGCTCGAGCACCAGTGGGTTGTCAGCATAGATCATCGGCCAGTCCATCCAGCTCGGTGCGTAAACTGCTCCAAGCGAATACCCACAAGCATTCAGACGATAGGGTGCGAGACCAGCCGCATCCAACGAATCGGCATGGGCTTTGTAGACCTCGCCGACGGTCCTGCCCGGCGTCAGACTAGCTTCACACGCGAGGAGTGCGTTCGTTGCCGACTGGTAAAGATCGCGCTGTCTCTGAGGGGCTCGGCCGATCGCCAAAGTTCGCATCAGCGCCGCATGATAGTGACGGTAGGTGCCGGCGAACTCGAGGGTGAGTTGGTCCTGCGCTGCAAGCCTGCGCCGGCCGGAATAGTAACGACACATCATGGCCCCTGGGCCAGAGCCAATAATGAACTCGTTGGCAGGATCGTCACCTCCTGCGCGGAATATAGCGCTATGCATGTCGGCCAATATGTCACCTTCGTCGGCCCCGGGCGCGGCGGCTGTAACCGCTGCAGACCAAGCGGCATCACCTAGCTCACCTGCACGGCGCACGTATGCGAGTTCAGCCGGGCTCTTGACTAGGCGCAAAGCGTTTACCAGACCGGAAGCGTCCTCTAGTTGGGCAACACCAGCCAAGCCTTCGACCAGACGTCGATAATTATGTGCGGTCAGACCGTGGGAATCGAACTCCACACCAAGACGTCCCTCGCCAAGGCCCATTTCGGTCAAAATCTGTCGCAAGTCATGTGCTGGGTTGGCACCATCTCGGTCTTGCCAAACGCGGACATCATCGATAAGCGAGGTGAATCTGGCCTGACGTAGATCCGGCGCCCGCGTGAGCAGCAATAACCTTGCATCGGCGGTCATGACCAGACATTGGAAGAATACGTAACCGAAAGTGTCGTAGCCGGTGAGATAGTACATAGATTCTTGGCGAAACATCAATAAGGCATCGAGACCCTCACGTGTCAGACACTCAGCCGCGCGCCTTTGGCGGAGTTTGAATTCGCCTTCGGTGAAATGAATATGGGGCGGCATGTGACATCCTTGTGATATTTCTTCGCCAAAGGAGCAGGCATTCTAGGCGCGCGCTGTGCAACCAATCTAAGCTGCCAATGGTTTGCCCGAAGGCAGAGGTTGCCACTGACAATACGCCATTTCGCAAATTCGGCTAGTACGCGATAACGCGATAACAAGGACTATCGATATGGAACTGGCAGATCGAGTCGCAATTGTCACCGGTGCTGGTCGTGGGATCGGCCGCGCCTGCGCCCTCAAACTTGCCGCGAGTGGTGCGCATGTCGCTAGTGTTGATATTGATTCTGAAACCGCAGCATCGACGGCAGCGGCCGTGGAAGCAAGTGGGCGTAGGGCCCTGGCCGTTGAAGCGGATCTGGGAGACCTTGCAGGGATCGATCGCATGGTTGAAAGCGTCATGTCTGCATTCGGCCGGATCGACTGTATTGTCAACAATGCCGGTATCACCCGCCGGGCCGGCTTCATGGAATTGATTGAGGACGACTGGGATCGCATCCATAGAGTGAATGCTAAGGGGGTCTTTTTTTGTATGCAGCGCGCAGCTGCAGAAATGATCCGCCAAAGGCAAGGTCGCATCATCAACATCGCATCGATCGCTGGAAAGGGCTACATCGGGTCATCGAATGCGATCTACGCAGCCAGTAAGGGCGCTGTACTTGCAATGACGAAGGTCGCAGCGCATCAGCTTGGCCAATACAACATCAACGTCAACGCCATTTGTCCAGGCATAACCCGTACGGAGATCTATCAAGAGATTGTCCAAACCGATGCCAGAAAATCAGGGCGCTTGGCCGAAGACATTGAACGAGAAGCAATAGCAACAGTGCCTATAGGTCGAGCGAACGAGCCGGATGATGTTGGCGATCTTGCCGTATTTCTGGCTTCACCACGTTCCAGAAATATGACCGGGCAGTCTTTCAACATAGACGGCGGATTGATCATGGATTAGACCGCAGAGTGCGCGATCAATTGCTACAACTCTTTATTTCGTCCTAGACCCTCTCAGCCAAGAGCAAACCAGCAATGACCATCGAACCGATGGCGGCTAGCCATAGTGCCCAGCGTGCGCTCTGGTTTTGTCTCGCTCGCGCTTCTGACATGCGTTGTAGAGTGCCGTCGTCAAGACGAACCCCATCGTTTGCCATCGTCGCAAAAGCATGGGCAGATCGTTCAATTTGATGCAAGACGCCGGGAACATCAGCAAGGATTCTACCCAGCGTTTCAGCGCCGTCTCCTGCCTCGCGAAGGCGTCCGGCGATACCGTAATTTTCCTCCATCCATTCCCTGGCGATTGGTTCGGCCGCAGTCCAGATGTTGAGAGCAGGATCCAATGAACGTGCAACCCCTTCAACTATTACCATGCTTTTTTGAAGGAGGATCAACTCGGGGCGGGTTTCCATGTCGAAAACGTCGGTGTAGGCGAACAATTGACCGAGCAGGTCGGCCATTGAAATTTCGTCCGCGGTCCGTCCGTGAATTGGCTCGCCAATTGCGCGCATGGCTTGCGCGAACACAGCCACAGACTGATGAGCTGGGACATACCCTGCATCGAAATGAATTTGCGCCGCTAGCATATAGTCGCGAGTGATTAGACCGTGCAAAATTTCTGCCAAGAATCGGCGTTCGATCTTGCCGAGTCGACCCATGATACCAAAATCAACGGCCGCAACCGTGCCATCGGGCTCGACAAGCAAATTTCCCTGATGCATGTCGGCGTGAAAAAAACCATCGCGCATGGCGTGGCGCAGAAACGCGCGAAGTACCGTGAGACCGAGGGCTTTGCAATCATGACCTGAGGCTTTAAGTTGTTCAATTTCCGATATCGGGGTTCCATCAATCCATTCCATGGTCAAGACACGTTTTGTCGTTCGTCTCCAATCGACCGTTGGTACTCGAAAATTGCCATCGGCGAGGCTTGACACTTTGCCGATATTGTCTGCCATCTCAGAGATAGCAGCAGCCTCTAGCCGCAAATCCATTTCTAATGTCGTGGTTCTTTCCAGTGTTTCAACAACTGCCATAGGACGCAGTCGGCGAGACGGTTTGTGGATTGCTTCGACTGCTCGCGCGGCGAAATAGTAACTGGCAAGGTCGCGTTGAAAGCGTCTCTCGATTCCCGGTCGCAGTATTTTGACTGCGACTGCGTGTTCGGCACCATTGTCCAATACCGTAGCTTTGTGAACCTGGGCTATGGAAGCCGCGGCGATCGGATTTGAGAAAGAAGTGAAGTGATCTTCTAGTTTGCCACCCAACGCGTCCTCGACCGAGCGACGTGCCTCATCCATGGAGAATGCCGGCAGGCGATCCTGGAGATGTCGAAGGTCCTGTGCGATTTCCGGATCAATCAAATCGCCACGTGTAGCCAAGAATTGACCAAGCTTGATGTAACTTGGGCCGAGCGCGGTGAGGGCGGACGCAATTCTGCGTTCCCTCGGAACGCGTGAGCGAAACGGCCAGCTCAGTAGTCGGATTGGAAATGTCGCAGCTCGAGCCACGCGCAGAACCAACGGCGCTGGAGTACCTTTCGGTACAAAGCGAACACCGTACTGAGCCAGCACGACCCCTGCGCGAGCAAGACGAAACAAGCTGGCAATAGCGTTCAGCATCTACCCCATCCTAGGGATATTGACCATGTCGGGAACGAAGAGATCCCTGAGTAGGTGAGTTCAAACATGGTAGAAAGGACATCCTGATAGTCCCCACAAAAGGGATCTAGTTCAGCGGGTTGACAAACCAAGCCTGCAAAATGGCGGCCTGCCGGGGGGAAGGTTGGCTCAAATCCGCCAGGCAGAGTGGATCGCGGCGATACCGCCCGTGAGGTTTTGATAGGAAACGTTGCTAAATCCGGCATCTCTAATCAACTGGGCGAATGGCTCCTGTTCCGGAAACTGGCGAATGCTCTCCACGAGATACTGGTACGAATCTCGATCCCCAACTGCAAGATGGCCTAAACGCGGGATGACCTCGAAGGAGTGAAAATCGTAGAGCCGGTCAAGCATGGGAACCGTGCACTTTGAAAATTCGAGGCAAAGAAAGTGGCCGCCGGGCTTCAGCACGCGATAGGCTTCTGATAGCGCACGATCAAGGTAGGTGACATTGCGCAGGCCGAATGCAACAGCGTAAGCATCAAAACTCGATTCGGCGAATGCTAGTCGTTCGGCATTGCCCTCCACCGGGTTTATACGGTTGCCTGCGCCGGCAGCGGCGATACGGCTGCTACTGACTGCGAGCATTTCGCGACTAATGTCGTAGACGATAGCGTGGCAACCGCGACCGCCGCGATGAATGCATCGCATGGCAATATCACCCGTACCACCCGCAACATCAATCATCGTGAATCTTTCAGGCGATCTCGGTGGATTGATGCGCGCTACAAGATCGTCCTTCCACAATCGGTGAAGACCTGCGGACATGAGATCATTCATCAGATCGTAGCGTTGAGCCACCGAGGCGAAAACCTCATTGACCTTGCTCTGTCGTTGCTCAGCATCGATGGCCTTGAAGCCGAAGGTATTGGCCGTTGCTGCACCCCGTAGCCGATTTAACTCCATACATTCACCTCCGCCCTCACCTGCGAACTCTTGCGATCGACTTTACGGTAAATTCGGGTTAGACAAACGACCGTGCGGCGTGATGCCCTCCCTCCAACAGACCGGTGTAATCGTGCCGGTCCGAGTTGTCCCTCTTGCTGCCCACTGATACCTAATCGATACTGGGGGCGATGATGTTAAGACCAATACTTTCGCGAAATATACCGTGCCCGAACTTCCCGAAGTCGAAACCGTGTGCCGAGGCCTTGGTCCTGTTATGGAGGGAGCTACCTTCCGAGACGTGGCCCTTCGCAGGCCTGACCTGCGCTTTCCTTTCCCATCCGGCTTTGCCGATCGCGTTCGCGGGACCCGCTTGACCCGTCTCACACGACGGGCCAAGTACCTCTTAGGACGGCTGTCCAGCGGCGACGTTCTGGTGATGCATCTGGGAATGAGTGGGCGATTTTCAATCCAATGGCCATCCGCCGATGCGTTCCGCCCAGGGGCATTCAAACAATCGTTTCAAAATCTGTCGACACACGATCATGTCATCTTTGAAATGTCTAGCGGTGCCGCAATCGTGTACAACGACACACGTCGATTTGGATTTATGGATCTGATTCACGAATCCGCCCTTGAATCATGTCGGCACTTTGTCGGCATGGGCGTTGAGCCACTGAGCAACGCCTTCAATGGCGACTATGTCGCTCGCCGCGCGGCGCGGCGCACAAGTAATGTCAAGGCTTTTCTTTTGGACCAACGTCATGTCGCTGGGCTCGGAAATATTTACGTGTGTGAAGCATTGTTTCGCGCCGGGATCAGTCCACTGCGGAAGACTTGTTCACTCGCAAAGGCAAATGGGCGACCAACTTCTCGAGTCGACCGGCTTGTGCCTGCGATTCGAAGTGTGCTTGGTGAGGCCATTGCAGCAGGCGGTTCGACACTGCGCGATTTCGCTGCAGCAGACGGCGATCTAGGCTACTTCCAACACGCCTTTCAGGTCTATGGGCGTGACGGTGAGCCTTGCGTCCATGACAATTGTAGCGGCACAGTGCGACGTGTAATCCAGGCCGGTCGGGCAACGTTCTATTGTGCAACTTGTCAACGTTAACGCTGAGGACCTAATCCATGGGGTATGAAAACATTCTTGTTGAACGACGAGGGTCAGTTGGTCTGATTACTCTCAATCGTCCAGCCTCACTCAACGCGTTGAATGATGCGTTGATTGGCGATTTAAATGCGGCGCTCGACGCTTACGCGGCCAATTCAGAAATTGGATGCATAGTACTAACTGGGTCGGAAAAGGCCTTTGCCGCTGGTGCTGACATCAAAGAAATGCAATCCAAGTCTTACATGGATGCGTACTTGGGTGATTTTATTCGTAAGTGGGAACATCTTACGGAGATTCGCAAACCAATCATTGCTGCCGTGGCTGGTTACGCACTAGGAGGGGGGTGCGAACTCGCAATGATGTGCGATTTCATACTGGCTGCCGACACTGCAAAGTTCGGCCAACCGGAGATCAAACTGGGTGTGATGCCGGGCGCAGGCGGTACGCAGCGGCTCACGCGCTTTGTGGGCAAATCCAAGTCGATGGAAATGTGCCTGACCGGTCGGCTCATGGATGCGGCGGAAGCCGAACGCGCTGGCCTTGTTTCGCGTGTTGTTCCTGCCGCCGATTTGATTGAGGAAGCCGTCAGGACTGCCGCAACGATAGGCGGGATGTCCTCTCCCATTGTCATAATGACGAAGGAGACAGTCAATCGGGCATATGAAACGACATTGTCGGAAGGTGTCCGATTTGAGCGCCGACTTTTCCAATCCATGTTTGCAACTGATGATCAGTCGGAGGGTATGGCTGCATTCGTGGAGAAGCGAAAACCCGAATTCAAGAACCGCTAGGACCTCAATTTGACGAGAAATTGGGATCGTCTCTACTGGCGGTAAAGGTCCGCACGTGTAGGTGGTAGGGGAGAGGCGCCACGAGCGCTGCGGCTTGCCACAACCTGAAAGATGCGGGCCGATCCGCGCGAAAAAGCGAGCGAGCAACCCGCCAGGTAGGCGACCCAGATTCTATAGGTTTGTGCTCCAACAAGTGCTATTGCTTCTTCTTTACGTGAGGTGAGGCGCTCGCACCACAGGCGCGTAGTGAGTGCATAATGTTCCCGCCAACCCTCGACATCGTGCACCTCGAAACCGGCAATTTCCATCTGCTGAACAGTGTTGCCGATGTCATCGAGTTCACCACCGGGGAAGATATACTTCAAGAGCGCCCGTTGTTCAGGTCTGCTCGAAAATTTCGCGCGTCGTCGCTTGCCGCGGCGGGTAATGCCATGATTGAGAAAGAGACCATCCGGTTTCAGAAGCGACCTGATTTTGGCAAAGTACGTGGGGTAGGCCTTGACACCAATCGCTTCGTACATACCGATCGAAGATATTTTGTCGAAGTTTTCGTTCAACTCCAAATAATTCTGGAGCCGTACTTCGACCTTATCCGACAAGCCCTCTGCCGAAATCTTGGCTTGAGCTAAGTCATATTGTTCGCGAGACAGCGTCACACCAAGGGCCGAAACGCCAAAGTTTTTGGCTGCATAGCAGATCAGGCCCCCCCAGCCACATCCGATGTCAAGCATTCGCTCGCCCGGAGCCAATCGGAGTTTGCGGCAGATCATCTCCAGCTTATCCTGCTGCGCTTGATCAAGGGAATTCGACCAATCCGTAAAATAACCGCAGGTGTAGATCATCGCTTTGTCAAGGAATAATTCGTAGAATTCATTGCTGACATCATAGTGAAACTGAATGAACTTTGTTTCGTCACGCGTGTTCATTTGGGCGCCAACTTCATCGCCCATAAATCCGCGACTTTCGTCAGGTCGGTCTGCCTTTCCAAACAGTAAAGGTTGCCCCAGTCGCAGAAGCTTCAATTTGTGGACCTGTTTCAGTCTGCGGCGCGTGTCTGCGCTGGCGAAGCGTTCCCCCAGGTCCAAAACGGTGCCGCCAACGACGTCGATGCGGCCGTGAGCGTAGTGTCGGATCAGTCGGTCCAGAGATGGCCATCGTAGGAGAGAAGTGAGCGTGCCTGGGCTATTGATAGCGATTGCCAAATCGTTGTTGGTGGACGGCCCAAGCGGGACAAAGCTCCCATCCCACAAACGAACCGATATGTCAGTGTCGAGCTGACCGCCAATTTCTTCGGCGATTCGTCTCGCCGCTTCAAGTCGCTTGTCAGTTGGTTTCGGTATCGCCATGCGACCTCACTGATTTGGTTGGGATCTTGACCCAACATCGAATTGTCTCTGAGCCACGAATGCTAGAATCGAGATTACGGCAATGACGAACCCACCCGCCAAGAAAACCGTATTGGCGACCCAATCGGCACCAAAACGCATGATCTTGCCAGTGCTGAGCAAAAAGATGATGGCTGCAATTGTGCCAATGCCCTGAGCGAGAGCGAGGAAGGCCATGCCTATGAGCCATGCCGAACTCTGAAACAGCGAGTGTGTTTGGGACACAAGATGAGCGTAGCAGGCTAAAATCAAAGCAATGAGCACCATGGCGCCGCCATATTGCCAAGCGTGATGCCAGAACAGGTCCGTCAGATAATAGGCGCCAAGAATGGTGCCGCCGCCCCAAGCAAATGTCGTGGAGAGACGCACGGCATAGGATTTGGCGATAGCCACACGTTGTGCGTGTATTGGGGTCTCCGCCGCTAGCTTTCTGGGCCCACTTTCAAAAAGGAGCGCGGCGTCGGCGAGTGCGACGATGGAAAACAGTGCTGTGGCGGGTGCCGCAAAAATAGGTGCGCCAACTGTCACCGCCGCAATCGTTGCGATGGCTGTCGCTATGGCTGTTACCCAAACCAATAGGATCATTGCGCAGATCAGCTCCAGTCGGATTTCTGTGTTGCCTTCGTCGTCGCGGTTTTTGCCGCGCCGCCTAAGTTTGTGTCTTTGTTTGTGCCTTTGATTGTGTCGCAAGCGCGTAGACGCTGATGGCGGCGATAGCAGCCGCGCCGAAAAAGAAGATATTGTTGGCGGCCCAGTCTGTGTATCGCTCGACCATAAAACGCACCATTTTGCCGTCAACGAGTAGGCCCACAACGACCAGCACCATGCCGACGAGCTGCACGATCGTGGCAGTCCGTCCCTGTCGCAGCAAGTTTGGTTCATCGACACCATTGTCGGCGCTACGTTGCAACCTCTGGGAGGAATAATAGCAAAGCAGACCAGCGACTGCGAAGGCTATCAGAAAATGCCACCACTCTTTCCAAACAAGTAGTCCGGTGCCGTAGATGGCGCCCAACCCGATCGCTCCCCAGCCCCAAACGTAGGACATGTAACGTGCGGTCCGAGCAGCAACGGTAGCAGCAGAACTCGGACCATCAGGTTCCCGTGTCGGTGTGAGTTGGCGTATTGACAAAACAACAAAGGCGACTGCGGTGACTGCGGCGACAGCCATGTTCAGATATGCCATCTCCACACCTGCGCTTCGGCCACTGGCCGTGATAGTCAGGGCTACAACGCTGCAGAAGATCACACTGATCCAGATCATACTTTTCAGCCTCCACTGATCACGCATCACGACGTTGGCGACATTTCGCCGACCCGTGATGCGCAGCCCACCGCCAAGTTCACAATCCTGGCAAAAAAATCGGCACGCAACCCTCGGCCACAACCACACAGGCCACAACCACACAGGCCTTGGCCCACAAGGGCGGACACGGTGCGGTGCACCGCCCTAGTCGGAGCGTATCGCTGCCAGTAGAGTTGTTGGCCCAATCTCGGTTTGCGTTCAATATCTCTTCAACAGCGATTCACGCATGCTTGACCCGAGGTGACGCTGGCGCTATATGGGTGACAAATGCCGCCCGTAGCATTGCTTCGGGCGGCTGTTGTGTTGGCGGCTATCGTGTTGGCGGCTGTTGTCTAAACAGTGGTGCTGCGCAGGTAGTAGCGCTTGCAGCCAAGTCAGAAATCGGCGTCAGAAATCGGCCTTGACGGCGATAATGCTGGGGCGTCAGCCGCGATGATGAAGTCAACGACCTCATGTCGCCAACGCATGTTTCAAGCGCGTGCATGTTTCAAACGCATGCATGTATCTCGCATGCGTTAAATGCATGGGCCAATTGCAGGCAGGACAGGACCCTCATGGCAAACACTCCCTCGGCAAAGAAGGCAGCGCGTCAGACCCTACGACGTACGGAGGTTAACAAAACCCGCCGTACGCGCCTGCGGACCGTCGTGCGTAATGTTGAAGAAGCGATCGCTTCCGGTAATAAGGGCGCGGCTCGAGAAGCGCTGCGGCAGGCGGAGCCCGTGCTCGCGCGTTCAGGTCAATTGGGCGTGGTGCATACCAACGCGGCAAGCCGAAAGGTCTCACGATTGTCGCACCAGATCCGTGCAATGGCCGAGTAGCCGCCCGGAAATCGATCAACAAGTGTTGCGTAACTGACACAAAGATGCCGGCGGACATTGCGATAGGCTCGGTTGCAATAGGCCTAACAATTCTTTGGATTAGAACCATTTAGCCGAAATGCGACATGGTTTGATGTGCGAATCACGCAAGCGGATCGACGGCAGTGTCTAGTCCTAATCAACGTCGCGTGCGAAATCATTGAAGCGCTGCTTAATTCATAATGACGCGACAGCAGATGAAAATTATTCTCTGTATTCCAGTAAGTTAGAGCGGTTGCAATCATGCGTTAGGGAGACCTAATGTCGATTTTTTGCATTATGCTAGACAACTGCGACGTTGCTATCGCCACCGCCGAATCACTTGCACTTCGCCCCCCACACGATTATCGTTAATAAACGGCTAACGACAAACGATCGGTGTATCTCTGCAAAGCTAGTTAATTGTTGGTGGAGAACGGTCGTTCGTCGAGGCGGGTAGCAACCGAATTGGATGCGTGCTCGCACTGGAAATGTTGCAGAGTTGGACATATTCCGTGTCTTGAGCTGAACGAACGGTGGTTCTTGAGCAAGACGTTAGCTGTTGTTGCGGAGGGGTCGGTTCTGCGAGTCGCGGGCTGGTCTAAGACGGGGTTGAGATGATGGAAGGGCCAGCGGCGTGGTCCTCGCATTTTGGCCGATTGCGGAGGGCGTGATTAGTGGGGAGTGACACACACATGTTGCGGTATTCATCGCACACCGTGCGATTAATCGGGGTTTCCGAAGCTGGGTATCTCTCCCGTTCGGAGGGCTATTTCGAGGTTTGGAGCGGGTCCTAGGGATTGGGGCACTTCTTTTATCAAGGCACACGAATCCGGACTTAGTGGGCAATCCGTGTCGCCGCGTCCGGCAGCCGCTGGCTGCTGAACGCTTATGAGACGCTGGGGCAGCGTCGCCAAAGAGCACAGCAAAAAGCAAATGATTGGTCCGCCCTCTACGGATCGAATGGTTAATCTTTGCCGATTGCTGGACCGAAGGCTCGTCAAAAAATTGCGGGGTATCGTACAATGGTTCGTGGGAGCGTCAGTCATTTAGCGGTAGCGGCACCAACGGTTGAGGGGTTCGCGGATGTGGGAGCGTCCGTCGGTCCACATATCGTTGGGCTCGCAGACGACACCGTGGCAGACAAAACGGTCGAAGCTGAAAAGCTCGACAAAACTCAGCTGGAAGAGAAGTGGCAGAAGTCGCGGCGGGCGTTAAGGGCGCGTCTAGGCGAGGAAGTCTTTACGAGTTGGTTCAATGCCGTCAGCATCGAACGCCTTGAAGGACAGACTCTGACATTGTCCGTGCCAGTCAAATTTCTTCGGAACTGGATTCAATCGCATTACCTCGAAGAAGTCCTGCAATGCGCACAGCAAGAATTTTCAACAATTGACAATGTTGAGATCGAGCTTCGCCAGCCAGGGCCTGCAGTCAAGGCGCGTGATGCGGCAGTAGCTGTCGGACGGCCGGGTGAGCCAGCGCGTGCAGGAGAAGCGGGGGCAATCGGCTCAATGCCACGACCGGGCGACGCGCTATCACCCACCGCGCTGCGAACGCCGACGCGCGCCGGTGGGTTTGAAGGATCGCCACTCGATCCCCGATACACGTTTGATGCTTTCGTCGTTGGTTCCGCGAACAGAATGGCGCATGCTGGCGCCACTCAAGTGGCTGAGACATTGTTCTCTGAAGCGCGGGGTTTTAATCCGCTGTATATTCATGCCGCGGTCGGGCTTGGAAAGACTCACCTTCTACACGCGATCGCGTGGGACGTTCGACGACGATTGCCGCATGCCCAGATGCTGTACTTGACCGCTGAGCGGTTCCGCTTCCAGTTCGTCGAAGCGCTCCAGAGTAGAGACGCACTTGCCTTCAAGGACCGTTTTCGCAACATAGACATGCTTCTGATTGATGACCTTGAATTCCTGCACGGTCAGCAGACGGAGCAGGAATTCGATCATATTATCAATGCGTTACTCGATGGTGGTAAGCAAATTGTTGTTGCATCGGCGCGGCCGCCGAACCAGGTTGACAAGCTGAGTGATCGTATGCGGACCCGACTGCAGCGCGGTCTTGTGACGGAGATCTCGCAGCCGGATTCAGAGTTGCGCACCAAGATTCTCGAGCGTCGGATACATGAGAAACAGCTGGTCGACCCGTCCTTCGAGATCCCGACCGAGGTTGTCGAATTGTTGACCCAAAGATTGACGGAGAACGGTCGCGAATTGGAGGGGGCTGCTATTCGTTTGCACGCGCAATGGCAGTACATGCGGACGCCCATCACGCGCGAGATCGCTGAAAATGTAATTCGCGATCTAGTCCAAGGGATGGAGCCGCGCCGGGTCCGTATTGAGGACATTATCAAAATTGTGTCGCGCCACTACGGAGTTTCCAAACCAGACATACTGTCTCAGCGAAGGCACCGTTCGGTTGTTTGGCCGCGTCAAATTGGGATGTATCTCGCGAAACAGCTGACGGCCCGCTCGCTCCCTGAAATAGGTCGTCGGTTTGGCAATCGAGATCACACGACGGTCTTGCATGCGATTCGCAAGATCGAGGGCGCTTTGGACAACAATCAGCGCTTGAGAGAGGAGCTAGATGAGCTCAAGAAGATGCTAAATGCGCACTAGACTAGAGGATTCGTTGGAGGCACCGCATGAGGTGCGCCAACATCTTCGACGAAAGGCTGATGGTTCTGTCTTCAATGATGGGGGCGTCAGCCAACGAGGGCGGGAGTGACACGGAATTTGCGTCACTCTATGTTGTATTTGGCGATCGTATTGCTTTCAGACGTCAGGCGATCACACTCAAGGCAATTACACACTCAAGGCAATTAGACGCGTGCCAACTCACTTTGCGGCGATGATTCCGGTGGCGAACTGGAGGTCATCTGAGTTTGGCAAGTTCATCTAGGTGTCGTCATCTGAGTATCGTCATCTAGGTTAGGTTAGCTCGTTCAGCGGATTGGACAACCTCCGGACACCCTTGGGGCGCGCGTCAAGCGCGATTTAGCCACACTGGTTGACACTGACATCATGGCCCAAGAGTCGCTGGCACCTCTCGCACAACCAAAGAGAATACGCTATTGGTGGCGGTCCGAATCTGCACGATGGTTGTTCAGGAAATGTGATGAAGCTTGTTATCGAGCGCGGAGAACTTCTTAAGGCCCTAGGGCACGTCACCAGTGTGGTTGAGCGGCGGACTACGATTCCAATTTTGTCCAATGTTCTGCTGCGCGCGAGCTCCGGGCAATTGCAATTTAATGCTACCGACTTGGAGCGAGAAGTCTCGGAGCGCACGAGTGCTGAACTTGCACAAGAAGGCATCGTAACGGTGCCGGCTCATATCCTGCACGACATCGTGCGTAAGCTGCCAGATGGTGCTCAGATCGAAGTTGTGCGCGATGCAGAGAGGGAGCGGATATCGCTGGCCTCGGGCCAATCTCGATTTGCGCTGCAGACATTGCCAGCGGATGATTTTCCCGACATTGCGCCCGGGGACATGGACCATTCATTCGTGCTGCCGGCGCATGAACTCAAGCGACTGATAGAAAAGACACGATTTGCGATTTCGACTGAAGAAACGCGCTATTATCTCAATGGCATCTACCTCCATACGGCAGCTGGACCCGATGGGGCCTCCGTACTGCGAGCCGTCGCAACTGATGGACACCGACTGGCTCAAGTTGAACTGCCAGAACCAGCCGGAGCCGCTGGGATGGCGGGCATCATTGTACCTCGGAAAACCGTGCACGAACTGCATCGCCTCCTCGAAGACGGTAGCCAGGACGTGCAAATCGCAGTCTCTCCAAGCAAGGTAAGATTTGAAATTGGAAGCATTACGCTGACCTCAAAGTTGATCGATGGTCAATTTCCGGATTACGGCCGTGTCATTCCGCAATCGAATGACAAAACAATGCAAGTATCAAATGCCGAGTTTCGTAGCGCTGTCGATCGCGTGTCGACGATTGCAAACGAGCGCAATCGGCCGGTCAAGCTGTCGCTGAGCGAGCAGACGTTGACCCTTTCAGTGACCAGCCCGGAAGGCGGGAGCGCAACTGAAGAATTGTCCGTCAACTATGAAGCGTCACCGCTCGAAATTGGATTCAACGCGCGCTATCTCTTGGATATCGCTGACCAATTGGATAGCGAGCAAGCGATGTTTAAGTTCGCTGACGCTGGCTCGCCGACCATCGTGAGGGATAGCAGCGATGATGCTGCGCTTTACGTCCTTATGCCGATGCGCGTGTGACTCGCGATACGCTAGTGCGCAAGCAGAGCGGGGGACGTCGGCGATGGCGATGACCTGGGTACGCGCACTAACCGTGACGAACTTTCGCAATTATGCATCGCTCCGGCTGGAGGCCGCGAAACGGCCCATGGTTTTGATCGGTGCCAATGGTGCGGGCAAGACCAATTTGCTTGAAGCCGTTTCGCTTTTGGCGCCAGGGCAAGGAATGCGACGCGCCAATTTTGCCGACCTCGCGCGAGCTGGTGCGGATGGCGACTGGTCGGTTGCGGCCGAGATCGACTGCCAAGGCATATGCTACGATGTTGGGACTGGGGTCGTGGCACGTGGAGCGGGATCTGAGCGTTCGGGCCGCATTGTTCGCATCAATGGCGAGCAGCGTACGGGCTCTGGCGCATTGGCCGATATCGTGGAGATGGTTTGGTTGACACCGCAGTCAGATGGTCTGTTTTCCGGGCCTGCTTCTGACCGCCGGCGATTCTTGGATCGCCTAATTCTCTGTTTTGATCCTGGCTATAGAAGGCGCGTGACACAGTTTGATAGGGCTATGCGGCAGCGAAATCGCCTGCTCGATCGAAATGGTTGGGACCAGGCCCAATTCCAAGGACTTGAAAACCTTATGGCTGAGACCGGCGTAGCGATCGCCGCCGCTCGGATCGAAGCAGTAACTGCCTTGCAAGGTGAGATGAACCGTCGTCGTAATCGTCGCCCAGATGCCTGCTTTCCGTGGGCGCACATCGAACTCGACGGCTGGTTGGAGCATGAACTCGCGCACGAGGCAGCCGTTGACGTAGAAGATCACTATCGTCATGTCCTGGGGCGCGAGCGAGACCGGGATCGAGCGGCCGGACGGACGCTTTCTGGTCCGCACCGGTCCGATTTAATTGTGCATCATGGACCAAACGGCACTCCTGCCAAGCTGAGTTCAACGGGTGAACAAAAGGCGCTCCTGGTAAGTTTGATTTTGGCCCATGCCGAACTGTCTGCCGCGCGGAAGGATGGCGCTGCTCCCATCTTGTTGTTGGATGAAGTTACTGCTCATCTCGATTCTGACCGACGGGAAGAATTGGCCGCCGACTTGATCAGGATAGGCGCTCAGTGTTGGCTGACCGGCACCGATCGCTCCGCATTTGCGGCCCTGGAACAAAAAGCGGCCTTTTACCGCGTCGAGGCAGGTGCGCTGACACGGCTTTGAGGGACATTGACTGACTTCATCATCCATCAGTCTGTGCGAATATAACTCATTCATAAATAAACATAAAAAAGCCGGTGACCATGGCGTCGCAGGACGAGTAATTCCACCCTTTGACCCCCAAATCGTGCTATAAAGATTTCGAACAATCGCGACGCGGGAAATCAATCTCTTATGACTGCACAAGCGGCCGAATCCAGAAACGGGTCAAACGCCTACGGAGCCGAGAAAATAAAGGTTCTGAAAGGCCTTGACGCCGTTCGCAAACGTCCGGGAATGTACATCGGCGACACAGATGATGGATCCGGTTTGCATCATATGGTCTATGAGGTCGTTGACAATGCGATCGACGAGGCTCTGGCCGGCTTTGCGAGTGAGGTCAACGTCGTTCTCAATCCGGACGGTTCGTGTGCAGTTTCTGACAATGGCCGAGGAATTCCTGTCGGTCTGCACCCGGAGGAGGGCATCTCGGCCGCAGAAGTTGTCATGACCCAGCTTCACGCGGGTGGAAAGTTTGGTGAAGGTGAAGCCGACAACCCGTACAAGGTCTCCGGCGGTCTACATGGTGTTGGCGTTTCAGTGGTCAACGCGCTTTCTCAGTGGCTCGAACTCCGCATTTGGCGGGATGGTAGCGAGCATTTTGTGCGCTTTGTCGACGGGGCGGCCGAAGCACCACTGTCGGTCGTGGGGCCGGACAACGGCATGAGTGGCACGCAAGTTACGTTTCTCCCTAGCCTCGAAACGTTTCACAATGTGACCGAGTTCGTATTTGAGACGCTCGAAAATCGTCTGCGAGAACTGGCCTTCTTGAACTCCGGCGTCAGAGTTGTCCTCACGGACAAGCGGCATGCTGACGAGCGTCAGGAAATCATGCAGTTTGAAGGGGGCCTTGGCGCCTATGTGAGCTACCTTGATCGTGCAAAGACTGCTATTCTCGATGCTCCGGTCATGATGTCGGGTGAGCGCGACGGCTTATCGGTAGAGGCGGCTCTGTGGTGGAATAATTCCTATCATGAGAATGTCCTTTGCTTCACCAATAACATTCCACAGCGCGATGGTGGCACCCATTTGGCCGGTTTTCGCGGGGCGTTGACGCGGGTCATTAACAAATTTGCCGAAGGGACCGGCACGGCGAAACGAGAAAAGGTTAGTCTTACCGGAGATGATGCGCGCGAAGGATTGACCTGCGTGCTGTCGGTTAAAGTGCCCGATCCAAAATTTTCGAGTCAGACCAAGGACAAGCTCGTCTCGTCTGAAGTCAAGCCGATTGTAGAAAGCATCGTATCCGATCAACTATCGCAGTGGTTTGAGGAGCATCCCAAAGAGTTTAAATTGATTCTGACGAAGATTGTCGAGGCTGCTGCGGCACGTGAAGCCGCGCGAAAGGCGCGCGAGCTAACCCGTCGCAAGGGCGCCCTCGATGTGAACAATTTGCCGGGAAAGCTGGCTGAGTGTCAGGATCGCAACCCGGCGAATACCGAGATGTTCATTGTCGAGGGAGACTCCGCGGGCGGATCGGCAAAGCAAGCACGCGATCGAGAATTTCAAGCGGTATTGCCGATCAGGGGAAAGATCCTGAATGTCGAGCGCGCGCGCTTCGACAAAATGCTGTCAAGTCAGGAAATCGGGACGCTCATTACTGCTCTGGGCACAGGCATCGGTCGAGACGATTTCAACATTGATAAATTGCGGTATCATAAAATCATCATCATGACCGATGCCGATGTGGACGGCGCTCATATTCGGACTTTGTTGTTAACCTTCTTTTATCGACAGATGCCAGTGTTGGTCGAGGAGGGGCATCTATATATTGCCCAGCCGCCGCTTTATAAGGTGTCTAAGGGGAAGTCGGAGTCCTACCTCAAGGACGAGCGCGAACTCGAGAACTACCTTATCGAGTCTGGATTGGCAGATTCCAAACTGGTGTTGGGGAGTGGGGAAGAGCGGGCCGGTCCAGACCTGAGGGACATCGTCGAGCGAGCACGTATCAGTGTGCGTCTGATGGACGATACCCATTCGCGCTATACGCGCTACGTCGTCGAGCAGGCCGCAATTGGAAATGCGTTTGACCCTGACCTCTTGTTGTCGGCAGAGCGGGCCAACAATGTCGCTGGCTCTGTTGCCGAGCGGCTGGACACGATTTCGGAGGAAACCGAGAGGGATTGGCGAGGACGTTTTGGCAATGACGGCTTCCTTTTCACGCGAGAGGTCCGCGGAGTATCGGAGGCCCACGCGCTTGACAGAGCACTTCTAGGTTCGCTTGAGGCCCGGCGACTTAATGAGCGTCATGGACAGTTGTGGGAGATCTACGCCACGCCTGCGCGACTTATGCGCCGCGATAGCGAAACAATGATATTTGGACCTCGTAGCCTGCTTGATGCGGTATTTGCAACGGGTCGAAAAGGTATTTCCCTCCAGCGATACAAAGGGTTGGGGGAGATGAACCCGGACCAATTGTGGGAAACGACACTTGACAAAGACGTGCGAACGCTGTTGCAGGTCAGAATCGGTGATCTTGCAGAGACAGACGACATTTTCTCCAAATTGATGGGTGATGTTGTGGAGCCTCGTCGAGAGTTTATCCAGGAAAATGCGCTTGCAGCCAGCGTGGATGTCTAGTCATCTTTGCGGTGACGGGGTAGTGGATCAAGTGACAGATGCGACATTCAATCGTTGTCGCATGACCGGCGCGCTGCTTTAGATTTCAACTCTAAAATTTCAGTCTGTTGCCGGTCCTGTGCTTAGTCGAACGACCGTTGCAGAGGGAAGCAGCTGATGGGATTTCTTTTGACGGTTCTGCGCGCGGGTGGCGTTATTTTTATGTCGCTTGTGCTGGCGGCAGTGGCGCTCGTGTACGTTGGTATAGAGCATCCGTCTGCGCTCGAAGGCATGCTGGTGCATGCAAGTCAGTTCAAAGAAGTGCTGACCGACACAAGCTATACAGGTCTGGATGTTCGCTACAATGTTTGGGTGAAGTTTTTGCTTCAGGAGCAACAGTTCGTATTTATGTTCTTCGTGATCGTAATGCGGATCGTCTTGCTGCTGATATTTACCGGTGTTCCTGCATTTTGTGGTTGGATTTTGAGCGTTCCCAATTCGGCTTGATACTGTTCCTGATTAGGCTGGTGCTCCGTAGCGATGCAGGTCAAGTCCGTAGGCTCGTAGCCATGCCTTGGCCTCTTCCGTTTGCGGACACGTCTGCTTAACGAGTGCCCAGAAGCGTGGGCCGTGATTCATTTCAGCCAAATGCGCGACTTCATGCGCGGCAACATAGTCCAAGATTTGCGGTGGCGCCATGACGAGGCGCCAAGAGAAGGACAGATTGCCGTTGCTTGAGCACGATCCCCATCGGCTGGTTTGATCTCGGACAGTCAACTTGCCCGTTTTCAGTCCAAGACGGCGCGCGTGAACGCGAACGCGATCTGCGAGATCAATGCGAGCCTGTTGAATCAACCACGTTCGCAGGCGCCTTGGAGCAAATTCCTCTTCTCCAGCAACGTGGAGTTCATCAGGAGCCTTCTCGTTTGTCACGATCTGAACAGGGGCGGTATGGCGCTTTGAGCCAATAAAAATGATGCGGTGAGGAATGCCCCGTAGCGCAACCATCCCCCCATGTGCAAATGGTTGGGCGTCTGGCATGCTGGTTAGTCGCTCGCGCACCCAATCCAAATGCGTTCGCAAAAAGTCGCCAGCCTGCTTTAAATTACATTGCATCGGAAGCGTAACGATGACAGCACGATGCGTCCGACTGACTCGCAACGTCATACGACGAGCGGCCGGATGTCTGCGTACCTCAACGGGCTCGGACAAGCCTTGCACTTTAAGTTGCAACGGTGCGCCCGCAACCGTTGCACGGGTTTTGCCCATGCCAAACCCTCTTGATTATTTGTACGTGTCTTTATGACATAGTCGACGAATTTCGCGACCACCACCCGCAACAACTGTCGCTGAAACCTGTGGCCGAATCGCGGCAACAAGCCCATGGCACATTTTACCAACCGCTGGCTACACAAGGCTAGCGCCAAATCAGCGTGACTAACACTCCGATTGTGAATTGTTGCGAATTCGCATCATTGCAGGCGATCATTCGTCCGTGTTGGTAGTACTGTCCGCTTCAACGTGACAATATGAACGCGATCCGCCAAAGTTTTTATGCACAGTGCGCTTTCGGAGCGCATGCGCAAGATGGATTAACCGCTTCCCTCTGACGACAAGAGATTTATCTTCTTAATCCTGATTTCTTAGTCCTGATTTCTTAGTTCTCAGTCTAAAAGACCTAAAGACCAACTGCGATATCCTCAGACTCCCTGAGTCTCGATATCCTCAGAACACGGCGAAGATTGGAATGAGTAAGAAGCCGAACACGGGCAACACAAACGAAGATGTCGCATCGGCTGCAAATTCACCCGCTGCAGAGACGGCTGGACCGAGCCACTTTATTCGCGATCTCATTCGCGATGATCTGGCCAAAGGACGGGTCGCCAGTGTTGTTACGAGGTTTCCGCCGGAACCGAACGGCTATCTTCATATCGGGCATGCAAGATCCATCTGCCTGAATTTTGGAATGGCAAAAGAGTTTGGAGGTCGATGCAATTTCCGGTTTGACGATACCAATCCGGTCCGAGAGGATGAAGAGTACATCCGCGCGATCGAAGAGGATCTTCGTTGGCTTGGCTTTGATTGGGGCGGAAAGGCGCTGTTTGCATCGGATTATTTCGAGCAACTCTACGATTGGGCTGAAGACCTCATACGGGCGCAAAAGGCTTACGTAGACGACTTAAGTGCTGAGGAGATCCGAGAGTATCGCGGGACACTGACGTCGCCAGGACGTCCTAGTCCTTATCGCAACCGCTCGATCGCACAGAACCTGGATCTGTTTCGACGGATGCGCGCCGGAGAATTTTCCGATGGCCAAAGGGTCTTGCGCGCGAAGATTGATATGGCTTCGGGTAATATAAATCTTCGCGATCCTGTGCTCTATCGCGTTCTCCACGCGCTCCACCCCCGCCTGGGGGATGCCTGGTGTATTTACCCGACCTACGACTTCGCACACGGCCAGTCTGATGCAATCGAGGGCGTAACGCATTCACTGTGTACCCTTGAATTTGCCGACCACCGACCGCTTTACGATTGGTTGATTGACAATTTGCCGACCCCTAGCAAACCAAAACAAACCGAATTTGCTCGGCTTGAGCTGACCCACACGGTCCTGTCTAAGCGTAAATTGAGCCAATTGGTCCAGGAAGGTCGTGTGCGTGGTTGGGATGATCCGAGAATGCCCACGCTGAGCGGGATGCGTAGACGTGGCATTCCTGCTGCCGCAATTCGTGATTTTGTGCAAAGGACAGGGGTAGCGCGAGCCGACAGTACTGCCGAATATGGGTATCTTGAAGCATGCATTCGTGAACATTTAAACAGAGTTGCACAAAGGCGTATGGCGGTTCTCGATCCGCTCAAAGTTGTCATCGAAAATTACCCGGACAACCAAGTTGAATCTCTAGAAGCCGTCAACAACCCTGAGGACGCTCGAGCTGGCCAGAGATCGATACCTTTTTCTCGCGAAATTTACATCGAGCGGTCAGATTTTTTGGAGGCGCCACCCAAAAAGTACTTTCGACTTGCTCCAGATCGCGAAGTGAGGTTGCGCTACGCCTATTACATCACCTGCGTCAACGTCATCAAAGATGGTAGTGGCAACATTGTCGAACTAAGGTGTCGCTACGACCCAGAATCACGCGGTGGCGGCACACCGGATGGCCGCAGAGTGCGCGGGACGATCCATTGGGTAAGCGCTGCACGCGCGCAGGTCGCCGAGGTGCGTCGCTTCGAGCATCTGTTTTTGAGCGAGAACCCCGGTGGGGAAACCGATTTCGTCGGATCGCTGAATCCCAATTCGATGATCATTATACCCAACGCCATGATCGAACCAATGCTCGCAGATGCAGTAGTGGGCTCGGCATTTCAATTCGAGCGGCATGGTTATTTCTGCGCCGATCCGGATGGCAGACACGACGGCCCCGTATTCAACGAGGTGGTCTCACTGAAAGATAGTTGGAAAAAAATTTCAAATCGGGGAGCCGACCAAAAGTGAATGGCATGCTGCTCGGTTAGTCGGCAATTTGACATTGAGCAACTTGCGGTCGGCACGAAGTACGTATCACGCGTAACTGCCCTTGCTCACGAGGAAGGGGAAAACCCGTCAATGACTGTTTTACACAGTGCTTTTCGATTCAGCGCAAGAAATTTACGCGCGCCGTCATTATTTGGGTGATAAGGATCTTTTACACGACCCGATTTGTGTTTGCGATAGTATCTGCGATTACCTTCAAATTCCTTGATTGTGCGTTGCGTATAGCCCGGCAAAAAAGTGCAGTGCGGCGCATACTTTGATAACGCTTCCGCCACTCCGGACTGAGCTTTTTCGCGCAACCTGTTGTCTTTGCGGCGATACGAGGGGACCGTCGTCATTACAACGCAGGTCGTTGAGCCGGGAATTTGTGCGGCCAGCCTCTTAATGTCGCTCTCTGTCCGAGAGCGCTGTTGGGCCCAGCGGTGCACGGAATTTCCGGTGAAGAACAACAAGAGTAACTTAGGGTGAAGATTGGGGTTTGCAAACATCACCTCGAGCGCAGATTTGTTTGATTTGCAAATCCGGAATCCAGACGCTCTTCCGAGCTGCACGTAGGTGCCATCTCGCCGTTTCGGCCAGCCGTACAATCGCGCATTGACATTCCATTTGGGGTCAGGCTTACAAATGAATTTCTTAAGCTTCCAACGCCGAGAAACCCAAGAATGTATTGACGTCGAGCGGACGCCCATGACGCCCACTCTCATTTTGTTAATTGTTTCGACAATGTCGGAACTGTAGGAGATGTCTCCGCAACTTTTATTAAACGTCTTGAAAAACTTGTAGAATGCGGGGCCGGCGCCGAAGGCCAACTGAGAATCGCCCAAAACAAATATTTGCGGTGGAGTGAATGTGTCGGCACGGCTCTTGCGAATTTCCCCGATGTGCAACACGGATCCAGCCGCTAGACCGATCAAAAGTGCTCGAGACAGTTTTGAGATGATGACGTTCATGAGCGGATCGACACTCCACATGTCGCTATTGGCAGGCTGAAAACGCAAGACTGCAAGGCATGTCGGCTCGGTTGCGGTATTGCGAATACCAGGGTTATCACTGGCAGTCACATTTTCCAGTAGAGCCTTTAAACATTGTTGTGATCTATAGGATTTGCGGTCCGTTCGTCACAGGGCCTGATCGAGCCGTGCCACGAGAACATCCAAAGGTGTGGCATGGGTAAAATGCGTTACAAACTCATGGTTTGGTGCAATTAGGTAAATAAAGGCTGAATGATCTACGGTGTAGCCGTCCGACAGGTCGGAATCTTCAACCTTGCGATAATAGACGCGAAAAGCTTTTGCCGCTGACGCGATTTGGCCGTCGGTCCCGGTTAAACCCACGATACGTGAGTCAAAATTAGACAAGTAGAGCTTCAGCTGCCGTGGTGTATCGCGATTCGGGTCTAGCGAAACGAAGATCGGCTGCAGGGCATCCGCCTTTGGCCCGAGTTTTTTCATGGCGGCCGAGACCAACTGAAGACCAGCCGGACAGACGTCAGGACAATGGGTGAAGCCGAAAAACACCAACAGGGACTTACCTTCATAGGAGTTTTCCGTTACGATTTGGCCGTCTTGGTCGACTAGTCTAAAAGGGCCACCAATTTCTGCGCGCCCGACAGACCAGTTTTTGGAAACTCCGACAACTTTGTGCATAATTGTCGGGTTCAAGGCGATGGCGACCGCCATACCAATCAGCAGCCCGACCAAAGAGATTATCGCAATTTGCAATCGCATTGTTGCTACCTCCAGATCTTAATTCGGTTCCACATGTCTATTCGCCAAGTTCACATTGTGACGCGGTTTCGTGCGAGGGATCTCCGCGTGCCACAGAACCGCAATAGGCGTTTTGCGAATGCTAAGCGCTTCTGCATCGTATTGCGTCCTGCGCTCATTGCGGCATAACACTGCCCGATCTCGACAAAAAACGCCTGCATCACCCAATACGGGATCAAGTAAATGCCGAACCGACTGTACGACCACCAGACCAGTCCGGCGATGACGCCAACGGAAAGCCGCCTGAGATTGCAAACAATAGTGCGCTTGCGATGGTTCGCGCTGCTGGGCCAGCTGATTACAGTTTGCGCCGTCTATTTTGGTCTGCGTTTTGAGTTGCCTATCGGACCGTGTCTCCTATTCATCGCAATCTCGGCGTGGCTCAACGTATATCTCGGTATGCGATATCCAGGTCGCCATCGCCTCAGTCCAGTTTTTGCTACAACTCTGCTGGCGTATGATTTGGTGCAATTGGCCGCGTTACTCTACCTGACCGGAGGAATAGAAAACCCTTTCATCATGTTAATTGTTGCGCCGGTGACAGTTTCCGCAGCGACGCTGCCGGGGCGTAATACTATCGTTCTCGGAGTGATCGCTGTTGTCCTTGCGGGAGTGCTTGTCCGGTATCATCTGCCACTCCCTTGGTCACCAGACGGCCGCCCGGTGATGCCGCAACTTTACTTAATAGGATTTTTTGCGGCCATTGTCGCGTGCACGACTTTTCTCGCGATCTATGCGTGGCGCCTATCCAATGAAGCCCGGCAAATGTCAGTGGCGCTAACGGCGACCGAACTCGTTCTTGCCCGTGAACAGCAGCTGCATGCGTTGGACGGTCTCGCGGCGGCAGCCGCCCATGAATTGGGAACACCGCTCGGTACCATTGTTTTAGTTTCAAAGGAACTCGGAAATCATTTGCCCGCCGACAGTCCTCTCTGGGAGGATCTGCAATTAATGCGCGGTCAGGCGGAGCGTTGCAGAGAAATTCTGCAGAAGTTGACCAAGCGCCCGTCGGACCAGGATCCAATGCACTTGCACGTTACACTGAGACAGATCATTGATGAAGCTGCCGACCCGCATCGCAACGGACAGATCCGAATAACTTACGAATTGATGCCCATTGACGGCGCGCGCAATAAAGCTGAGCCCCATGGTGAAAGAAACCCGGGCCTGATCTACGGTCTTGGCAATTTAATCGAGAACGCCGTCGATTTCGCTCGGTCGGAAGTTCAAATTCGTGCCAGTTGGGGGGGAGGCATCGTCCTAATTGAGGTAATAGATGACGGACCGGGATTTGCCGGGGAAGTATTTGATCATGTCGGAGAGCCTTACGTAACCACGCGTCCATCAAACAAGGGAACGGGTGATCAAACGGGCCTCGGACTCGGATTCTTTATCGCCAAGACATTGCTCGAACGAAGCGGCGCATCTCTCGAATTCGATAACCGTTCCGAACCAGAGCACGGCGCCATCGTTCGAATTTCGTGGCCGCGGGACGCTTTTGAGGCAACTACGGTATTAACGATGGCAAAACAGGAAGAGGAAGGACAAACGCTAGGCGTATTAGGCTAAAGTCGAAAAGGTAAGGCTTGGGTTCTAGATCGATACCATATATATATACGAGCGTGGTTGGGAGAAATTGTCGTGGAAGAAGACTATTCGTTTAGTCAGGAAGAATTACCTGAAGATGTTTCGTTGGTCATAGTTGACGACGACGCGCCGTTTCTGCAGCGCATTTCACGCGCAATGGAGCAGCGCGGTTTCGACGTCCGCTCGGCTAATTCGGTTAGTGAGGGCATGGCATATATTCGAGAGAAGCCGCCTGCTTTTGCCGTCGTGGATATGCGCCTAGAGGACGGCAACGGCTTGGACGTTATTGCGGAGCTCTCGCGTGTGCGGCCCAACGCGCGCGCAATCGTGCTCACCGGCTATGGCAATATCGCGACGGCTGTGTCTGCCGTGAAGATGGGTGCGATTGACTATCTCGCCAAACCGGCTGACGCAGACGAAGTGACTGATGCGCTGCTCGCGCCACCGAATGCGATGGCACCGCCGCCGGAAAATCCGATGTCGGCTGACCGGGTACGATGGGAGCACATTCAGCGCGTTTACGAGCTCTGTAATCGAAACGTTTCCGAGACTGCGCGTAGGCTGAATATGCATCGTCGTACGCTGCAGCGGATTTTGGCAAAGCGTGCGCCCCGCTAGGTCCGCAGCTCAGCAAAATTGTTCAGCATCTGCTTTCGGCGCCTGTTATCAGTTCTGGCTACCGGCTATGACTATCAGATCTTACGAAAAGCGCCGAGTGGCTTCAGCGCCAGCGTCAGGATCGGTCAGTGCTTGCATGCGCGAAGCGGCAGTGCGGGCAAAGCGAATTGTTATCACTTTTCTTCGTGCTGCGGCCAAATGGGTGGCGGACGCTGATCGCACGATATCGGCGCCGTACTTATCTGCAACGATCAATCCGACGTCGTTCGGCAAGACTTGCTGCGGAAAGCCCTCCTCGACTGCGAAGAAGAAGCAGTCGCAATACTCGCTGTAGGTCATCCATTTTCGGTCGGCGCGGAAATCTTCGATGCCAGACTTTATCTCGACGATCCAAATCGCCCCTTTCTCTGACACCCCAACGATGTCGGCCCGACGCCCAGACGGCAGAGTAAGTTCAGTCAACGACGCGAAGCCCAGTGAGTAAAGCAGCCGCATTGTGCCGCGAGCGATTGCCTTGGCTGTCGGCGATTGCCTGCCGTCCTCAGTAGGGCTCTGTCTTTCCGCATTATGGTCTGTCATCGCATTGCCTTGCCGAGTTGAGATATCGTTCGTCGTCGATGTCGAACAGAGTTGATATATCGATCCTGTTCCGGATATCGATCCACAAAATGAGTGTCCCTCAATTATAG
>JBPCWA010000498.1:0-6131 GCA_051009975.1 Hyphomicrobiaceae bacterium
TTCCACATCGCATCGTTGCCGCGGATCTAAACAAGAAGTACGAAGGGCGAGCTCCATCTTGGCGCGTTTCAACTTGCGAGATTCCAGCCAATCTTCCTGTCAAAAACCGTCTATTCATAACGTCAAATGTTCAAATCTTTGGACGCCCGCTTCATTGGCGCCCGCTTCCGTGTCTCAATGCGCGGTCTGCCACATTGCAGGTGTCCTCTTGCAGCTTGATCCTCGTTCACCGCACCTGACGTTGCTGGATGCAGTGCGCAAAAATTCAGCTAAATGATGGCCGGCGTGGCGGACATGGCTCCATATTGTTCTCTTCCCGTATTAGGTGAGCACGCATGACGAATTTTACAACGCCTGATCCGGATTACGCTGCACGGGTGGTCAGTAGTTTTGCGCGGCAAAATTTTGCAAGGGTCATCGGCGCGTCCTTGCTCAAAGTCGGACCCGGGGAGGTGGATATCCTTTTGCAGAGCAGCTCGGATCTCTCCCAGCAGCACGGGTATGTCCATGGGGGCGTCTTGACCAGTATAGCCGATACTGCGTCTGGCTATTCGGCTATGACCCTCACCCCGCCGGGCTATGAGGTCTTGACCGTGGAACTGAAGGTGAATTTCCTTAGACCGGCACGCGGAGATCAACAGATCGCCCAGGGTCGGGTTGTGAAGGTCGGCAAAACGCTTACCATTTGCAGTTGTGACGTTTATGATCAATCAGCTGCTTGGAACGAGCATGTCTTGACCGGAATGGCTACGATGATGCTTGTCCAAGGGCCGGATCGATAAAAGTCGATAGAAAAATTCTGACAATGCCGCGCATTGGTCGCCAGTCCATGCGCGGCCCGAGGTGACGATGATTCCCAATTCCGCCCCCGTTTTGAATTTTGATCTTGGTGAAGTCGCCGACCAGTTGCGCGACACCGTGAAGTCTTTCACGTCTGACCACATTCGACCGATCGCCGACGAAATTGATCGTTCGGATGAATTTCCGCGCCATCTATGGCCGGCAATGGGCGAACTCGGGTTGCACGGCGTAACCGTTGAAGAGGAGTTTGGGGGAGCAGGACTCGGCTATCTAGAGCACTGTGTTGCGCTAGAAGAGATTTCGCGTGGTTCTGCGTCGGTCGGACTGTCTTATGGTGCCCACTCAAATCTCTGTATCAATCAAATTCGCCGCAATGGAACGGAAGCACAAAAGCGAACTTACTTGCCGAAATTGATTTCCGGAGAGCATGTTGGCGGGCTTGCGATGTCGGAAGTGGGGGCGGGTTCCGACGTCGTCTCGATGAAGCTTCGTGCTGACCGAAAGGGAGATCGTTATATCCTCAACGGCTCCAAGATGTGGATCACCAACGGGCCGGGGGGCGATGTGTTGGTTGTCTACGCAAAAACCGATCTCGACGCTGGCCCACGTGGCATTACAGCCTTCATTGTCGAGAGTGGTTTTAGTGGATTCAGCGTTGCGCAAAAGCTAGATAAGCTCGGTATGCGAGGCTCGAATACGGGCGAGCTCGTTTTTGCAGACTGCGAAGTTCCGGAAGAGAATGTGCTTGGTGCGGTGGGCATGGGCGTCAACGTTCTCATGAGTGGACTGGACTATGAGCGTTGTGTGCTGGCCGCCGGCCCCATCGGTATTATGCAGGCCGCGCTTGATATTGTGATGCCATACGTTCATGAGCGAAAGCAGTTTGGCCGGGCGATCGGCGAATTCCAGCTTGTACAAGGCAAAATCGCTGACATGTATGTGACGATGAATGCTTGTCGTTCGTACGTTTATGCCGTTGCGAAAGCTTGTGATCGTGGCGAGACCACTCGGGAGGATGCCGCAGGAGCGATCCTCATCGCAGCCGAGAAGGCGACAGGGATTGCGCTGGATGCCATTCAGCTCCTAGGTGGCAATGGATACATTAACGATATGCCAACAGGACGGCTCCTTCGCGATGCAAAGCTCTACGAAATCGGCGCCGGTACAAGTGAGATACGGCGCATGCTCATTGGTCGCGAGCTGTTTCAAAAAACTGTCTGACCGTCAGTATGATCAGCTGAAGGTTTCAAGCGTGATGTGCCGCTTCACGGCCATCGGTAGGCTGATTACATGCGGGTGGGAGCGTTGCGCAAACAGTCAGCGAAGATCGCGGCGGAAAGAGCGGCGGCAAGAAAAGCATTCGCCGAACCGATATTTGTCAGCTGGGAGCTTGGCAATCTGCTCCGGAGAAGATCCCGCAACCCTCTCTAATTAAAGATCTAATGATCTAGGCAACTTAGCGCATGACCTTTGACAATGGCTTCTGCCCGTGTCAGAGAATAGGATACTCATTGTAATATGATGAGAACCTTCATATTGCGGGATCTTGAGCATGTGTGCTGACATAATGTGTCAGGCACGATGCGTTCAAAGTGGCCACGACAGTTTGCGATAGAGCCACGGGCGCTGCTGCATGGGAGGATAATAGGAAACCAATCGGAGGGTTAAATGCGTCTCTTCTCAGTTGCAAGTGCTATTGCATGCGCAGCACTTGTTGCGATTCCGGCGACGGACAGCCACGCGCAGAAGCGGGTGCGCTGGAAATTGCAGAGTACGTTTGGTTCACAGGTTCCGGTTCTCGGAACCAGTGGCGTGGAATTTGCCAAGAGCATCGATACGATCACGGACGGTCGCTTTAAGATTAAGTTTGAGGAGCCAGGCGCTTTGGTCCCGGCTCTCGAGTGCTTCGATGCTGCATCGAAGGGATCCGTGGAGTCATGCTGGACCACGCCAGGCTATCACACCGGTAAACTGGGCAAGGCTGTCTCATTCTTTACGGCGGTTCCGTTCGGTCCAAGATTCGGTGAGTTTCAAGCTTGGAAGAAGTTTGGAAACGGCGACAAGTTGCGTGACGAGCTTTATAAAGCGAACGGCGTAATCGCATTCGATAGCTTCTGCATCTCGCCAGAAACTTCAGGCTGGTTCCGCAAGGAAATCCCGAACGTTGAAGCCATGAAGGGCATGAAGATGCGCTTTTTCGGCCTCGGTGCTCTGGTCATGCAAAAGCTCGGCGTTTCAACGCAGTTGCTCGCTGGTGCAGACATTTATCCGGCGCTTGAAAAAGGCGTGATCGATGCAACCGAGTTCTCGATGCCGATTACGGACATCAAGTACGGTTTCCACCAGATTGCAAAGTACAACTACTTCCCTGGTTGGCACCAGCAAGTGTCGTGCTCTGAAATCCTGATGAACCGCAAAATGTACGAAGCGTTACCGGGGAGCTATCAAACGCTCATTCAAGTCGCTGCCGGTAATATGGTCACGCGTTCAATTGCAGAAACCGAAGCCACCAACCCGCCTGCTCTGAACAAGATGCAGAAAGAGAACGGCGTGACGGTCAAGCGTTGGGACGACAAAGAATTGGCAAAGTTTGAGAAGGCTTGGCTCGAAGTCGTCGCTGAAGAGTCAGCAGCGGATCCGACGTTCAAGAAGATCGCTGATGATTATCTAGCCTTCCGCAATGAGTACAAGGTCTGGGGTGAAGCTCAGGCTATGTCGAGCACCTATTTGAAGTAGGTGAGACATCTAATTTGGCACCGTCGGGCAACCGACGGTGCCATCTCCACTGACGTACACTAGTCTCCTGAATGACACCGGAACGGGTCTGCTCGGGCTTCCGACTTAGTGCAGGCAAATTGGTTTTTGAGGGCTCTTACAGAAATGGCAGACTTGCAACGAGCGCCAGAGCAGGCGGAAGGCCGGGGATGGATTGGGCTTATCATATCCCTCGTTGTTCTGGCATTGATCGCAGTCATTGTTCTCTACGTGTTGTCGCTCGACGTCGATGCTCGTGAGGAGTTATTCTACCAGATTCAGGAAATTCTCCCGATCGTCATGTTCTTGTCCTTGGCGTGCCTGTTGTTCACGGGCTACCCAGTTGCGTTTATTCTTGGCGGACTAGCACTGGCGTTCGGTCTGATCGGCTTTTTTATGGAATCGTTCAGGTTAATTGAGTTCTTCAATTTTCTTCCGCGTATATGGGGTGGTGCTGCAGAAAACCTCGTGCTTGTTGCCGTGCCAGCATTTGTCTTCATGGGCGTGATGATGGAGCGCAGCGGCATTGCAAACGATCTGCTCTATTGCGTGCAAGTTTTGCTCAAGCGGGTGCCTGGCGCACTCGCATTGGCCGTGACGATCATGGGAACTATTCTTGCCGCGATGACGGGCATCATCGGTGCTTCGGTAACCATGATGACAGCTTTGGCACTGCCCACAATGATGCGCCAGGGGTATTCCCACGCACTTGCTTGCGGAACGATTGCCGCCTCGGGAACTCTTGGTATCCTTATACCGCCAAGTATCATGTTGATCATCATGGCAGACCTTCTCGCCATTTCGGTTGGCGATGTGTTCATGGCGGCGATCGTGCCAGGGCTCGGACTGTCAATTCTGTATCTGACGTTCGTTGCGACAATTTCCGCGTTGCGACCATCGCTGGCGCCGCCACTAGATCCTGCTTCGCTGACTGTGCCCAAAGGCGAGATGATTCCGCTTTTGCTGCGCAGCTTCTTCCCGCCAGTATTCCTGATTACCTTGATCAAAGGTTCGATCTTATTGGGTTGGGCTACTCCAAGTGAGGCTGGCTCTGTCGGTGCTTTTGGCGCTATGCTATTGGCGTTGCTGGCGGGCCGTCTCAATTTCGGCGTGCTTCAAGGCGTTTGCCATACGGCGGCGCGGACGATAGCGATGATCTTCTTCATTATTATCAGCGCTACCTGTTTTGCCTACGTTTATCGTTCGCTTGGCGGGGATGATATCGTTGAGCAGCTCATTCACAGTGCCGGCCTCGACTCATGGGGATTTCTGTTTCTCCTGATGGGGATAGCATTTATTCTCGGCTTCTTCCTAGATTGGATCGAAATCACATTGATTGTGCTTCCGGTTTTCGCCCCGATGGTGGCCGGCTTAGACTTTGGTGACCACGTTGCTAAAGCGGACGTGATGATTTGGTTTACCGTCTTGATGGCGATCAACCTCCAAACATCGTTCCTGACACCGCCTTTCGGTTTTGCTCTCTTCTATCTGAAAGGCATCGCACCAAAAGAAATCCGAATCCAAAGCGTGTATTACGGTATAATTCCGTTTGTGCTGCTGCAGCTGCTTGCATTGATCCTCGTGATCAACTACCCGCAGTTGGCCATGTGGTTGGTTCACATTGACTAGGACAAGTGGCGGTACTCAAACCAAGCCAGACAATCGGACAAGGAGGGTTGAATGTCGGAACAGTCCGACGGCCAAGAGCTAAAACGATACACCGATGCGGATCGACCGAGCACCTTGCGTGTGGCCGAATCCCTTAGGGCAGTCGTGGACCGTCTCGGCAAGCTCGCCTCATGGTTGATCCTACCGTTGGTGTTGATCACGTGCTTCGACGTGATCATTCGTAAAGCGACCATTCGTGGCGACAATGGTGAACTGATCTTTGGCGTACAGTATTTTCTCGTCAACAATGTGAGCGAGCTTTTTGGATCGACGCTCCTCCAAGAATTGGAGTGGCACTTTCATACAGGGTTGTTCGCGCTCGTTCTGGCCTACGGTTATATCTACAACACTCATGTGCGCGTAGATCTCGTTCGTGAGACCTTATCCTTCCGCCGAAAGGCGTGGATCGAGTTTCTTGGCGTTACGTTTTTCCTCATTCCATTTTGCTTGATTACCACGTATTTCGCTTTGGACTATGCCATTACATCTTTCCTCCAGAACGAGATTTCGGCGTCGACAGTCGGTCTGTCGAACCGTTGGATCATCAAAAGTGTACTGGTTGTCGGATTGATATTGGTTGTGCTGGCGGGCCTTGCCGTCTGGCTGCAGTCCTTCCAGATCCTCTTTGGCGAACCCAACCGTCGCTTCAATCTCATGACGATTGAGTGGCCGGAGGAACAAGGCACAATGATCGAAGGCAAGAAGCGTATCGAGCTTGATGATGATGATACGACGCCAGTGGCAAACAATGCAAAGCAACCGGCGGAGTAATATCTTTCAAGGGCTGCGTCGTGCACATCTGATGCATGTATGAAAGGGTTGGGGGTTCCTGGCCCTTTCGTGTTTTGACCATTCGCGCTGATCGGCGCGATGCTATCTGGTAGGTGGATCTCCGCATGGCGTTTGAA
>JBPCWA010000499.1:0-3335 GCA_051009975.1 Hyphomicrobiaceae bacterium
TCATGGCGGCCGACAGCGAGGCAGGTGGTCTGACAGTTCTGGGTCCACGCCCCAAGTACTTCAAGCCGGACGAACCGCTGCATGAAAAGACGCAAAACGGTTCGCCCTTGGATGGACGTAATGGCACTGGCTCGCATCCGTTTATGGCTGCTCCGGACACTGTTGGAAAACGTTGGCCATTCGGCATTGCGTGGAGCGCGAACGTTGATACTGCTGGCCCGGTTCTTGTGCGAGGTGCGGGACTAAATAGCGAGCTAGTCAGGGGACACATGGACAATACAGAGATATACAAGCTGATGTATCTTACGCTTTTCGGGCAGCGTCTTGATTAGGCCGTTTAGCTAATCATGTGGCACGGAGTGTCAAATCAAGGACACGCGCTATGCGGTAAGCTCTTTACTAGGCGGCGCTGGAACGGAGCCGCATGAGGTGATTCTTATCGTAAGTGGCAATAAATGCCATGAACTTCGAATTATCGATGTCTGCTTTTGGCACTTGGCGGACATCGACCCGGCCTCAGAGAATGTCAGCTTTCCGGGGTAACGCGGACATCAGCAGCGTCGCCTCAAATGTCTGCCTTTGATGCTCTGGACAGCGCAGACAATGAGGGAGCCATCCATGATCGAGGCTACGACAGTCGGGGTCGATATTGCGAAGTCTGTCTTTGAGATTGACGAAGTGGACACCGTTGGTGAGGTCGATATCGCCAAGCTGGTACCGCGGGGCAAGGTTCTAGCGTTCTTTGAGAAGTTCGCCTTGCCTGGTCGGTGTGGAGGCGTTCCCGACATCACATCACTGGGCCCGCGCGCTAACGAAGCGGGGCCACGACGTCCGACTGATGCCGGCAAACCAAGTAAAAGCCTACGTAAAGTGCGGTAAGATTGACGCCAATGATGGGGCTGCCATTTGCGAGGCTGTCACGAAACCGGACATGCGGTTTGTCGCCATCAAAACCAAGGAGCAACATGCCGCGTTGATGTTGCACCGGTCACATCAGTTGCTCATTCGCCAACGCACGGTGCTCAGCAATGCCGCGCGTGGTCATTTGGCAGAGCTTGAGATCGTTGCACCGATGGGGCGCAAGGTACTGGGTGGAGATGGCCTGCGATGAGGGTTACACGGATCCGGCAGGCAGTTCTGGCAGCAAGATAAGTCAGGGCCGACAACAGCCGCCATATGATTTGGGACGAGCACGAGGACATGATGCAGTAACGGTTGAACTCAACTGAATTGGAAAATCCGGCTTAGGTCAGCACATAATTTAATTCGAGCTTGCGATTGGTGACGCGATCCGCGGAAAGCATTAAAGCTAGCGGTCGTGAGCGGCACATGAACAGGCCAAACACATGACTGCATCCAACCAGATCTGCATCACACACCGCATGCTCTTGCCACACAGGCGCCGTCCACACATGGGCCGAGGTAGCCATTGGTCGCGCTGCTGAAGTAGTTATAGGCAACACTTCGCTCCGCCGAGGGGACAGGGCAACTAGATCGGGCGATCTAGAGTCCCGCGTTCACTTCTCAAAGCTGCCGTTGCGGTGAACAACAAGACGCCGCGAGATAGGGGTCATTTATTGGAGAAAACGGCTGCCGTCGGTTGACAACTGACATGAAACGAGTCGGGCCCACGCTCGATCATCTGAACCTCGATATGATGATCATCGGTCGTTACTCTTGCGTCAGTTGACTACCAGGTTGGGCGAGTCATCAAGCGACTTGGCATACAGGTCTGGCGAACACATACCACAATCAGTATCGAGCAGGCCTTGAAGCAATTGCTTGCGTATCGATTGGCTAACCTGCGACGGCGCTCGCAACGATTATGCAGAGAACGTTGACAGATTAAACAAACCAAAGGTCGCTTGGGAGAGTTACATCGTTATACCAAATCTCCGACGTGTTTGAGTTTTTAGCGAAAACTATAAAATCGTCACCGGTATCGGCACCCACAGCGTGAGCGGGGCCTTGAGGATCTAAAAATCTATCCCCGGAACTTGTTCCTTCAAGTATCACGGTGCCCAGACCGTTTAGATCGAAGGCAGGATTAGCTGCGTCCGTTGCCTTCATATAAATATCACCGTAAGGCGACTGTTTTTCCTGATACAAAATGTAAATCTGATCACTGGTTTCGTCGTAAGCAATGATGGGGCGACTTGGACTCCCGCTGTCAACCACGTGCACAGGATCGTCCCAGTTGCCGGGCTGGCCCTTCAACAGCCAAATATCGTCTTTGTTATCTTTTATTGCCGCGTAGATATATTCTCCGTCAGTTGCAACCGATACGTGATCATCAATTTTGACGTCTGTTGTGATGGTTTCAATCGACCACCCATTGCTGTAATCTGTAGAATTTTGGGAAGAATCTCGCCACGCGAAGCTCCAGCTATTACTTGAGGCGCCATCTTTGCTATAAACAATACCAACTTGGTCATTTCCATTTACGCTGAAATGAATAAAGTCCGCCTTGCTATTTCCATTGCCGCCGCCGCTGCTAGTCGTATCGTTATCAACGGTGATGTGATCCCACGTGCTCAAATCGGAACTTGTCGAATATGCTAAATGCAAACCGCGCTCGTTTGAATTCCCGCCGGTAATTCCAAGAATTAATACGTTCCCGTTTTGATCAAGACCAAGAGATAGGTCGTTGTTTGAGCCCCACACCTCCGAGTCCAGTGATGCAGAAAGATTGACGTTTTTGTCTGCTGTCCACGAACGATTATTGCTGTCGTAGCTCATCTCAAGAAGGTGAGGCTGAGAAGAATTGGAGCCGAATTGAAGGACGTAAAGCGTATTCGTGGTGGCATTCCATGCGATGTCTGCGTGAAGATTACTGTTCAGCAGCGGGTCGCTGGCAATGTTCCATCCGCCCGTGGCCCCGGCGGACGAGGGAGTTCCGGAAGCTTCGAACACTGACCAAACTCCGTTCGAAGGCAACACTGCCCACCAAACGCCGTCATGATAAAAGCTTTTGCTGCTATTGTTGTGTTCCAAATTGTGCTTCGTTCCGCCACCGTTGGCAATCGCGACATAAGAGTCTGCAGAATTGGATGGAGGAGAGATCGCATTCACAGCAACATTGACGCTTGCTGCATCTGATCCACCGTTGCCGTCGGATACTGTATAGGTAAAGTTGTCGGCGCCTGAGAACGTCGGATCAGGTGTATACGTGATCGTGTTGTCGGAATTGATATTCACAGTCCCGTTCGACGCGCTGGTGACTGACGCGACGTTCAACTGATCACCATCGGCATCATCGTCATTGTCGAGCACCGGAATGATCACAGATTCGGTTTGATTAACTGTAGCAGCGTCGTCGCCTGCCGTTGGCGCCG
>JBPCWA010000500.1:0-7795 GCA_051009975.1 Hyphomicrobiaceae bacterium
GGCCAATAACTTGATCCCGCGTGCTGGCACGGCGGACGAGATTGCGCAGGCAATCGTTTTCGCAGTCGAGAACGAGTTCGTCACCGGTACAACCATCGACGTCGACGGTGGCTGGCTGCAATCCTGAGGCTCAAACCACATCGCAAGCAAGAGTTCTTCGGGTCCAAGCAATGAGGGCAGCGGTTCGCTGCCCAACCCAGTGCGGTCGCAATTATTAGGCGACGCTCCGAGGTCTGCTCAGTGCGCGCCGGCTTGGCGCCGGTAGTGGTTTAGTAGACTGACCCACCATCGATGCGGATAATGGCTCCAGTGGTGTAGGAGGCATGGTCAGAGGCGAGATAAAGTGCAGCTCCTACGATCTCGTCAGCCTCGCCGCCGCGTTTAAGTGCGATGCGCTCTTCAGCTCTCGCCTTGAACTTTTCCATGTTCCAGGCCTTTGAAATGTCGGTTTCGAATAATGCCCCAAAAGATGCCCCCACAATAAAAACGTGTCGCCGGCGAGAAGCTATCCAGAATTCTCAACCTCGGCACGCCGGACCTATGGGCCGAACCGCTGGCACCAACCTCGTGCGTCTGGGTGTCCTACCGCACGTGCGAGAGCGCGTCCTCAACCAAGTCATTCCGGGAGTCGAAGGGATCTACGACCAATACTCGTGGTTGGACGAGAAACGCGACGCACTCAACCGTTACAACGCATTTCTGCAGGAACTGTTGTGTCTCTGATTACTGGTACTGCATGACTGCTTTGCTCTCGGAAGCGGACGTAAGCAGGTGCAGCGATCTACGTCCGAGATGGGCCATAACTGGTCGTGGCCCAATTCCGGTTCACCACCGCCGAAAGGCCCACTTCGGCACGAGCCCAATCCAGGCCGATTGTTGCGATAAGTTCCATTTCGGCTCATCCGGATCATGATGCTCCTCACGATCAGAATAGCGGCTTAATCCGTCGCCGAGAGGAGCCGTCCCGTGCAGGAGATGGACACGGTCGTGCCATGGTCGATCCCCGTCACCCACTCCCGCCTCTTGGGTCAAGAACGATTGAGCTCCATCCGTTTCCTTTCGATATTGAATCGCTACCGGTTGTGATGCCGATCGAAATTGTTAATGTGCACGAAAGTATGTTGAAGCCATACCAATCGTGGTGGCAGGCGGTCCCCGCAGGCGATCGAGTTCCACTATGTTTCAAAGGTATCAACCGACACCTACTCAATCAGCGTCAGGCTCTTGGAGTAGCTGGTTGTCTCATCAGCTCAGGACAAGCCTCAGCCATGACACATTCGTTCTCTTCATCCGTCACGTTCTAGGAGCCTCAGAATGCCTAACCACGATCTTGTGGCCCTCTGGGAAGCGCATTGCCGACATGAGTTCGAAACCCGGGACGTCGATGCCACCATGTCCACGATGGTAGCCGAGCCGTACGTCAACCACGTCCCGACAATGACCGGTGGTGTCGGGCATGACCAGCTCAAGCGGTTCTACAAATATCATTTCATTGGCGAGAACCCGGCGGACATGGAGCTTTCACCGATCAGCCGCACAGTCGGCGCTGATCAGATCGTTGACGAGTTGCTGTTCAAGTTCACCCATACGAGCGAGATCGATTGGATGCTGCCGGGCATCAAGCCGACTGGTAGAAGAGTCGAAATTCCTCTTGTTGCCATCGTGGGCTTCGTGGACGGCAAGGTTGCGCACGAGCACATCTACTGGGACCAAGCCTCAGTCCTGGTGCAGGTTGGGCTGCTCAAGCCAGAAGGTCTACCGGTGGCAGGCATCGAGTGCGCCCGGAAGGTTGCCGACAACTCGTTGCCAAGCAATCAACTCATGGCCCGCTGGGTGGAGAGCGAGGGAAAGCCAATCTGATCTTGATGCTAATCCTAATGAGGCAGAGGCAGATTGGCGGCGCCTAGGTGGCCGTTTTGTTGACCAATCGCATTTCCACCTTCCTGGGCATCCCAGTCACCGTGCGATTATCGCGGTGGCTGTGTCCCGGCGGGGCGCGGCCACCACTGATCCGAGCACCCAATGTGGATTGGCCAATGGCACCCCCTTGAGAACCTCAGCTTGGTCGCGGATACCCACAAGAACTTCGCCCTCATCATTAAGGATGGCGTGATCTAAGAGAACGCGCTTTAAGGCTTGAAATGACGGCTGACCATGGCGACCGCCAAGGGCAATTTTGGCTCATAGGCAGACCTGAGCACTGCAGCAACCTATAGCCGCTTTGCTCCCGGAAGCAGACGTGAGCAGGTGCAGGAAGACACGTCCGAGATGGGCCATTGGCGGTCATCAGCGACGTTAGCCATAGTGCGACGTGAGATTGGCTTCGTTCTCCGCCTGGCGCGAGTTGCCGGCCAGGTCCAGACAATCTGCGCCGTAAGTTGCTTACTATGTGTTTCGGACAGGAACTGAATACCAACCAAGCATATTGGACGGGCATGTTCTGCATTCCGATCCAGTTCTGATATCATTGCGAAAAGGGCGACGCGATGGAACAAGAGCTCGGCGATTGGTTGTATGAATTGGGTCTTGGTGAGTATGCAGAGGCCTTCGCCGAGAATCATGTTGATTTCGCGCTTCTCACGCGTTTGACCACCGAGGATCTGAAGGAAATCGGTGTCAGGTCCGTCGGTCATCGCCGCAAAATTCTCGACGCCCTCGCAGGGCATCCATCCGGCTCACCACCCCTGCCCACCGTCGCAACTCCAGCAAACCGAGCGGTGTCTACAGCCGGCGGCGCCCATTCAGCCGAGCGTCGCCAGCTGACGGTATTATTTTGCGACCTAGTTGGTTCAACGGCGATGTCGCAGAGGCTGGACCCCGAAGTGCTTAGTGAGGTCATTCGAAACTATCAGAACATAGTCGCGGGAGAAGTGGTTCGTTACGAAGGTCATGTCGCAAAGTTCATGGGCGATGGAATCATGGCCCTGTTTGGATATCCTCAGGCCCACGAGGACGACTGCGAGCGAGCAATACGGTCTGCCATTTCCCTGCTGCAAGCAATTGAGCGGCTCGCCCCAGTCCGGAAAGAGCTGTTGCGGGCTCGTATTGGTATCAGTACGGGAGACGTGGTCGTCGGGGACTTGGTCGGCGAAGGTGCGGCCCAAGAAGAAGCCGTGATTGGAGACACACCGAATCTGGCTGCCAGGCTGCAGGAAGTTGCGTCAGCAGGACAGATCATTATCGACTCACGAACGCACCGCCTGGTTAGAAAAGCATTTTCCTGGAAGAATTTGGGCAGCCTTCAGCTCAAGGGTTTCGAAGGAGAACATGCGGCCTGGCGCGTGTCCGGCGAGCTTCAAGTTGCAAACCGCTTCGATATTACGCAAAGCGGCCGTTTGACGAATTTTGTCGGACGTCAACACGAGCTCGGTCTGCTGCTTGAACGTTGGGAACTCGCACAAAGAGGCGAGGGTCAGGTGGTGCTTCTTTCAGGAGAGGCCGGGATTGGCAAGTCGCGTCTGTTGCGGGCAATGCTCGGTGAGCTCAAGAACGAAAACCCGACCCGGTTGAGCTACCAATGTTCACCTTACCATACCAATAGCGTGCTCTATCCGGTCTTACGCCAGCTCGAGCGTGTGGCTGAGCTTGATTCACATGACTCTGACGATGCCCGTTGTGCCAAGTTGGAGGCTCTGTTTCCGACCGATGACGTGCCAATCATCGCTGGCTTGTTCTCATCAGCACCTAACGAAAACCAGAGCACGCGCGAGTTGCACGCAGATGAACGAAAAGAGCGCATTCAAGGAATTCTCGTTGAGCAGTTGATCCGGCTGGCCAAGGAGCGGCCTGTGCTTTTCCTGCTTGAAGATGCGCATTGGATTGAACCGACCACCCTTGAAGTTTTGATGCAGACGGCACCCAACATTTCCGAGCATGGGGTACTCATGGTGCTCACGCATCGACAGGATTGGCATGCACCATTCTCGCTCGCCCCGAATTTGACACGGCTGACATTGAACCCGCTCAGCCGAATGCAAACCGAAGAACTAGTGCGCAGTTTGGCCGGATCAACGACCGATGAGGCAACAATCCAACATATAGCCTCGCGCACTGATGGTGTGCCGCTATTTGTCGAGGAACTGACTAAGTCAATAATCGAAGCAGCAGATACCAAAAGCGAAGTTCCGGAAAGCTTGCAGGCATCGCTCCTGGCCCGTCTTGATAGGCTTGGGAGTGCAAGGGACGTCGCGCAAGTGGCATCAGTTGTCGGCCGGGATTTCAGTCAGGAGCTACTTGCCCGTGCTACGGGCAAACCTGGCCCAGAGCTAGCCGCGGCGCTCGAGCAACTCGTGGCTTCCGAGCTGGTGTACGTTAAGGGTACGATTCCTGTTGTCCGTTATACCTTTAAACATGCCCTTATTCAGGACACCGCTTACAGCACCTTGTTGATCAAACAGCGTCGATACTTGCACGAGCGGATTGCAAATGCATTGCAGGAGCTCTTTCCGGCCGTAGTCGAGACGGAACCGGAAATACTCGCACACCACTATACCGAGGCCGGCCTCAACGAAATGGCGGCTAATTTTTGGGAACGGGCGGCTCGGCGCGCGGCAGGGCAGTCGGCGAACCTTGAAGCTGTCGACCATTTCAGGCGAGCCATCGAACTTCTCTCTGGCCTCCCGGAAAGCGCTGAGCGACGGCGCATGGAGCTACGGCTTCAACTTGGACTGGGGCCGGCGTTGATGGCCGTCCATGGTTGGGGAGTGCGGGAAGTAGCGGAAACTTACGAGCGAGCACGTGCTTTGGGGACGACCGAAGGCAATATCCCGTCCCAATTTCAAGCGACCTGGGGACTTTGGCTCTATAATTAGGGCAGGTCTGCACACCTGCGCGCGAGAGAGCTAACGACGGACCTGATCAGCTATGCGGCGCAAAGCAAGAATCCGACGCTCGATCTTCAGGCACACCATGCAACGTGGACAACGAAATTATTTACCGCTGAGCTGGCCTCTGCGATCAAGCATTGCGAAGCGGGGTTGAGCCTCTACGACAAGGTTCTTCATCGCGATCAGGCACTTCAATTCGGAGGACACGACCCTTGTGTCTGTTGCCATGTCCAAGGCGCAATAATGTATTGGCTCTCCGGCTGGCCGGAACGAGCGGAGCAACATAATATTAGCGGACTGGCCCTGGCAGAAGAGCTTTCCCATCGAACAAGTCTGGTACATGCGCACATGTTTTCCACCAGATATCGCATGATGCGAAATGAGCCCCGCGCGGCCCTGGAGCATGCTGATCAATTGATCAGACTCGGGAAAGATATGGGGTTGCAACTCTACACGACGTTGGGAGAAACCTGGCGCGGCTGGGCCCTTGCCAAGTCAGGCGATGTCAGAAACGGGCTGGACCAGATGCGAAACGTGATGGAAGCCAGACTCGCCGGTCGTTCGCGTTTGGCAGCACCATTGGACCTAGCTTTCTTCGCGGACGCCTTGGCTGCGAACGAAGAGTTCGACGCTTCGCGAACCCAGCTTGCTAATGCGCTGGAACTGATCGAGCGTACTGGAGAAAGTTTCTGGGAAGTCGAAATCTATCGGTTGCAAGGTGAGGTTTCCTGGCGGCAGGGGAGCAGCCATCACGATGAAATCAAGGAGCGACTGAGCCGCGCAATGCGGCTGAGCCAGAAAATTGGCGCCAAAGGACAGGAGCTCCGAGTAGCTTGCACCTTGGCATCCATCATGCACGCGAATGGCGAGACGAAGCAGGCAAGAGCACTCTTAAAGCCTGTCTACGTTTGGTTCAGTGAAGGCCACGACACACCTGACCTCAAGAGCGCCAAGCGATTCCTCCAGCAGATTTCGTAAGGATGCGAACGGTGCCTGCCGGGCCATGGTTATCGGCGCAGTACACACCACGCCAAGTCTACTTACGAGGGCGAGGCCGGTTTCGATACCGCCCGCCTCGAGATGGAATAACGTTCGAGATTTGATGATTGTTGCCGTCGTCCCCGGTGCCGATGCTGCACTTGCTCACGGCCGCTTGGGGTCATTAGCAGACCTAAGCGCATGAAGAAATCTACGTCCGCTTTGCATCCGGAAGCGCACATCGATCGGCGTTGAGTCAATGTCCGGTAACATCTCGATACCGATAGGCTGCTGCAGGGTTACGAGAGATCCGACCGCCGTGCAATATTCGAAAAATAACCCGCAACCTTTCGCGGGAGCATGCCATGCCCATTTCGCCATCAATTGTTGATCCAAACCACATATCGATGACCGGCGAGAACCCGTTTGTGCACCTCGCGCCCGAGGATAGCGATGACTACACAACCATGGTCAGTTTCTGGCGGATGTCGTTCTGTCCTACCGGTCCCGGTCACGTTCTTTTTGCCAAAATCGAACTGACGGACGACAAATGGCGCATCTATTCTGACCACACAGCCATGATGCGCTGGTTGCAACAGACAATCCAGGGCATGCTTACACCCGACCTCAAAGACGAGAGCATTTCTATCATAGATGCGACGTTCCAGAAGAGTGGCGATCCACTCAAATCCTATATGGAGACAATTACAGCAGGCAGCGATGAGATTGTCTGCTGCTGGTCAAATATGCGCGATCCAATGATGCTCCACACACAACCAGGAACGCCGGAGGGCAGGCCTTATGGCCTATGCACGGTCTTTGTACCCGCACTCGATGCCTCGTTCTCCATCAACGGGAAGAATGCCGCCGGCAAGGCCTGGCCGCGTGAACGTGAGGGTCGACCGTTCAGCACTTCCTCGCTTGCGTTCTCGGAGAGCTGGACGGAACCCGGGTAAAAGAGAAATATCTTCGTTAGATGTCCTTGCCCCATAAAGCTGTGCCATCTTGCGGTTAGCGGTTGGGAAGTTCGGGCTGGAACCATGCCGACAAATCCTGAACCGCAACATCGACTATCTGCCCCGTGATAAAAGTCCCAACTGTGGGACTCCACTGAAAGGCGCGTGATAGCCTGAATTACCGTGTGGGGTTCTCCCATTCCCCCATGGTCCCTTCGCTCGGTTCCGAGCATGCTCTTTCGTTGAGCTGGCCGTCCCAGACCATGCGACGGTAGCTGACCAGCTCGACAAGAGAGCTATTGACTGGCCCGAGCGACTCAGCGCGCTCTCGCTGGATGTCGCCGGAATTGAACGGATTGATATATGTGGTCGCCATGCTCGCGGGAGTGCTTGGTTTGGCGAGGGTCGGGTACTGGTTGCTGGAGCGGGCCTATAAACCGAAGTAGCGCCAGTCCGACTAGTGTGACATGTAATCTCGAACGGACACTGCTTCGTCCTCCCCATAGGTTAGGCCTGAACTGTCGTGAGGGGGCGGTACTTCTACTCTAAACGTCATTCTCTCGAAGTAAGGTCTGAGCGAGACCTCCGATCGACCATTCCATTCGCATTTCTAAGTCGGGACGATATGACGTGGGCTCGGCCTCAATCGGCCGAGTATGCCACCTGTTGGCACGCGATCGTCGCAAACAGAGCAAACAAGGAACGCACCACCCGCATCGGGATAGGTGGGGTGTCGCTTAGCCTCCATCACGAAGCAGCGCTGGCAACAGAAGACCTCTGGACTTACTGGAAACACAAAGCAGCCTTCGCGATGCTCGTACTCACCTTCGTCCGGTAAGCCGGCAGCTCTATACCGCGCAAGCTTCGCCTCTAGCTCAGCTATCCGTCCGGACTTCTCGGCGATTTCCAACCGCAACTCGGCCAGCTTGCTGTACGGCCACATACCGACCAGCTTTTGTTTGATTTGGTGCAAGACTGTCGAACGTTCCTCGCCCGGCCGCACCGCGGATTCTGATCTGTTGAGGTTTTCGCTAG
>JBPCWA010000501.1:0-4882 GCA_051009975.1 Hyphomicrobiaceae bacterium
GGATAGCCTCCGTATGTAAAAAACGGGCACCTGGCCCGGCCGCCAATCCATCCCAATTAAAGGCATATCGGCGGTAATACCAAAAGTGTCATGTCACGTTCGCCGCCAAAGAAGGTTAACGACGATACGCATTCTGAGGCACACCGTGACCCGGAAACTGCCGTTGGGTTCTGTGCAATCGCAGTGTTTGTGCCCTTGATTGTCAATTGAGCTGGGCTCAACTAAGAGGCATGACTGAGTGAATTGGTGCGTCGGCCATTTTTCCGACGATACTTGAAATCGGATATGGCAAGCGGAGGAAAGTACTTTCATGAAGGTTGATCAAGATTTCGTCGACAGCCACACCGGTCCAGATGCCGAGTGGCGCGACAAAGTGGTACCTGAGATGCCTCCGGTCCCTGCGACCGACGATCCACCGCCACCGACTGACAATTTTCTCGTGACGCACTACTGGGATGGCCTACATCCACCTGCGAAACAACTGGATCCCCCGCGGTCCACAACCAAACCGGTGACGGAAGAAAGTCCTCTCAAGGTCGACGTGTGCTGGTCGATGCGCAGTCCATATAGTTACATCGTGTTGCAGCGCCTGGTCTGGCTCAACTCGAACTACAATGTGGACATCACGATCCGTCCAGTTCTACCGATCGCTGTGCGCTCTACAAAGGGCGGTAGCGGCCATGCCGGGGGTGTATTCGGCGTTTGGTACAAGATCCCGGACACCATGTGGGACTCCGTTCGTATGGCCCAATATGAGGGTGTTCCGTTCAAGTGGGCGTCTCCCGATCCAATTTGGCAGACGATGCATCCACCTAACGGCGACGGATTTCTTTATGTCCACCCGCCCGAAAAACAACCCTACATTGTCTGGCTTACCCGACTGGCATGCTATTGCCAGAAGCACGGCAAGGGCCTCGACTATGTCCATCATGTCTCGAGCCTGATTTGGGGCGATCACGTCGAGCATTGGCCAAATCATGTTGAGGAGCGTTTCAATCGCATTGACGGCCTCAACTACGCTGAGGCGATCAAATACATTCAAAAGGACCCGGCTGATATCGACCAGTACTGGCAAGAGAACGCGAGGTTTCAGGCACAGGCGGGGCACGGCGGCGTTCCGCTGATGATATACAACGGTGAACCATTTTTCGGTGGAGACAGGTTCAATCCGTTCTACTGGCGTCTTCGGCAGAATGGACTGACGCAGCGGCGTGAACCGCGACCGCCGTTCACAGTCAAACCCTTGCGTTGGCCGGACGGAATTTAGTTTAGCATGTGTGCCACTCGTCAGCGCTACCTGCCGAGCGTCAAACATTCGGCTGGCGCAAACACTGCAAAGGACAGTTGGCCGTTGCAGTTCTCTTTTCTGCGGAGAGAGAGAGAAGCAATGAAGCAGTAAATATTCTTAATTGCATAACGTGAGTGCGCAAACTGCACCACACGACAGACGTTCGTCCGATCGCAGATGAGCCGACCTAGTGTTGTATATATGCAACACTAGGTCTTATCGAAGTCGTCTATTCAGCCTGGATGTTGGCTACAGCGATTTTTCCGCTGCGGCGATCTGTTTCCGTGTCGAAAGAGACTTTCTGGCCTTCACCGAGGCTGTAGATGCCGGCGCGCTCAAGCGCTGAGATGTGAACAAAAACGTCCTTGCTGCCATCATCAGGTTGGATGAAGCCATAGCCTTTGGTCGTGTTGAAAAATTTCACGGTTCCAGTTTGCATTGTAGTGTCCCTGCAAGTCCTTGCGTTGCCGGTATGCGTCGCGCACACCACCTTGTTTCGTCGATTTTGGGGGATAGTCTGATCGTGCGCCTGGCAACGAGCAGGCGTAACGGCCTGATTGTCCGGCCAATGTCGATTGAAGGTTGTTAGCACATTCATGTTTGTAGGCACAGCAAAATATACTCATCCGTCTCAAGGCCGTTGAGTAGCGCCTAATTCCGAGCGATCTGGGCACGGCCAAAGTGGGCTTAGTCCCGAGAAATATTGCTCTTTCCCGAGGATCGGCAGTCATAGAGACTTCGAGTGGAAAAACTCTGATGACGTCATAGTCTCATCGCGTCGTACTCGCGTGATGTTCATGAAATCGCTTGCGAATGACAATAGAAAGAGCTAGCCGAGCAAAAAAGGCCAATAAAAAGAGTTATTTAGACGGGCGATCAATCAGCAGGACGATCCCTTGTGGATCAAAACGTATTCGGATTGGCGGCTTGGGTGCGACCTAGGCAAATTCGCACGGCGCGAGGTGATTTTCTGGGCTCGACCATCCGCTAAAGTCTTCAGCCGAGTGCCGGTTTGGCGAATTCATAACCTGCGAGCCAGGGTTTGTCTTAGTTGAGCCCTTGTCCTCCACTGACTCTGCGACAGCACGAATTTTCTCATAGGGGGCGTCGCTTGACAGGATATCGGCCAAGGACGAACTTCGAAGAGTTGATCCTGCCGAAATTGGAACGAATTTCTGCCAACTCCGAATTTATTCCCTATTGTTACTAGGAAATTCCAATGGCCACCGAAAACTCAAATGTCTCTGTTCTTCGCGAGCTTTATCAGGATTGGCATGATACGAAAGGGGGCTGCGTCGAACGCGTGATAGCGGCGATGGATGAAAACGTTGAATTAAGCTCTCTGGCAAATGGCTTGCAAGGTGCTGAATTTACCAAGAGGTGTTCCTGCAGTGCTGAGGTGCGCGGGTACTTCAAGGGATTGCTCGATGACTGGTCAATGGACCACTATAAGGTCCACGATTTCATAGCAGACGGCAACCGCGTCGTTGCCGTCTGCCATACGGCCTGGACAAACAAGCATACGGGTAAGAAGGTTGAGACGCCGAAAGTCGATATCTGGTGTTTCGAAAGCGGTAAGATCATTTCCCTCGCCGAATACTACGACACTGCAGCACTGGTGGCGGCCGCCACGTAGCTGGAGTTCGAGGTCCTGTTGCTGTGTGGTGACACCGCGCCAACTACGCACCAAACGGAACGGCCGCCAGGGTCCGCTCGGCCCCTCCTGCTCTTCGTGCATCGCACTGGCAGATAGTTGAGATTGCTTGCTGCACACACAAGTGTGCGCCTCTGCACGAACGGAATCAATAATCCGTGGTTGACCGGGGCGGGAAGTGCGGAGGAGGTGCACCGTTCCATTGGACTGGCCCTGGGCCTTACCGCTCTTTTTTGCCACGCGGGTCGAATTCACGGCAATGCCTCAGGAAGTGGGGTGCCGACGGATGATGAGGGCGGTTTGATACCGAGATAGGCTGCGAGCGTGGGAGCAACGTCGATTGGAAACGTTCGACGATGGATAGTTCTCGAATTGATGCCTGGTCCGAAAAATATAACAGGGACGAAGGCGTCATAGCTCCAGGGCGAGCCATGCATGGCTGCGATTGGGCCCTTTTCGTACATGAACCAGTAGGGCTCCTGTACGACATAAATGTCTCCGGAACGCTTGGGGTGATGGTTTAGGCGGATTTTTCTCACCAAGGGAGAGTCCGTTATCGTTGCTAGTGAACTACTGGCAACAGCCAGTGCAATACCCCGCTTGGCAGTCAGCTGCTCAGCAATTGTACGCTCAACCGCAGGGCGGTCCAGCCGAGCCTCTCCGAGGACTTTGTCATCGAGATAAAGATAGGGGCGAAAGAAGCGTTTGGCGATATTGTCGATGCCGAATGAGGCGCGGCCGGCCGCATTGGCGAGCTTAACTAAATCCTCGCTGAGGAGGCGTGAGACATCCATGCCTCTTTCGGCCATGTACTCGGGCATCTCCGCCATCCCATGATCGGCGGACAGGACAATAAGTGTGTGCTCTAACCCCACATGCTTGTCCACGTGAGCAAATAGATCTGCGAGCGTGCCATCAAGTCGCAGGACGGCGTCCTCGTTTTCAAGACTGGAGGGCCCAAAAAAGTGGTTGACGGCGTCGACCGAGGAATAGCTGACGGAGAGGTAGTCGATCGACTTGTTCTTGCCAAGCTGCTCCTTGACGAGCAACGTTTTGGCGAATTCGTTAGTAAGCCAATCGCCGTAAGGGCTGATAAAGACAAGCGTGAAAAAGATTTTGCTCCTTGAGGCGCCGAAGGGATGCGGAAAGGTGCGCCCGAAGCCTTGAAGGTCGGTTTCGTAGGGTCGGTCATCCTGCTTGGCCAAAAGATAAGTCGACGGCCGCTTCAGAAGACGCCAACGCTTGCCAGCAAAAGAGGCCGCTAGGCGCTGCTTGTTCCAAGTGGTGACCCAATCCGGGTAGTCTCGATAGTAGAAACTGCTGGTGACGAAATCACCGGAATTAGTAGAGTACCAGAAGGCTTTGCCAGCATGCCCTGCCATTGCGACAGAACTGCGATCTTTTCCTGATACGGCGAATATCTTCGCGTCACCGGCAAAATGGGTAGCAAGTTCATCAGTGAATGTGGACGCCAATATTGATCGGGGCGAACGACCGAGTGTGCGAGATGCTCTTTGGGCGGGATCGAGCTGTTCGCCAGTTGCATCGGACTCTCGGGTCGGCAGGAGGGGATGCTCCGGGTCCTCGATATTGTAGGAGAGCTCGCCAGTCTCCCGGTCATACCAGACGTTGCCGACCATACCATGCGTCGAGGGATTGGCTCCAGTTGCGAGGGTGGCGTGGCCAACGATCGTTTCGGTGTTCGCGTGTTGGTAGTGAGAGTTGGCAAAGACCGCGCCGTTCCGCAGAAGAAGGCGGAACCCACCCTCGCCAAATCGTGCTCCATAGCGCGATAGAAGATCGCCTCGCAAACCATCAACCGTAATTTGCAAGACCAGTTTAATCGATTTGTCTGCTTGATCCGCGTGAGCCTTTGTGGGGCCGGCGGTCGCAGCCAGCGACACTAAGGCGGCGACAATTCGACATGCTTTCATCTATTC
>JBPCWA010000502.1:0-4250 GCA_051009975.1 Hyphomicrobiaceae bacterium
GATATCAGTTCGACGTCTTTTTCTGTCTTTTCCATAGAGCGTACACCGTAATGAGAATGAAGATGAAGAGTGTTGGAAGGAGAACGGCATCCAGGCCGCTAATCCATGCGGATAAACCCAAAGCACCTAGGGCGATCACCAGAATCGGCGTGAAGCAACATAGCGCTGCCAAGACAGTTCCAACGACACCGATGGAGAGAAGGCGATCTGCTGACATTTTCTAGCCCCGCATCATCTTGAGCAGATGCTGCGTAATGTCGTCCTCGTATATCGGCATAGCGAATGCAGCAGCCACGAGTGCCGTAGAAACAGCGAGAATGAGCTTGGCGCGCCTACTGCTCCCTCGAACAACGGCTACAATCCAAGTGATCGCAAAGAGCACTACGGCGATGGTCAAAATGTACCATTGATACGTCACGAAGATCGCAAGCTGTGCGATCCAGGCCCCGCCCACGCCAACGGCAGCGAGCATGAGCGGTAAAACGCAGCATGATGCGCCGACGAATGCAACTATGGCTGCGACCAGACCTACTCCGGGAAGCAGGGCCGACACTGTTCGGTCGGGACCATCCTTGTGGTGCACGGCAATGCGACTGCTCTTGCTCATCTAGATATGCTAATTCCTGTAGTCGCTACAGGTTCAAGTCTTTTTTTGACAGAGACAAATCAATGGCAGTTCAACACCTCAGCATTGGCGAGCTTTCCAAGCGGACCGGCGTGAATATCGAGACAATACGCTACTACGAAAAGATTGAAGCAATGCCTGAGCCGCCGCGTACGCGTGGTGGGCATCGTTCCTATGGAGCAGAGCATGCCCGGCGTCTGCTATTCATTTCGCGGAGTCGATCTCTAGGGTTTTCACTTGAAGAGATCCGATCACTGCTTGGCATTGCGGACGGTCACGACGTTACGTGCGCGGATGTAAAGGAACTAACGCTTCATCACGCTGAGGAAGCACGGCGCAAAATTTCTGACCTAAAAAAGCTTGAAAAAACGCTGCGAGACATGGCGGCGCAGTGTCATGGCAATCGCATTCCAGACTGCCCGATCGTTGACGCGTTATTCGGCTAGGATCTGACCAAACATGATCTCGCGTCCATCGGGCGCTACCGCGACAAAGGCGGCCCAACCACCTTGCCGAAAACCAAATGACCACCGGCACGCCAACATGATGGTCTGGCCGTCACGATCGAGTGTTACGAAGTTCGGGCTTGTGCCGACTTCTATACCCACTTCGAAGCCAAGCCGCTCGACAAAGAAATCACGCATTGCGCGGACGGTCCGGCTGTTTACTTGGAGGACCGACGCGGCGCGCTGAAGCTTTGGTAGATTAGTTTCGTCACTCATTTACAGACTATGGCAGAGCAGACGAACAGCCGCTTATGATACCGTGGACGACGCCCGCACCGAGCCTCTCGCTAAGTTATAGTGATGGCTTCGGTGCAATCCAACCACAGGAGGCGTAACCATGCAGGCTCATACGATCGGCGTCGATATCGCGAATAATGTTTTTCAGGTTCATGGCGTTGACGCGGACGAGGAAGTTGTTCTCACCCGTCAACTGCGCCGCAAGCAGGTTATCCCTTTCTTTGACAAGCTCGCGCCGTGTCTGATTGGCATGGAGGCGTGTGCGACGTCCCACTACTGGGCCCGAGAGCTGACCAAGCTCGGACATACTGTCCGTCTGATTCCACCGGTTTATGTCAAGGCTTACGTCAAGCGAAGCAAGAACGATGCTGCTGATGCCGCAGCGATCTGTGAAGCCGTCACTCGTCCATCGATGCGGTTTGTCCCGATCAAGTCTGAGGAACAGCAGGCGGCGCTTGCCGTCCATCGTGCAAGGGTTCTCCTTCTCCGTCAGCGCACCAGGCTCATGAACGCACTCCGGGCACACATGGTTGAATTGGGTATTGTTGCTGAGACGGGTCTTGAAGGCCTGGCACAACTTGTCAACATCGTCGCCGAAGCACGCTCATCTCAATCGCTTCCGTGCGCAATGGTCCAAGCGCTTTCGGCACTCATCGATCAGATTATGTCGCTCAACCGGAAAACCCGCGAACTGGATCTTTGTATTAAGGAGCAACACCGCGCCAGTGATGTGAGCAAACGGTTGGAGAGCATCCCAGGTATCGGAGTAATTAGTGCGACGGCGCTTACCGCAACAGTCACTGACCCCAGTCAATTTAAGTCCGGACGGGATCTTGCTGCATGGATTGGCCTGGTGCCTAAACAAAACTCAACGGGTGGCAAGATCAAGCTGGGCAGCATTACCAAGCAAGGTGATCAGTATCTGCGGCGTCTTCTCGTCATTGGTGGAACGTCCATCGTGAAGATGGCCAGGATCTTTCCGTGGAGATACCCATGGGTCGTCAAGTTGCTGGAGAAAAAACCGGCGAAGGTCGTGGCCGTAGCAGTTGCGAACAAACTGGCACGCATTGCTTGGGCAATTATGAGCAAAGGCGGAACCTTCCGAACTGCAAACTATGCGGTGAAGATGTAATTTGGCTCGACAGTCGACCATTGAGATAGAGCTGGAAGATAAGTTCGAATTGCGAGGGTGATGATGATGTGATGTGACGCGGTCAATCTGGAGATCTGAAAAACCCGACGTCGGGCCTGGGTATCGAAACCCGTGCCATTTTGATTGGGAGCCGATCTGCGGATAACATCAGATGGGGTGGTTGCCGCCCTCCCTTGACGGCATCGCAATGTGCCAAGTTGGTGGTGTTGAAGCCACCGGAACGAAAGGACGGCAACCATGACGAAAGATACGATGATCGGTGTGGATTTGGCAAAAAGTGTTTTCCAACTTCATGGAGCATCGATGCGTGGGAAGGTGAAGTTCAGAAAAAAGCTAAGCCGGTCGCAGTTCCAGCGGTTTATGGCAGATCTTGCTCCCGCAGTCGTCGCAATGGAGGCTTGCGGTAGCGCCAACTATTGGGCACGCGAGTTATCTCGCCTCGGTCATGATGTGAGACTGATCCCGCCAAAGTATGTTAAACCATTCGTCAAGCGCCAAAAGAATGATGCCGCCGATGCTGAGGCGATTGTCGAAGCGGCACAGCGCCCAGAAATGCGCTTTGTTGCCCCAAAATCAGAAGATCAACAGGCCAAAGCTATGCTGTACAGAGTTCGCGAGAAACTGGTCTATCAGCGAACCGAGTTGATGAACGCGCTCCGGTCCTATCTATACGAGTTTGGGCATACGTTCCCACAAGGCATCGCATATCTGAAACAGATTGAAGCCTTCATAAAGGACAGAAATTGCAGTTTGGCCCAGCTTGTTTGCAATGAGTGTCGCGATCTAATCATCCAAATATATGAGATGTCCGAACGCATTGAAAGTAAGACGCGATGCATCAAAGAACTGGCGCGCGAGACCGACACAGCCCGTCGGCTGCAAACAATGCCCGGGGTTGGCCCAATAACAGCTTTGGCGGTTGAGGCATTTGCACCATGCATGATGAGCTTCAAACGTGGAAGAGATTTCGCAGCTTGGTTGGGTCTCGTCCCACGGCAACACTCCTCGGGTGGAAAGGAGCGATTGGGGCGTGTCTCCAAGGCAGGACAGGCTGATATCCGAAAGCTTTTGATCTTGGGTGCGATGTCCCGGCTGAACTGGTTGGGGCGCAGGTCTATCTCGGATGGCACCTGGCTGGCAAAGTTAAGGGAGCGAAAGCCAAAGATGCTCGTCGCAATGGCTTTGGCCAACAAAATGGCGCGCGCCATCTGGGCGATGCTAACGAAAAAAGTCGACTACCGAGAACCGGTTGGCTCTGCCGTAGTTTGAAAAATGAACTGCAGAATAGGAATCAGCTGGTGATAGGGAGGTGAGAAGCCAACGACTGCATGGGACAAGTGATCGAATAGATCTGGAGCGGGAAAACCAGCGCTGGCCCTCGAGCTGACAGCTCGTACATCAGATTTGGACCCGTTCTGCGGATCACCATACCGGCCAGCGGTTTCTGAAAGACCGCAAAACACAGGCCTGACAGAAGACCGCGCTCAATCACAAGAACCAACGTCAGAAACTTCTTGCAATCAAGGCGGCAACCACAGAAGGGCCAGCGGTTGTGTGCCGCGCGAACAGGCCGGAGACATGACTTGCACCCGACCGCAAGCAACACGTTAGATTCTTCTTGCAATCAGGGCGTCGTCCAGACATGGCCCATAGGTTTAAGCCCAGGAACGAGCATATCGGGTCCGAAGTTGAGGGTATTGCGACAGCGTTGAAATAGTTCGGTTTAGGC
>JBPCWA010000503.1:0-2793 GCA_051009975.1 Hyphomicrobiaceae bacterium
GTCTTTGCCCCGAGCGTCGTTATTTCGCGAACCTCGTCCGGGGTATAATATGAAGACGGCACGAGAATGCGGTTAACTCCGCGCGCGCGCGCGATTTCGACAATACGAATAGCTTCCTTGCCGGAAATATGGCCGGTATTCAGAACGGCGTCATGGCTCGCGATGAGATCCAGGATTGTGAGCAATTCGTCAGATAGATCTGCAGTCTCGGGTATCTCTAGGCAAGCTTCAATGTAGATTGGCGATCGCCCTTCGTGTCGTGCGATGTTCCGCGTATGGTGGGTCGGTAATGATATAAAGCGCGCACCTTCGCTGGCTCTGTATCCGTAGCCAAGCGCGATGCGGACAACCTCTGCCGAGATGCCGCCGGCCGGCGGCTCCATAATCAATCCACCGAAGACTTCAACTCCCAAGTGACCCAGTTCACGCCTCGCAAGGGCGGCGTAACCGGACGTGTTCGAGAAATTGTCCATCAGTCCGATCCCGCGCATACCTGCGGCAGCCGCATTGCGCACTGCTTCGAACACTGTCACACTCCGCCCATTGAGATGGGGACAGGCGTGAACGTGGCAATCGACGGCGCCCTGTAATAGCTCAGCTCCGGGCCTAGTGCTGCGCGATTGGTTCACATTTAGTGCCTCAGAATCTTTGATACGAAATCCTGCGTTCTTACTTCGCGTGGTGTATCGAACACTGCTCCAGGAGTCCCAATTTCGATAACCTTGCCTTCGTCCATGAACGCCACCTGGCTTGAAACTTCGCGGACAAAGCCCATTTCGTGACTGACGATGAGCATCGTCATACCGTCAGCCGCTAGCAACCGAATGGTATCCAAAACTTCCGAAACGAGTTCGGGATCTAGCGCCGCTGTAATCTCATCCAGCAGCAGGATCTCAGGTTTCAGCGCAAGCGCCCTTGCAATCGCGACGCGCTGCTGCTGACCACCTGAAAGTTGGTCGGGATAGGCCTTCAGTTTGTCACCCAAACCGACAAGTTTCAACAGTCGTTCGGCATCCGTGACGACATCGCTTTTGGACCAACCACGGATCTTAATTGGCGCGATCGTGATGTTATCTATTACGGTCATGTTCTGAAACAAGTTATATTGTTGGAATACGATCGCAAGCCGGTTGCGCACATTCCTAATGTCAGCCGATCGGTCGAACTTGATCTCTTCGCTATCCAATAATACCCGCCCGCTGGTTGGTTTCAGCAATCCAACCAGCACCCGAAGTATGGTGCTTTTTCCCGAACCGGACGGGCCGATCAGCCCCAGAACTTCACCCGAGTCTACAGAAAGTGAAATTCCGTCCAGTACTGGCACCTTTCCATAGGACGCTTTGAGGTCAATGATCTCGAGATTGGGCAAGCTTTGCCTCCAGATAGGCCCCGTATCGGGCCAGAGGATAGGAAATCGCGAAGTACAAGATGAGCATGACCCCGAACACCAGAATGGCCGAGAACCCCTTGTTGTTGAGGACTTTGCCGGCGTAAGTCAGTTCCACCACGCCGATCTGTGAGGCCAGCGCCGTATCCTTGATAAACAGGATGAAGAAGCCGAAGCCCGGGGGCAAGATGATGCGCCATGCCTGAGGTAGCACCACGAAGCGGATCGTCTCAAACATCGAGAAATTCATTGCAGCAGCAGCGTCCCATTGGTTGGCATGTACTGAGTCGAATCCGGCGCGAATGATCTCAGCCAGAAACGCGCTAGCGATCAAGAAAACCGCGAGGCACGCCACTGCGAAAAGCGACAAATTTAATCCTGAAAGTTGTGAAGCAAAGAACACGAGCATCAGCGTGACCAAGAAGGGAACTCGCCGGAAAAACTCGGTAAAAACGATCGCAAGGGCCTTTAAGGGCCACCAAAGCGGCCCTTTCCCGAGACGCACGAATGCAATCACCAGCCCGGTCACCGCACCGGTCAAACAACCTATCGCAGATAGTGCAATGGTAGCCAGCATCGCTTGCGCTAGGAACAGCATATTGTAATAAGAAAAGAACCGGGGTGCCTCTTCGATCAGACGTTCCAACATGATCAGACGATCCTCATCCGCGCGCGAAACAGTACGCGCCCCATAACGGCGAGGATCGCTGTAGCCGCAAAGGTTATAACCACGTACATCAGGGCAACGATGGAGAAAACTTCTATTGAACGGAACGTTTCTGAATTGACGTTAAAGGCACGCCCGGTGAGCTCCTCGACACCGAAAATGGCTGCCATTGATGTCCCGAGTGTCATGAGGATGTAGTGGTTGGACAAGGGCGGAAAAAGCACGCGAGCCACATGCGGTAGGATTACGTAGCGGATCTGCTGAACGCGTGAGAAGCCCAAGGTTTCGGCAGCTTCCATTTCGGTTTGTCGCACACTTTCAAAACCTGCCCGCTGTATTTCCGTCAGATACGCTCCTGCATTCAATGTCATGCCGACAATTACAGCAGCATATGAGGAGAGAAGTATGCCGACGTCTGGTAGTGCAAAATAGAGAAAGTAAATCTGTACAAGTTGCGGTGTATTGATGAAGAACACAACGTAAGCGTCAACAATACGGCGGATCCAGTTGCCGCCAAACGACTTCGCCGCGGCACACGCAGTCCCAATCAAAAGACCGCCACAAAACGCAAGGAATGCGATCTGCAGAGATAGCAATGCGCCATCAATGAGTGTCGGAATGTATGGCCAGATTTGGCCGTATTGCAGGTAATAGTTCATTGGCCCATCTGGCCTATAGGCAGAGCAGAACAGAACTCGGCTGGCCGACGCCGGCCAGCCTCTTCTAGTAGGACAGACAG
>JBPCWA010000504.1:0-5106 GCA_051009975.1 Hyphomicrobiaceae bacterium
TCATGCCCGGCATGCCGCCAGACTTGTCATCGCCGCTACGTGACATCATGCCCATCATCATCTTCGGCATCATCTCCTTCATATCGACGCCTTCGGTCATCTTGGCCATCATGGTCGCGCATATCTCTTTGTTCTCGTCCGCATCCATGCCGCCGAACAACCGCTCCATCATAGATTGCATCATCACATGACGGTCTTCCTTGCTCATTGAAGCATTAGTCATCATGGCACCTCCTGCTGGGATATCGCTGCCTTCCTGGTCGAATCCTTCCGGCGCGTGAAGAGCCTGTCAGACAGATCATGTGTATCGAGTTCCACGGTCATCGGATAACGGACCCTGACAGTCGCGTTTGCGAGCCCCACTTCCTTCATGCCCTGAAAGACCCGGCAGTCGGTATCTTTGAGTGTGACTCTCGCGGTATGCGCTGCGGAATAGCATCCCAGAACAAGTGCGGCCTCAAAAGCCCGTGCACGCTTGAGAAGCCTGCGCCGCTGTCCTGCAGTCCACAGGCACATCAAAGGATGAGGCAGACGCATGGTAAAAGCGTCCGTTCTGATTCCGCGCTGCTCAAGTGCTTCGCGAACCGATGCGATGTAGTCCTCCAGCGCCTGCGTCTTGAATCCGTATTTGAAAAACTCGATGAAAGGTTTCTTCTTGAGCATCGCCATGGACGCCGCCGGACACATGGGGCAGGAGACGATCAAGACTGACTTGAAGTGCTCAAGGTCTGCAGTAAGGTCTACGGGCTTCAGGCGAATGGGCATCGCTTGATCCTTGCCAACGGATCCCGACTGCCGCTCAATAAATGTTGTCAGGCAATAGTCCGAGCGACAGTCACACTCTTATTCGGTTACCTCTCAATAGCTTTACAGCTTGCGATCAGCTGTCCATTGACCTCGATCAACCGGATAACACGCATTGAACCACCGATATGGGGAGACGCGCCCTCAGTGGATGGATTTCATGAGACTGAGCGAGCCTCGGGTCGCGAGCAAGCGCGCGATGTCAACCCGCTGTTTCATCGGCACTTGCGCACGGATTGGGCCTTGGTGACATCGTCAACCAGCCTGTGACGTATGTCGCTGCAAAAATCAAAATCTGCGGCAGCCATAGACCAAGGACGCTTTGGAACATGTCGAAGCTCTTTTCAATGAGTAGAGCAACGACGAAGACATCAAGGATCAAAGCGGTAGCCACGAAGATCGTGGCCGTGACTAGCGGGCCAGTAAAGGCAAAGTTCCGAAAGTACAGCCATGACAATACTACCGCACCGATCGGGGCACCGACTGCGTGCACGATGAGTGTCGTATCCATACTCAAGTACTGGCGACCAATGCCGATCAGCGCACCGCAGAACATCCATACGGCAGCCGCACAACCTAGAAGAATAGCGGTTTGCTTTTGCATTAGGACTTGGCTATCTCGATAAAGCCATCCGTGAATTTTGTGAGGGCGTTCCAATCGGTGAACTCGTAGTCCTGCCCGGCGTCCGTCGGACCACCACCCTGCCAGACAATGAATTTCATAATTTGACGCTTAAGGTAATCGTACTGCGTGTAGAGGAGTGCCCCAGCAACATGTTCGACGTGCGTCGGATGCCAACCGGTCTCTGCGAGAAATTCATCGACACACGATTGCGCATCATCGCGGTCCGCAGCCAACACCGCGGACAAGCTGACGGAGATGAATGCTGTTGGCCTGGATGCGAGCGCTCGACGGTGCTCCTTGACGAAATGGGTGATGGAGGTCTGATATTGATGCTGATGTATTGAGGCGGCCACGATCACGGCTTTGAACGCGCTGACGTCCAGGTCAGGTGGCAGCAACGTGCTGTCGTGTACGTCTGCCTTTTCATTGAGTTCTCGAATTCGTTCGCCAACACGTTCGGCGATCTTTCGCGTCTGTCCTTCCGTTGTTCCGAAGACGATAAGTACTTTCATCTCCAACACTCGCTAATCATGACCCCGCAATTGATTGCCAAGCCGACAAACGCCGCAGGGCATGCATTCCGGCCAGGGCGACCTTCAGACTTGTGCTGATGCCGCTTCCGCCGACTGGAAAACCGGTCCAAGCCGCTGGACGATCGCACCAATTCCCGCAACGAGCGCCAGGAATCCAATTGCCCAGCCGACGAAGGGAATGAGGCTGACGACTCCCAGAATGATCATGCCCACGGCTGTCCACAGAACACGCGCGCCATAGCCAATCGCCGGGTCTTGCCAGCCGAATGAACGCCGGACGTAAAGTCCGATGCAGTAAGCAATGGTGACGTAGGCCAGAGCGAGCAGAACGATAAACGCTGCCAGGATGATGATTCCGACAGGCACGCCGATGATCGTTACCATCAGCAGGGCAGCTATACCGGGCGCGAGAATGGCAACTGCAAGGCCTCGGCCAATCGAGCCCCATGGCCGGTCGATTGCCGTATTGGCAGCATTGAAGAGCACACCAGGCACGGCAAGCTGCAGGGCAGCGCCAAGCAAGAAGAGAGCCAGAAGTACGCCAATTACTGCCGCCACCGCGTACCATAACCAATAGTCTGGAATGCCGTCGGAAAATGGAAACTCAGTCTCAATTTGACGGATCTCGCCAACGACTACCGCACCTGCTGCCATTTCCGGTTTGTTGGCACCTGCGTAGAGCAGGTCACCCCCAATGCGTGCTCCGGGCGCAAGCACGATGCGGCCTGCTTCTATTTTTGCGTTGCCTACTATCTCGCCGGACAGCCTGACGTGCTGAGCGAACGCATAGAGATTACCGCCGATCCGACCGTCAATCGCAATGTCTCGTCCAGCGAGGCGAGCATCGTCGTCGATCCGCGTCGTCTTCGTCAGATGCAAGCGGCCATGAAAAGGACAGAACGGGCATACAGCAGCAACCATATCGTCCTTGACGGTGCCTGACAGCTCCAGCTGGCCGCCGAGCAGGATCAAGTCCTCTGCACTGACGTTGCTGAAGGAATGTGACATGCCGGCTGCGATAATATTTTTCGCCGAAACATTATCGAAGACAACGTCTCGCCCCATCGCGAAGATGTCGTCTCCAACGTTGGCCCTCGTGACCTCTACACGCTCGCCCAATGCAAACTGCTGCTTTTGATGTTCGCCGCTAAGCGTAGAGATTTCTTTCAATTCATCGTCGGCAATCGCTGGAGAGATCGAGAAACTTGCAAGCAGCCCAGCCACAAAGAATGCAATTGCAGTCGCAAATAATGGCCGATACCCATCTGGTCGACGCATGAACAACGCGTACATTTCCACCTCCTTGGATTGGCCTCAGAACATGAGTTGGCGAGTGGCTAACGACGGGAGCGTTTGAGGCAATGTCACTGCGGATCTTGTCTTTGCACGTCTATTTTGATCTTGCTCTGTCTCACTGATCTCATATTGACGGCTAATTGCCTCGGGCTCAGCGGCGCAAAAGCCGACATGCCGGATCTCTAAACAGTATGGCGATACTCTTGGCATGAGCATGAGCCTGGGCATTGACGCAGGTCAACGTCGTCGCCAATGACTGCGCACCGCGAACCCTTCTAAGTTTGTGCTGGGATCGCCCTTGCGGCTGCGAATCCGCTCCATGCGGTGAGCAGCGGCTTGGCCTGCTTCATTAGCTTTACGGGAGTGCCAGGCGCGGCGTTGTCACGTTAACATCCATCGATCGCAGTTGATCTACGACTACCCAATCTCAAGCGGCCACCGTCACGTCTTGCCATCTCTCCATCGCAGCAGAACGAAACTGCCGAAGTGTTCGACGTGAGATGAGATGGCGTTGGACGTTGAACGTGTTGTAGATAGGGGCGTATCTCGAAAGAAATCTCTGGACTGACTCGGCTGATCTGAAACGCTGCATGCGCCGCTCTCGTTGGCGCAGCGGCAAGTGAGAATTCTCGGCTCGATTGTTACTTCGCCCGCCCGTAATGTGTTTGCGCTTCATCCCGAGAGTTTCGAGCGCAGCACGATACGAAGACAGCTTGTCCGTTACGACTGCGGTCGGAGCGAAGCCTTGCGCCTTGAGCAACTTTCGCATCAACTCCAGTGCAGCCTTCTTGTTTCGGCGAGATTGGACCAAGACATCCAGAACTTCACCTTCGCAGTCAACGGCGCGCCATAAAACTTCGTCTTGCCATTGATCGAGACAAACATCTCATCAAGATGCCAACGCTCGTCGGCTTGAGGATGCGATCTTCTGAGCCTCTTGGCGTAGGAGAGCTCAAACTTGACCGACCGGCGGCGGACGGTCTCATACGAAACGTCGATGCAGCGCTCAGCGAGGATGTCTTCGACGTTGCGAAAGCTCAAAGGAAACCGAAAATACAGCCAGACGGCGTGCTGGATGATCTCGACTGGAAAGCGATGGTGGCGATAGCTTAGACTGACCATCGCTCATAGATACCACACAAGGCCAGAGCCAAGCGTTAGTGTGACAATACCAGCCGGAGAGAGCTAGAGCCCAAGATATCCCTCGTAGGGCTGTCTATCCAACAGCTTCAAGCTCAGGTAACTAAGTACGGGACCAGGAAACATCAGCTCGAAGGATTGGGTGTGATGCAGACCGGGGGTGGAACAATCTATCTCTTGCGGAAGATTCCACATGCTGATCGAAACGAGGCGGACGCTACGTGCTGAGCTAGAGCAAGAGTTGCGGAACCAGCCGAAGCACAGGATCAAGTAAGGTACGAAATGACAGCAGGTCTAGAGAAGAAGCACCAAAAGCTATTCGCCGAAAAAACCGAAGTTACTGCTAAGCGTGATCGGTTGGAGAAGCAGATCCAAGATAGCCAAAGAGCTGGACACCCGATCGACGACGCCTCTCTGGCCGTCCTCAAAAAGTTCAATGAGCAAATCGCTGATAGAATTGAGCATATGGATCGCATCAGAAAGCAAATACTGGAGGTTGGCGGTGATGCCAAACTGCCGACATTCCTAGCAAAAAAGAAAGCTGCTCGGCCTAGCAAGAAACGGGGCAAAAAATGAGAAGAGACATGGATGATCTGCTCGTCATGCTGGAGAAGAAGCGCGACATCGCACATGGTTCTTGGAAATGGATGACGACGAAACGCGATGAACTTCAGGAGAGGATCGTCAAGCTAGACGAAGATATTGACG
>JBPCWA010000505.1:0-3972 GCA_051009975.1 Hyphomicrobiaceae bacterium
ACCGTCGATGAAAACGTACGCAGTCGATGGAAGGAATGGCTGGCTCTGGCTCAAATGCAGCTCTGTCCGCCCTTGCCGAAGGATCACGTACCGTGGCGCCCCGTCATTCTCGTCGGCCCACTCAAAGTGAATCTCGAACCCCAACTGTTTCACTTAATAAATTCGCGATCGTGCAATGTCGACTACTCGGAACACCTGTACCAAAACCTCAAACTCCGGTTTGGTCGAAGTTGCCATTTTATACTCTCCAATTGGCTTTGCCGTAACAACTTTCACGGAGCCGGAACAAACAACCGCCCATGGTTGCCATATAGAAGCACAACGCAACCGCCGAATTGCTCACGGGCTGCATAACCTCAATCCTAACGACAGAGGCGGGGCGCACCACCATTGGTACCACTTAACCCATAGTAATATGCAGTCAGGTTTGACCAATACGATGCGGCCTCACACATAGGGCATGGTTTCGACGATGAATACATCACATGGTTGGACAGATCCCGCGTCCCGAGGCGGCGTGTCGCGTCCCTTATCGCTTCAACCTCTGCGTGTCCGGTAGGATCCCGGTTCGTCACAACGCGGCTTGGCGCCTGCCCAACAATACGCAGGTTAGCGGAATCCACAATGACTGCGCCATAGCCCTGATCTCCCACGGACAGAGCCAAATCCCTCATGGCAAATGCAGGTTTAATAAATGCCGCAGACGACGGATTGGATGGTTGCTGAAGCTTGCCTTCTTCCCCAGCCAGGCCGCGAGAATGCCGGAGAGAAATTGCAACTCCGAATGCTCCACATCCCGAGCCGAACAGCTTGCGTCGAGACCAAAGGCACCTCCGATCTTCTCCTCTCGGCATAAACCTCTCTTTCAATCTCTTTGGCGGGTCCGCCTGGTGTGTTGTCATAGTTACGCGGCAATAGATGCCGGACTCTCTTTGGTTAAATTTGCGGTACGGCGAGCGTAGTGCGACGAGTACAGCTCATCATTTCCATCTCGGACATGTTTCTGACCCTGCACGCCGTTGTCGTACATGTCATGACCGGTCATCATGCTCGGTTTTCTGAGCCTGGATGATCTGCTTAAAGCGGTGACACGTCTAGGCATTTCGCCATTCGCAGGCTCCCTACTGAATGGATTTGCCCACCCGACTTTGTGGCGTGATAAATTATCAGACAGTGCCGTATTATTCGCTGGCAAGATATGTACGTGAACGATAGAGTAATCAGCCGTCATTGCTCTACCCAAACATTGTCAGATCTTATCAGACGTTGAGGTCCGCTGAACCCGGTATTCAAGTGGAAACAACTGAATATCGATACGCTCGCGTATATATCCCCAGACGCCACGGGGCGCTTTCAACATTGTGACAATGGCAACAAGACCGAGAAACATCAAATAAGTCGTTCCGAGATCAGCTAGTGTTTCGCGCAGTGCGAAGAAGATCAATGCGCCAATGATCGGCCCTTCGATTGTCCCGATTCCACCAATAACGACAATAAAGATCACAAAGGCTGTCCAGTCATTGACGGAGAACGCAGCATCTGGCGAGATCCTGAGCTTTTGGAGAAATATGAGCGCACCGACTACGGCTGTCATCGCAGAAACAATAATGTAAATTGAGAACTTCGTGCGCCAGATATCTATGCCAAGAGACTCAGCCGCCAGCTCATTGTCACGGATGGCTGTCAATGCCAATCCCCTGCGCGATCTCAAAACAACAAAGATTGCTGCGATCACCGCGACAGTGGCGCCAAGTGCAAGCCAGTAGCTCAGGGATTCACGCATCGCACGCGATTGAGCCATCGACTTGACTATAGAAATAGGCAGCGACGTTCCAGACCCCCCACCGAGTGACGAGATTTGCGCAGATGTCAAACGACAGACCTCGGCAATTACCCATGTCCCGATCGCGAAGTATGCGCCACGCAAGCGGAATATCAATATCGCAACCGGAACCGAGATGGCGGCACCCAGTAAAGCAGTGGCCGCGATGGCAAGTATTGGATCTACACCGCCAATCATCGTTAGAGCAAACAACATGTAGCCGCCAAATCCGACGAAGGCCTGTTGCCCGACCGAGACCAGACCAGCATACCCCGCAAGCAAGTTCCAGAGACTAGCGAGGGCGAGATATAGAAAGAACTCACTCATGAGTCGCATGTCAGCCCGCCCCGCCCACCAAGGCGCGGCAGCCAGCACGAAAACAACGACCAGGCCAATCGCTAATGCCATACGGGCCGAGTGCGAATTGCGCGAAACTCTTGGGACTTGCATCATCCGCTCACTCTCGGAAACAATCCATTGGGCCGAATCGCAAGCACTACGAGGAAAGCCAAATGTCCGGCAAGTAGCTGCCAACCTGGATGTATTTTGGCGCCTATTGTCTGCGCAACGCCAAGAATTACTCCTCCCGCTAACGTTCCCCAGAGATTACCAAGTCCACCTATAATGACCGCTTCAAAGCCGAAAATCAGGCGCGCACCACCACCGGCTGGATCGAAGTTTGTACGAATGCCTAGTAGTAGACCGGCAACGGCCGTAACGGCGAGCGATAGTCCCATTGCAAGACCGAAGACATGCCGCTTGTCCAACCCCATGAGCTGGGCAACGTCCTGATTATCTGAAACAGCACGGAATGCACGTCCGAGCGGCGTCGCATATAGCGTCAATTGCAGGGCGGCAATAATGACTACCGCGACGACAAACGTGATCAGCGGCAGCAATCCAATCGAGAACGGGCCCAATTCGACACTCGCAATCTCGAGAGCTCCGGCACTCATCTTTTGTGGATCGGCAGTATAATATTCAAGCAGTGCGTTCTGGATAATTACTGACAATCCAAACGTCACCAATAATGGCGGCAGAATGTCCTCTCCGAGCGTATGATTTAGCAAACCACGTTGAAGAATGTAGCCAATCAGAGCCATGGCCGGCACGATGAACAACAGTGCCACAAACGGACTCACTCCTAACACAAGCGTGCAACTAAGGCCCATGTATGCCGACAGGACGATCAGATCGCCGTGAGCAATATTGACAAGTCGCATGACACCGAAGATAAGCGCGAGCCCGGCTGCAAAGAGCGCGTACAACCCACCCAGCAATGTGCCCTGAATGATCGCGTTCGCCCACTCCATGATCATTCGACTCCGAAGTAGGCACGGGAAACCTCTTCACGTGTTACCGAGTCAGACTTGGCCTCTAGCGAGACGCGGCCCTCTTGTAGACAATAGACGCGGGTGGACATCGAGAGGGCGCGCGTAATGTCCTGCTCGACAATAATCGCACTCACACCTTCACTCACAATGTCGGGCAGAATTGCGTAGATATCCTTGATGACAACCGGAGCAAGGCCAAGGCTGATTTCATCGAACAAAATCAGATCGGGGTTGGCCATGAGTGCACGCCCAATTGCAACCATCTGTTGTTGGCCGCCCGACAATGAAGTCGATGGCTGCCGGCGACGTTCCTTGAGAATCGGAAAGAGATCAAAAACAGTATCGAGAGACCAGGAGCCAGAGCGCCCAACACGGCCACCAATAAGCAAATTTTCCTCGACGCTAAGCGACGGAAACAGCTGACGACCTTCCGGCACCATTGCGATCCCCATACGCGCAACACTGTCGGCGCGAATGGCACCTATTTGCTTGCCCCTGTAAACGATAGCCTCCGGTGCGTTGCGCATCAGCCCCGAGATTGAGCGCAACAGTGTCGTCTTTCCAGCACCGTTCGCACCAATGACAGCCAGAATCTCATCTTGCGGCAGCTCCAGGCAGAGGCCAAACAATGCTTGGAAATCTCCATAGAACGCGTCGAGATCTCTAACTTGAAGAACATGCTCAGGCATCCGCTTCGATTCCCAGATAAATTTCCTGAACCACCGCACTTGCCATAGTTGCTCGCGGCTCACCGTTGGCTATTATGCGCCCAAAATTGATGACGACGAGCCGATCGACAACTTCAAGCAGCGCGTG
>JBPCWA010000506.1:0-11901 GCA_051009975.1 Hyphomicrobiaceae bacterium
GGATAGCGCAATTTCAGGTGCCCCAGAGTTGCAGCCGTGTAGGCGCTCGGCAGATCCGCCTCAAAACCTGTTACTTTGATTCGCGGATTGTTGGTTAATTTTTGCGATAGAGCCATGCGACTCGCAAGAGGAGTCAGTGCACTATGCGATTTCAATGGATTACCGGGCGTGACAATCCACCATATAGAACTTAATCCTAGTCGCCGACGCGCTGTCCGCGTGATCAGAAGATGAGCGTCGTGCGGCGGATTGAAGGATCCGCCCAACAGACCGATGCGCTGTCCAGGCAGCGCCAGTGGGGGCTTCGGTCGAATCGAGCCAAATCGAACAGGGGCGGATTTTCGCGACAACGGGCTTTTCCAATCTGGACCGGCTTCGACTTGAAGTCTCTATTGTGGCCGTACTTGGCCGGCACCCCGGACGACGTACTTGAAGCTTGTGAGTTGCTCGACCCCGACCGGGCCGCGCGCGTGCATTTTGCCTGTCGCGATTCCGATTTCAGCGCCCATTCCGAACTCTCCTCCGTCGGCAAACTGGGTTGAGGCATTGTGCAAAACGATTGCCGAATCGATACGGCGCAGGAACGACTCGGCTGTTCCATAGCACTCCGTCAGGATGCAATCTGTATGTTGTGACCCGAACTCCCGAATGTGACTGATTGCCTCGTCAACGCCATCAACCAATTTCACTGAGATAACTTTATCAAGGTATTCGGTTCGCCAATCTGATTCCGTGGCCGGAACGACACGCGCATCAACGGCCTGGGTTGCCTCATCTCCTCGCACTTCGCAACCGGCGTCGAGTAAGGCTCGCACCACACACTCAAGGTGGTAGGATGGCGCCATCTTATCGACAAGCAAACTCTCCGCGGCGCCACAAATTCCGGGGCGTCGCAATTTCGAGTTTAGAACAATAGCAAGCCCGTCTTCTGGGTCGGCGCCCCTATCCCAATATATATGACAGATTCCCTCGAGATGGGCGAACACGGGAACGCGCGCTTCGTCTTGGACGCGTGCGACCAAGCTTTTGCCGCCTCGGGGCACGATGACGTCGAGTTGGCCCCCGAGTCCCTTGAGCATTTCGCCGACAGCGCGACGATCGGTTGTCGGCACAAGCTGTATGGATGTTTCAGGCAAACCCGCCGATCTCAGCCCTTCAACCAAGCACGCATGGATGGCGTGACTGGAGTGGTAGCTGTCCGATCCGCCACGCAAAATCGACGCGTTTCCAGCTTTGAGACACAATGCACCGGCGTCGGCAGTGACGTTGGGTCGACTCTCGTATATGACTCCGATCACGCCCAGAGGCGTGCGGACGCGCTCTATTTTCAGCTTGTTCGGTCGACGCCAGTCCGCGATGATTTCGCTTACCGGGTCATCAAGATCGGCAATCGCTTCTAGCCCCTGAGCCATCGCCTCAATGCGGCTGTCGTCCAGTTTTAAACGATCGATGAACGCATCCGCAAGGCCCGAAGCTTTTGCCGCTTCGAGGTCGATGGCATTTTGGCGAACAATAAATGACGAAGAGCGTCGCAATGCGTCAGCGGCATTGAGGAGCGCACAATCCTTCGCGGCGCGTTCGGATAGCGCCAGTACATTTGCCGCTTCACGTGCTGCTACGCCGATTTCCGACATCATAACAGCCGTATCATCAGCGCGTTTTTCAGGCTTATTCATTTCGTCGTCTTCCGGTTCAACACCATGTCATCTCGGTGTATCAATTCAGATCGGCCCTTGTGCCCCAGAATGATGGGAATCTCGCCGGACTTTCTACCCATAATACGCCTGGCGTCACCGTTCGCATAGGCCACGAGACCACGACCCAGTTCTTGCCCTTCAGAGGTTAATATCTTAATGGCATCGCCGCGATCGAATGCTCCTAGAATCTCGATCACACCAGCCGGCAAAAGGCTCTTGCCCTGGAGGAGTGCGCGTTCAGCGCCGAGGTCGATCCGAACAGCGCCTGTTGGTGCTAACTGGCCGCCAATCCAGCGTTTGCGTGCGGTGACCGGATCAGACGGAGCAATAAACCAGGTGCAGGGAGCGCCCTCGCTTAACTGCTTTAGTGGGTTGTCAACGCGGCCGCTAGCTATGACCATGTTCGCACCAGCGGCGCGCGTGATCTTTGCGGCTTCAATTTTCGTTCTCATGCCCCCACGCGACAGGTTGGTGCCTGCGTCTCCGGCCATTGCTTCGATGGTTGGCGTAACGTTTTGTACGACGTCGAGCCGCCGCCCCATTTGGCCACTGCCTGGCGGAGTTGTGTACAGACCATCGACATCAGAGAGCAGCACCAAGCAGTCAGAACTGACCATGCTTGCCACCCGGGCTGAAAGACGATCGTTGTCGCCGTAGCGAATTTCGGCGGTGGCCACGGTGTCGTTCTCGTTGACGACCGCAATGGCCCCGTGCGACATCAGTGTTTCAATTGTACGGCGGGCGTTCAGATAGCGGCGTCGCTCTTCGGTATCGCCTAAAGTGAGCAAAATTTGTGCCGTCGTGAGGCCGTGACTACGGAAAGCCTCTTGATAGGCGTGCGCTAGACTGATCTGGCCAACGGCAGCAGCGGCCTGGCTTTTTTCAAGCTCGAGGTTGCTGGTTGAAAACCCAATGAGGTTGCGGCCGAGCGCTATCGCTCCTGACGAAACCAACACGACATCCTTGCCAGCCGCGCGTAGCTGCGCCACGTCGTTTGCCAGGGAGGCCAGCCAGCCAGACCGCAGCGCTCCGGAATTTGGGTCGACAAGCAGCGAAGAACCGATCTTGACGACGATTCGGCGGGCATTGATCCAGGGGTCAGTCGGCGTTGGCATCAATCAACTCTGGTGGCGATTGTTCTGCCTAGATGCAGCAATCCATGGCAGGTTGCAAGGGTGCGCTCTCACTAGCCCCATGGACGCTAAGGCCACCACGTTATGGCCGCCAGGTTTGTCGGCGGCCATCTGCCCCTAGATCGATTGCAGTGTCTTCCAGCTTGTGATGCTCGAGGACGCGAGCCAAGGCAAATAGGACTTCGCGGACGCCGCGATTTGTTGCAGCAGACAATAAGATTGGTTTCGTGCCAGCTGCACGCCCCAACTTAGCGGCCCTCTCGTCTCGCAGATCATCATTCACTGTGTCGCATCGGGACAATGCGACAATTTCCGGTTTCTGATCAAGTTCGGCGTCGTATGCAGCAAGCTCGTTTCGCACAACCTGATAGGCTGCAGCAACATCAACCTGGTCGGCATCGACAAGATGCAATAGGACTTGGCAACGCTCAACGTGTCCGAGAAAGCGGGCGCCGAGGCCAACTCCATCGCTGGCACCCTCGATCAGCCCCGGTATGTCGGCCAAGACAAAATCAGTTTGTCCAGCGCGGACGACGCCGAGATGGGGATGCAGCGTCGTAAAGGGGTAGTCGGAAATCTTTGGCTTGGCCGCCGAGACCGTCGCAAGAAATGTCGACTTGCCCGCATTGGGTAGTCCAATAAGACCGGCATCGGCTATGAGCTTTAATCGCAACCAGATTGTCAGTTCTGTTGCTGGTTGGCCAGGATTGACGCGACGCGGTGCCTGGTTCGTCGCGGACTTAAAGTGCGAATTCCCAAATCCGCCATTGCCGCCCTTCGCGATGCGAACACTATCGCCGGGTTTTTTGAGATCAGCCAATAACGTTTGTTGATCATCGTGGTACACCTGAGTTCCCGGTGGTACGCGAATGATGCAATCATCTCCGTTGGCTCCTGTCCGGTTCTTTCCCATGCCAGGGCGGCCATTTTGGGCTTTAAAGTGTTGCTGGTAGCGAAAATCGATCAATGTGTTGAGATTGGTGACGCACGTGATCCGCACGTCACCTCCCTTGCCACCGTCGCCGCCGTCGGGACCCCCGAACTCGATGTACTTTTCGCGTCGAAAAGAGAGGCAGCCGTCTCCGCCCTTGCCAGAGCTTACGTAAATTTTCGCTTGATCCAGGAATTTCATTGGTAGCGGACCTTCGATCATGGTCAAGGCGCATAGAGCATCAAGTGCGTGAGACCGTCCAATTTTTTCGATCGGACACGCTGCGAGGCGCGGTCTATAGCGGTGCTTCTAATTTCACAAGACCGCCGTTTGCCGACAGAGGGCGACCAGAATCTTATCTCAGAAAGCACGTGAGAACCCAGCCAAGACTTGCAAAATCGCTCAGCACGCTAGTTCGGACTGGCCAAGCCGACAATTGGCCAAGCCCACATTTGACGCAATTTGGTTGATCTCGTCTGCGGGCGCGCTGGCCTAAGGCAAGTATTTCACGCCGAGCAGGCGACACATTCATACGTGAACAGTCATGACGAGCACACGTGCACAGTCATGGCGAGTCACGAGGAGCGGTGAACCAATGTCTCTCTTCCAGCCTGGTCCAAGCCCGGGTGCGCTTCTGGGGCAGTTCAGTTTATGCCAGCGGCCGCCGGATCCACAGATACAAAAACGCGGCCGTGGCGCTTAGTCTCGAATGTTACATGACCTTCGATCTTGGCAAAGATGGTATGGTCCTTGCCAATGCCGACATTGCGACCAGGATGCCATTTGGTTCCGCGTTGACGGCATAGAATATTGCCCGGGATAACCAACTCACCGCCAAATTTCTTTACGCCAAGGCGTTTCGATGCCGAGTCACGACCGTTGCGCGACGATCCGCCTGCTTTCTTGTGTGCCATTTATATCCTCTTAGGCCTCCTCGGCTCGTCAAGCCCGAATGCCACGTCTTCTAGGCTAAGCCCCCAAAATATCGGTAATCCGGATCTTAGTCAGATCTTGTCGGTGCCCTTTTTTGCGGCGGGAATTCTTTCTCCGACGCTTCTTAAACACGACCAACTTAGGACCGCGTAACTGCTCGACGACTTGTGCAACAACTTTTGCGCCGGAAACTGTTGGAGCTCCAATCTGAACATCTTCGCCCTGCCCAATCATGAGAACGTCAGAGAATTCAATCGTTGCTCCGGATTCTGCATCAAGGCGCTCAACGTTCAGCGTGTCATCTGGGGTGACACGATACTGTTTGCCGCCTGTCTTTATGACAGCGTACATGTTTCATATCCTCTTCTGGCCGCGCTCCTCTGCACCGCACCGCAATGAGGTGATAACGCAGTGTCGAACCGGTCATAAGGCGTCCCTGTGGCAGTATTCATGCAAGCCTGCGATACCACTGATACCACGTCGTGCAGTCGTTCTGCTGGGATCTCTCTTAAGACCGTCTGTCAATGTCGTTTGGCGACAGGCAGCGCTAGAGGCACGGACGCCGCAACGACCGCGCAGAGCATGCTTATTGTCGACACCGCCAATCTTGTCAATGGTAATCCTCTACAACATCATCAATACCATCCTGCCGAAAGTCCATAATCATCGCGATCTGGAGCGATGGTGTCTTTTGCTGAGAAAAGATATGAAGTTTGAAAAACGCGCTGGCGAACTGCCGTCGATCCCTGTCCTTCGGACGGGGGCTGATTTTCCGTTTGAGACCCTCATTGCGTGCGAGCAGGCCGCCCATGCTCTTATCGATGGGGCGACGCGTCACGCTTCGAAGACCGCTCTTCGCGCGCTCGACGCAATTTCGCGAGCGTGGCTTGCGAAGTGGAACCATGCACACCTGGCCGAGATAGATCGGGTTGCCGAGCGAATGAAGCGCCCCGGTGCGTATTTTCTGTCCGTAAACTATGAGTGGGGGTGTACCGTTGGCGTACATCCGACAGCCGACAACACTGCGGCTGCGCTAGCGCGCGTTTTAGACTGGCAAACTCCCGGTCTCGGGCGCCATGTGATTGCCGCGATTGTGTCAGGTCGGTCCGGTACTTTTGTGACACTAACTTGGCCCGGGTACACGGGGATCCTGCAGGCTATGGCACCAGGCCGTTTTTCGGCCGCAATCAATCAGGCGCCTATGCCTCATCGCGGCGGCGGCATTTATCCGTTCGATTGGCTCGCAAACAAGCTGCGTGTCTGGCAGACCCCACACGCGACGCCTGCGCATGTCTTGAGAGTTGTTTTTGAAAACGCATTGACGTTTGGTGCCGCTCGAGATCAACTGATCTCAACGCCGATTGCGACACCCGTCATATTTTCGTTGGCGGGCACCGAGCCGAATGAGTTGTGCATCATCGAAAGAACCGAGGATGATGCCTACGTCCACGACGGCGCCAACGCCGCCGCTAACGCATGGCAGGCCCCGGGATGGAACGGGCGCGAACGCGGGGAAGATAATATTGGCCGAGTTGCCCAGATGAGTGACGCCTGCTGGAGGTTGAGGCGCGAGCACGCCACAGACTTCAGTTGGCTGAGCCCGCCCGTGCTCAATGATCATACGCGCTTGGCACTCCTCTGCGATGCCCGGCGCGGGCGCGTACTGGCGCAAGGTTTTGAGGCCAATGGACCGGCAACAGCCATGTTAGATCTCAACCTCGGGACGGGTTCGTGACTGAGCCCGAGCTATTCGATTTACTTGGCTGCTTTGGGCCACTTCGTTCAGCACCAACCTGGAGTGGGTTGGCCGGCAGTACGTCGGTTGCTGGCTGTTCAATGTGCAGTGGAAAGCGGCGCACCATCGACCTCTTGACTTTCTAACAGATCTTCACTGCTCAGATTTTTGCTTCACAAGACTGAAGAAGTTGCGTCGGAAACTCTACGAGCTGGCTCTTCAGATGGCCGCGGGCAAGAGCAGCAGTGCCAATACAACAATCGTGGCAAGAAGGCTGCCGGCGCAGCAATCAGACCAGGAGGCGCGTCGCTCGATCAAATAAATTTCGTCTTTTATGATATTGCGTGCCATCAGAACCTCCACCAAAAGACACGGGGTCACTTGTGTTGTTAATGACAAGCTAGCGACCAGCAGCGGCCCTGTAGGTGAGATCTCTCACAAATTTCGCATATCATTGGCATCATTTTTCGGCGTTGGCAGATTATTGTTCGTTGGGTGCGAGACTGATCCAAAGAATTTTATAGCCGAGGCGACCAAAGCTGAATAAACTAGCTCTCGCGTGCAATTTTTGACGTCACCCCATCACCTGCAGTCGGGCAAAACGTGCGAGTCATTCGCGGTCATAGTTCGCTTGGGCGTATTCCGCTGTTTCAAGGAGTCGAGCCAGCGGAAATCGAGATTCTCGAGCAACGTTGTGTCTTGCGGCACTACGATGCCGGCGAGGAGATTTTGGGGTATTTGGACGGTGGTGACGATGTGTATTTTATCGTCTCTGGGAAGGCGAAGGTGATCATTTACTCGTCCCTCGGGAAGGTGGTCGGCTTTCGTGATTTGGTTCCGGGCGACATGTTTGGCGAATATGCTGCGATCGACGGTGGAACACGTTCGGCCAGCATCGAAGCTGAGGCAGATAGTCTTGTGGCGGTCGTGCCGTCAGGGGAGTTCCGTGGGATCGTTGCTCGAGAACCGAGCGTCGCGATGGCTCTTTTGCAACATTTGACCAAACAACTGCGCGCGCTTACGAAGCGTGTTTTTGAATTTTCAACCTTAGCCGTGAATAATCGTATCCAGGCTGAGCTTCTCCGGCTTGCCAAAGAAGTCGTGCCAGCTTCCGACGTAGGGAGCAATTCTGCGCGAATATCACCTTCGCCCACACACGTAGAAATTGCGGCACGAATTAGTACGCACAGGGAGGCCGTTACCCGCCAATTCAGCCAGCTGTCAAAGGACGGTATAATCGCGCGAGAAGGACGAGAGCTGATTGTTCTGGATGTCGCTCGACTCGAGAAAATGGTCGGTGATGCATCGGGTGAATAAATTTTGTCATGAAACTGGGGCCGATTGGTGGGATGGACGTCGTTGAAATCCCATCGGTTCCCGACTTAGGTTCCGAAATTCTTAAGCACTGTGCGATTTCTCACATCTCAAATGGAGCGCGTGGATTAAGGTTTCGGAGTTTCGGGGGAAACAGGCCGGATCGCATAGCCCCCGTGTAGTCCGGCCAGCTACCTCGCATATTGGAGTAGATGTTGATTATTTTTGCTGGCTTTGTGGCGCAACCTCGTTGGAGTTTTTCCGCCAACCATGATGGTTATCAGTGTCTGGTAGGGGTGCGCCACGGAGCCGATCAATTGGTCCGCTTGGTCTAGAGATTGCGAACCGAGTCGACACGTCCACTCTTCTACATTCCCTTATATAGTCCCTCAAGTGAACGCGATTGAAACTCGTCGCTGGCAGTGGTGTCGCGAAATCATATCGTGTGCCGCCCTCAACATTTGCAAAGCGGTTGCGAGCTGAAAATCCTGCCAGAAATTGGCCCTTTCAGAAATCGGCGACGGCAAAAAAAGTGCGCGTGTTGGAAAGGTGGTTTGCTGGCGGCCGGGCATCGACTTTTCAGACTTTGCGGGATATCAATAAGGACAGCCCGACGCACGCTGTCGCCAATTCGGAGACGTGTCTCGATCAATTTCCGACGTTCGGTTGATCTGAGTCATCGAGGTGCTTTCTGGGAAGGACTTAGATTTCCGCAAAACTGCAGGGACCGCATCAGATTATGACAGACCTAGTGGCACGCGAAGAGCAACTGCGAAAGCGAATGAACGAGCTCAGTGGGCGATTGCACAGAATCGAAGATCATCTCGAACAAACTCCCGATCCGGATTGGGAAGAGCGCGCGACAGAAGCAGAAATGGATGAGGTCTTGGAAGGACTGGGGACCGCAGGAATGATCGAAATGGAAGCCATCCATGCTGCGCTCGCGCGCATCAAAGGCGGGACATACGGTATCTGCGTCCGCTGTGGCAAAGACATTTCTGAGGAGCGCCTAGATGTTGTTCCACAAACAGCGTTTTGCCGAACGTGCGCAGCAGAGGTTGCATCACAGCGCCAATAGCCGTTTTACGCAACAAATGTCACGCTTCCAGTCGTGGACTGTCGAGTAGGTTTGTGTTCGCTGTCATGCCCACAGGCACTTGAAATGTGTGCCTGTCATATCGCAACATCGCGTCGAGTCGCGCGGTACAACATCGTTGCGTCGTCGAAGGCTTTAGCCCGCTATCAACAGAACTGAATGGGATTGATTCAAGGCAGCATTCCAAAAAACGATTCTGACTCGTCTGCGATTAACTGCACTCTATTTGACGGAAATATTACACATTGTTCTCGACGACCAAAAACATGCGCTCTAACAATTTAACGAAGACTTTTGATATTGGACTTCGGACTTGGTCTTGACCTGCGCGCGGACCAATTCGGCAGGTCCTCCATCGTGGACCGACTAGGCCCCTTTTGCTAGTCTTGGGCAATTTCGCCGATCTGGAGGCTTACATGGAATATTACAACCTTGGTATGTACTCGCGTGAAATTACAACTGCTTCCAGTGTTGCGAAGATGTGGTTTGATCGCGGGTTGATTTGGACTTTCGCTTATCACCACGAGGAAGCCGTGGCATGTTTCAAGAAAGCAATCGAAGCCGACCCGAATTGTGCGATGGCTCACTGGGGCGTAGCTTATGCAATTGGGCCGAACTACAACAAACCCTGGGAAGCATTCGAGGACGATGAGAAGCCGGACGCGTTAAGCGAGGCACGCTCTGCAGTTGAGCAGGCGACATCACTAAAGGGCGGGGTCAGCCCCGTCGAACGTGCCATTATTGAGGCAATTCCACATCGTTATCCTGATAATGCCGGGGTGGAAGATTATTCGCCCTGGAACGATGCCTATGCCGACGCCATGCGTGAGGTTCACAAAGCTTTTTCGGAAGATCTCGACGTTTGCTGCCTCTTCGCCGAAGCAATCATGAACCGCACGCCCTGGCAGCTATGGGATCTTCGGAGCGGTCAACCGGCCGATGGCGCTGATACGCTGGAGGCGATATCGGTCCTCGATCGTGCGTTCGAATCCCTCCGTGGAGCTTGGTCGCATCCCGGACTGTTGCATATGTATATTCACCTTATGGAAATGTCACCGCATCCTGAGCGCGCTTTGCGACATGGTGATGCTCTCAGTAGTTTGGTCCCTGATGCCGGGCACCTGCTTCACATGGCAACCCACATCGATGTCCTTTGCGGCGACTATCAGAATGTTGTGTCCCGCAATCACGCGGCAATCGTGGCCGATCGCAAATACTTGGAAGAGGCCGGCGCCGAAAATTTTTATTCGGTCTATCGGTGCCACAACTATCACTTTAAGATTTACGGCGCGATGTTCCTCGGTCAACCTGAGTCAGCGTTGGAAACCGCCGATGAACTCATAGCCACCTTGCCAAAGGAAACTCTTGCGCCTATGGCGGACTGGTTCGAAGCATTCATCCCGATGAAACAGCATGTGTTGATCCGGTTTGGCCTCTGGTCTGAAATTCTAGAGCAAAAGCTTCCCGAGGACCAGGAGCTCTATTGCGTTACGATCGCACTCATGCGTTACGCGCGAACGGTGGCATTGGCAAATACTGGCGCGCTTGCTGACGCGGAGGCCGAACGTTCAGAATTCCGAGCCGCTCGCGATCGCGTCCCTGACAGTCGGATGCTATTCAACAATACGTGCCGTGATATCCTCAAAGTCGCCGAGCAAATGCTGGAAGGCGAACTGGCCTATCACAAAGGGAACATTGATAAGGCGTTCGACCATCTCCGAGCCTCCGTCGAATTGGATGACAACTTGCCCTACGATGAGCCATGGGGCTGGATGCAACCGACGCGGCATGCGCTTGGTGCTCTGCTGATCGAGCAGAACCGTTACGATGAGGCGGAGGGGGTCTATCGAGCGGATCTTGGTTTGGACGAAACTTTAAGTAGGGCCTGCCAGCATCCAAGAAACGTCTGGAGCCTCCATGGTCTGCACGAGTGTTTGGTCAATCGCGGGGATGCAACCGAGGTCCGGCATATAAAGCTTCAGCTTGATCAAGCGGTCGCCCGAGCACAGGTGCCAATCCGGGCGTCATGTTATTGTCGCCACAAGCCAGCCGCCTAAACAACCCTTCGGCGCATTAGAGCGACAGTGGCCCACCAATTCAATTTGGACCGAGGCCTTTGTCGGCCAACTCTTGCTTGGCTTTATCGGACTTTTCAAGATGGTCGAGGCCCATTCCGGCGAGAACAGCGGTCGTTTTTGAGAATTGTATGCCCTGATAGCCGACGATCTCGACCCGGTTGCCCCAAGGATCATAGAAGTCCATGAAGCGTTCCGAGACAATTTCTACACCCATTGTTTCCAATGCGGCACGAACGGTCTCTTTGTCGTCGACAACTAAACCGAAGTGGCGTTCGTGATCTTTCGACTGTTCGTCCACTTTGGATAGCGCAATGAATTGATCTCCCAGATCAATGAATGCCATCGTTTCACTTTTGCCTCGGAGTTGGAAATCCAGAAAAGAACCGTAAAACTCGAGCGCCGCGTCAATGTCGCCGACTTCGAGTGCGACGTGATTGATGCCTACGGCACGCGCCTTTTCGATAGATGACATCGTCCACTCCTAATGGTCAGTGAATCTCTGGCGACGGAACAGTATCCGCTTGCAGCAGGGCAGTCGAGCCCCTGAGGGCTGCTCGCAATGCCCATTGAAATCCGAAAGTACTTAACTGCGTAATGAAGTTGACCACATCGTGCTGTCGGCGTCGGGCGGGCCATGGCATATTGGGGATGAAGCGAAATGGGCAGAACAACAGGACGATTGTGGCTAGTGCTGCTGCCACTTTGGTTGCAGTGCAACCAGGTGCATGCTGATCGTTTCGATGAGATCTATCGCGAAGCCCTGCACATCCTAGGCGGCAACGCCAACGCCGTCAGTAAGTGGTTGGGTCCTATCCGTTTTCGTGTTGTCGCGAATTCCGAAAGTAGTGCGATCGCCAAGGCCACTATGTCAGAAGCAGCCGAGATCGCAGGGCTCACGGTGATTTATCAGCCGACCATTACGTCGGGCGCAGGTACTCTTTTGTCCACCGCTCAGCGCAACGATCCGGTTCCAGGTCTCGCAGT
>JBPCWA010000507.1:0-4286 GCA_051009975.1 Hyphomicrobiaceae bacterium
AGACGATGTAGGCAATGCCGAGCGGCCGGAAGAGTTGACCTTCAATGCCCGACAAAGCGAATAGCGGTACGAAGACGAGCACGATGATCGCTGTCGCGTAGACAATGCTCGATCTCACCTCGTGTGATGCATTGATTATGACGGCAATCCGAGGCAGCGGGCGTGCGCGATCCGCGTTGAGCTTCAGGCGCCGGAGTACGTTCTCCACGCCGACGACGGCGTCATCCACAAGCTCGCCAATCGCAATTGCCAGTCCACCCAGAGTCATTGTGTTGATCGACAGGCTGAAGGCGTTGAACACGAGGACTGTGATGAGAATGGAAATCGGAATGGCCGTCAGAGATATGATCGTTGCGCGCCAGTTCATGAGGAATAGTAGAAGAATCAATGCAACGACCACGGCGGCTTCGAGGAGCACCTTTTTTAGATTTGCAATCGAGTTCTCGATGAAGGTCGCTTGACGGAACTGGATGCGGTCGGCAACGACGCCCGTCGGCATCGTTCGCTGGATTTTTGCAAGCTCGGCTTCAATCTTTTTCGTCAGTTGCACAGTGTCTGCTTGGGGCTGCTTGTGAATCGCGATGATTACAGCGGGCTCGCCTTGATATCCGGCATCGCCACGTCTGACACGGGCCGCGAAACCGACGTCTGCGACCTGCCGGAGCAGTATGGGCTGATCGCCACGCATCACCACGACGAGGTTTCGCAAGTCCTCGAGTTTAGTGGTGCGCCCGATATTGCGGATCAGGTATTCGCGGCTGTGCTGATCAATAAAACCGCCACCTGTATTGGTGCCAAACTGGCCGATCGCTTCCTCGATCATTTTCGGTGCGATTTGCAAGCGCTGCATCGCGACGAGATCGGGGCTGATGCGGTACTGACGCACCTCGCCGCCGATAGGAATAACTTGAGCGACTCCGGAGATTGTCAACAGCTGCGGGCGGATGACGAAATCGGCCAGTTCGCGCAGCTCCATCGGCGACACCGTCTTGCCGGTGATCGCGATGAGCATGATCTCGCCCATAATTGACGTGATTGGGCCCATCTGGGGTTGGACGCCGTCGGGCAAGCGCTCACGAACGATGGTCAGCCGTTCAGCAACCAGCTGCCGGTTGCGATAGAGGTCTGTGCCCCAATCGAACTCAACGTAGATGATCGAGAGCCCGACACTTGAAACCGAGCGGAGCCGGATAACGCCCGGCATGCCATTGAGCGCCGTCTCAAGAGGGTAGGTCACAAGCTGCTCGACCTCTTGCGGAGCGAAGCCTTCCGCTTCCGTCAGAAGCGTCACCGTCGGTCGATTGAGGTCAGGAAACACATCGACAGGCAGGCGCGGCAGCACGTAGGCGCCATAAGCAGCGAGCAGCAACGAGGCCGCGATTACGAACATGCGCTGATTGAGGCTCAGCGCGACCAGTGATCTAAACATGACGCCCCCATCAGCGGATTTGGCCAAAAATGGGAGCGTTGCGCACGACGATTTGGTCGCCGGCGTCAAGTCCAGCAACGACGTGCACGCGCTCGCCGTCGATATCCTCGATACGTACGGGCATCGGCTGATACCGTTCCGGTTCCAGGCGCTTGAAGGCCACCAGCTGACCGTTTGGCGCCTGAGAGATGGCACTGCGCGGCACGATGAGGCCCGTAATGGGTTCGCCTGTTTCGATTAGCACCTTCACCGGGCTGCCAATACTTAGACGATTTGACGGGTTTTCAATGCTGAAGTGGAAGATCGTCGACTGCTGCCGCAAAGTACGACTGCGACCGACAAAGGTGAGGTCCAAGGGTTCCCCGTCAACAGTCCGCGCACGGGCGGTGCCGAGACCGGGCAATAAGCGGGGATCAAAGGCTATAGCCTCGACCCAAAGGCTCTTCGGATCAATGACCCGGAATAACGTGTCGGAGCTTGCGACGACCTGGCCGGCAACGACACGTACCTCCGCGATGATCCCGTCAACCGGTACTGTGAGTACTTCCGGTTTAGATCGGCTTTCTGCCAGTTGTTTTTTTCTAGCTTCGAGACCGCGAAGCTGGATCTCAAGATCTTGAAGGTCAGCAAACCTTGCCACCTGTCTTTCGACGAGCTGTCGCTTTCGCTTGATGCGCGCCTCTACTAGGGCAATCTGTTGATCGAGTTCACCTCCCGTTTGCCGGACATCGGATGCATCAATCGGCGCGAATGCTGGTTCAACGAAAGCAAGGACTTGCCCTGCCTTCACTACACGCCCAAGGACGGGAAGGCCGCCCTCCGGCGGCGTCATACGTCCGCCAATCGTACTTTGCACCAGCCCGCTACGGTTCGGATCGGAGATGACCCGCCCAATAAGCTGCTGGCTCTTGCGCATGGTTGTGTTTTGGAGAACTTGCGTCCGTATTTCCAGAAGACGTTGCGTCGGTTTTGGGACAAAGAGGCTGCCGTTGGACATGCGCCGCGGCCTATCGCCATTGGCGCCGTCGACCGGAGCAACGGTCACATGATCGTGACCAGGACCTGCCCAAGCTGCGCCCGCACCGATTAGGGCAACCAGAAAAGTAAGACTTGCAAGGATACCAGCGCGTCGTCTCGCAAACTTTCCAATCAAGATGCCAATGACAAGTCCAAGAAAGGTCAGAAGCCAGGGCTTCGGCAGCATGGCGACGAAGACGGAAAAGTCACCGCCGACACGCGAATGCTCATGTGCATCCTGTCTTGGCGACGCATCGTGTTGATCCTTCCGAGATTCGTCTTGCACGTTTGTGGCTATCGCCTCGGGATGGTGAAGCGCGTGATTATGACCAAACTTGTCTGTTTCTACTTGGCGGTGTTCTGCAAAGGCGTCTTTCAGTGTTCCAACCAGAAGGTCGCTTTTTGCACCGTCGGCAATGGAGATAATGACCTCCTTATTGCCATGCTTCAGCAGAGTAGGGGCTTTGAATAGATATGTGCCGTTCGCTTGTGGTTCAGCCAGGCCCGTCTCACCATCAATTGTCAACTCGATGCGCGCATCGGTCACCGGCGAGGTGTCGATCAATCGGTCGAGATAGACCGTCAGGCGTCCATTCTTGAGAATACCAACGAATTCGTAGTTCTCGGAGATAGCCGTGACGCGTGGACTTGCCGGGGCGGTCGACGTCGCGGCATTAGCGTGCCCGTGCTCATGGCCGGGGCTAGCAATCGCATCGTGAAAACCGAAGACGCTAGCATATATGAAGAGGGTGCCCGCGATGCGGGAAGTGGTTTTCGGATTCATAGAGGTCTCCACCGTCAGCAGTCTTCTGCGGCCGACGAACATCGGCCGCTGCTTAGCGTCAGACGGAGGCTCTGGGTGGTCGCTCAAGGAGAGGAGGCGGCAACGAAGAAATGTTTGGGACAGCAAGCGTGGGTTTCGCGGTGCGTTTGAGCGGAGCGAGTACAGCCGTGATCATTGGTGCAACGAAGACGACGCAATGCGCAGCGTCACAAAACACTTCATTCAATGCTGAGCGTTCATTTTCATCAGCTGGATCGGCGAGAATACCCGCCGTCCCGTAAGAGAACCCAGTGCGGTCGATTGCATCGTGTGCACTGATATCGTTATGGCGATCGGCAAGGCACGCATGCGCCGCTTGAAAGTAAAAGTCGGCAAAGATCATCGCAACTAGGCTCAAAACCAGCAGCATCTTCCCCGCGCGGCATGTTGTGAACCGTCTATCAAGACGAGCTAGCGTTACAAACATACCTCTCCCACAAAGGCGCAAGCCTACTTCCACAGCTAGTCGAGACTACAAATATGAAGATTTGCAGGCGAAAGCCAAAGCTGGACTTCAGTGCTGTGAAGAAGCCGCGCCGGATCTGCTGTCGAACTCTAGGTTGACCGTCGCGTGGGCGCGATGGAAATCGCGGATTCTACGCCCGGCGCGGCAATCCGGCTATCGCGCCACTAATGACACTTGGCAGACGCCCTAGATGCACAGACTAAAGTCTGTCGCTGATAGTCAAGCAGTTACCCTAGACGCATACGCTAATGCCTACTTTCGGCGGTAAAGGAGACACGAACGACTTCCGGAAACGACTGAGCCGCAGTGGATTTCTGACAAAACAATGATGACTGCGACGGTTGAGTTTAATGCGGTCCCTTTCGCCCAACAGAGGTTGGTACGTTGGCAACAAATATCGCGGCAATGACCAAGGCCAGACCTAAGATAAGCCAAACCGTTAGTGCTTCTCCTAAAATCACATTTGCAAGGATCACCGCTGAAATTGGAGTGAGCGTCGCGAAAACTGCCACGCTTACGGGAGAGATCCAGCGAAGGGCCCACGTATAAAG
>JBPCWA010000508.1:0-12994 GCA_051009975.1 Hyphomicrobiaceae bacterium
GCCTGTCAGATTGTTCGCGATAGGTTAGGTGATGGACCTGTCTATATCACATTTGATCTTGACAGTTTGGACCCAACAATTGCTCCGGCTGTTTCAAACCTCGAGCCAGGAGCGTGCGGATTTTCGATTGATGCAGCGAACCAGTTGCTGCATTGCACGCGGGGCAAAACGATTATTGGAGGTGACGTCGTCTGCCTGATGCCGACCAAAGATCAGTCAAATAATATAACCTCGATGGTTGCATCCACGATCCTCTTTGAGATCATGTCCCTCGTCGCAGATGGCTTTGCCGGCTAGCAATGTATCGGCCCAATTGACGTATCGGCTCAAATCATATTTCGGCCGAGCCGACGTCTTTGCATAGCTAAGGCGTTGGCCCGATCGTCGGCCCAACATGCGCGATGCCGCCGGTAAATTCCGGCGACTTGAGGTAGCGAAGGCGCTCCGGGAGAGGAGCCATCAGCACCAACCGGCGGTGATGGCAGGTTCTTTTTCTCACGCGCCGCCCGAGCGTCGGCGATACATACCTTGTGCGATCCTGTCAATCACCATTGCGCAGAACAATATGGCAAGTCCGCCGAGCAAGCCCTGGCCTTTGGCGGCGTACTGGAGCGCTTCGAGGATAAGAGCACCCAGACCTTCTGCGCCGATAAGAGATGCGATGACTACCATCGACAAACTCATCAAAATAGTCTGATTAATGCCAGTCATGATTGATGGCATCGCGAGTGGAATCTCAACATTGCGCAGCAGCTGCCATTTTGAACACCCAAAGGCGATAGCAGCTTCTTTGGTTGACTCGGGGACGCCACGCATGCCGAGTGCGGTTAAGCGAATAACAGGCGGCATCGCAAAGATAATGGTGGCGAGCACTCCCGGTGGCTTGCCGGTGCCGAAGAACGCGATAATAGGGATTAGATAGACAAATGCAGGCATAGTCTGCATAAAATCCAGAACTGGCTCAGCAATGGTATAGGCTCTGCGGCTCTTGCCAAACCAGATGCCGAGCGGAATACCAAACAGGATGCACAAGAATGCGCCGGCGCCAATCAAGGCCACCGTAATCATTGAGATTTGCCACAGTCCCATCATCGCTAGGTAGGCAATCGAGGCCGCCGTGAATATAGCAACGCGTGGCCCGGCGAGACGATAAGCCATGACCACTATAACTACCATGACAACTGGCCATGGCGTCTCGATAAGTAGAATTTCTAGGCCATCAAGAACGGTGCGAATCGCTCGGGTCACTCCTTCGAAGACATGGCCAAAATTGAGAGCCAACCAATCGAATCCGCCATCGAGCCATTTTGCGATTGGCGCAAAATATTCCTTTTTGATCGGAAATTCGGTAATTGGAATTTGATCTCCGAATAGGCCATTTGTCAGCTTCGCCAGAACACTATCGGGATCAGCGATGGTAAAGCGGAAAAGCGTGAGTGGCCAGATCGCGATAAGAAGAATACCGCCAAACAATGCGCTGGCCCAATTCACACCGGAGTTAGTTTCTGGTACTGCACGCCATCTGAGGTACTGTTTTTCGTACGCGACGTTTGCATAGAGGCCCTCTATAACCTTGACGAGCAGTAATAGGCCGAGACCTACGAGCAAAATGGTTGTCGCTTCAGTGGCCGCCAACTCCGCCTGTTCCTTGGCTTGGGCGGCGACTCGTTTCAGGTTGCCAGCGACCTTGAGTGCAGTTTCTGCGGTTTCTTGATCGCCGACCGCGAGTGCTTCCTTTGCCTGTTGCTCGCGCTTGGCAATGTTTGCTGCCAAGCGCTCGTAACGTGCGATTTGATCGGCACCTAGTTCACCCCACAGGCCGCGACCAATTTGGACAATGGCAAAGAGCTCTAAAACCAGGAAAGTCCAGAAGAACCCCCATAGTCCACGCAGTGCTCCCCACAGCGGTCCAAAAATCGCAGCCATCCAGTTCCAGGTCCACGCAAAACCGGTGGACCCTTGGATCTTGGCAAATTGGGCAGAATAGTAGTCGCCATTGTGCCCGACGAATTCGTCGACTGATAGCTTTCCCGTACGTGGACCGAGTTCGAGCCCTGTGTCAGTCATGCCTTGCCACCCTGGATTCCATGGAGGAGGGTCGTTTTGTCGATGATGCCGACGTTATGACCTTCATCGTCTTGGATGACGATTGGGTCATCCGATGTCGTTGCTATGTCAATTAATTGGTCCAGATCTGTGCCGTGCGAAGTTCGGGGCCAATTGGACAAGTCTACGCCGTCGGCTCGTGGATAATCGTCGATCGGCGTCATGATGGAATGGGCAAAAACCAGTTTCAGCTTAGATATGCCTTCGACGAAGTCGCGCACGTAGTCGTCCGCGGGTTTGGTCACAATATCCTCCGGCGTTCCAATCTGGACGATTCGCCCGTCCTTCATTATCGCAATCCGGTTGCCGATCCGTATTGCCTCATCGAGGTCATGAGTAATAAAAACTGTGGTCTTGTGCAGTTCAGAGGAGAGCTCCATAAATTGATCCTGGAGCTGGCGACGTATCAAAGGATCTAGAGCTGAAAACGGTTCGTCCATGAGGAGAACCTCCGGGTCGGATGCAAGCGCCCGAGCCAGACCAACACGCTGCTGCATACCTCCAGAAAGTTCACGCGGAAAGCGGTCCTCGTAGCCATCAAGATTGACCATCGAAAGACACCGTTGAGACACTTCCCAACGCCGCGCCGGCGGCTCGCCACGTACTTGCAAGGGAAAGCCCACGTTGTCGCGCACCGTCCGATGCGGCAATAGCGCCATGTGCTGAAACACCATGCCAAGGTGCCTGGCGCGCATTTCTCTCAACTCGTTGTCGTCGAGTGCTAGCATATCGCGTCCGAGAACGGTGATTCGACCTGCGGTCGGCTCGATCAGACGATTGAGGTGGCGGACCATGGTTGACTTGCCGGAACCCGACAGCCCCATGACACAAAAAATCTCGCCACGTTCTACCTCAAAGGAGCAATCTGCGATGCCCACGACGCAACCGAACTCGGACAGGACCTCGGGCTTGCCAAGACCCTGATCCTTAATCGCCTGCATTGCTTGTTCGGCGCGGCCACCAAAGATTTTCCAGACGCCGTCGAGTGCAATGACGCTTTCGCTCAAAGCCTGATCCTCTTCCTGGAACAAAGTAACCGCGACGGCCTGATGCCGGCCGCCGCAATTGCTTGGGGCATTGACCGCATGATTTCGGTCCCCCGGTTTGGACTAACCAAATTGTCCGATGGCTCTTGCTCTGCTTGTATTCAACGTTCGCGAACCGTCATTTTAGCCACGAATCGACGAGCTTGCTGTTGTCGGCGACCCAGGTTTTGGCAAATGCCGCGGGGTCTTCCTTCTTGACTACAAGGGCATACGTCATTGCCGAAACTGCGTCCGTATCCAACTTTACCTTGGACAATAGCTCCGCTGCGGCCGGCTGCTTCTTCTCAAGTTCTGATGCGTAATGGATGTGCAGTTTGGCTGTGTTCCATGCAACCGGTGCGGACGACTTTTCGAGCCACTGGGGATCGTCAGTTGGTTGGATCACGTTCCATTTTGCGGCGTCGTATGCCGGCTCTTTAAGTATGACAAGCTTGTGAAGTGCAAACATGTGGTGCGGTGTATAGCAGAAAAAGACAATGTTCTTGTTCTGGGCCACAGCGTTGTCGACTTCGGCAAGGGCGAGTGTTTCGTCCATTTCTTTGAGCTTCATCGTCTCAGCATAGCCGTAAGACTTGGCGCGGATTTTCTCAACGTTGGTCGACGCCCAGCCTGCAGCACCAATCCAAATCTCGCCCTTCCCGTCACCATCCGTATCGAACTTTTTGGCCATGTCCGGGTCGGTGAGATCGGACAAATTCTCAATACCCGTGCGCTCAGCGGTACCTTCTGTGACACACATTGCTTGATCGCCCGAAACGCCGTTCGGGTTCATGCGGACTGTCTTCTTAGTTTGCACGAATTTGTTATTGAGGTTGCTCTGATTTGGCAGCCAGACCTCGGGATGGACGTGCATGGCGCCCGAATCCATCGCCTCGAAGACGATCGGATTAGTGCCGTTTTGTAGCTCCACGGTGAGACCCAGATTGTCTTCCAGGACAACCTTTAGAACATGGGCGGTCACTTTGACGGATGGCCAGTTTGGCACGCCGATCACTACATCGGCAGCCATTGCCGCTGTTGAACTTCCTAGCGCAAGGCCGGCGGCAGCCGCTATGCCAAGAACTCTCTTCATCACACTTCGTCTCCTTGTGATTTCGGCTGTGCCCAGAACTCTGCCGGATTGACAACCTCATTGTGGTTGCGACGCAGCAACACTGATCGTTGCTGCCACTTCGCGTGTTTTGCTCGCCTTCCAGGTCATTGCCCTATCGTCTAGTCGGCCGATATTGTGGGCCGTCGCGTAGGGTTCTCGGCTTGCAGAGCCCACCATATGCAGGTTCTGAGCTGTTGCCAACAAAACCACTTATACTTGCTCATTTTTTCTTTTCGCGGCAAACCTATTGAGACTCTCAAGGGTGGGTAGGGTCTATTGGCGCGTGCCGCAATTATAGTCCGCGCTCTGCCTTGGGAGCAGCTCGGTGCATTCTTGATTTCAGACCACAGTTTGGCATGGCAGTAAAAGTGAGCAAGAAACCATGCAAGGATACGCTTCGGCACCCCTAAAAAAGTGGGGCATCAACAATGACTACGCGCAGTTGCACGATGTTCTTCTTGGAAAACCCGAATACTATCGTTGGGTTGAGGCTGGGCCGCTCATAGGTCGCACACTTGCCAATGCGCACATGACAGGGGTGAGCTTCGATCTTCAAACGGCAATGCGACAGCATGCCGAGATGGTTGCTATATATGAGCAAAACGGCGTCAATTGCCACTATCTTGACGCGGATCCAGTACTGCACCGCAACTTTTTTGCGCGAGACTCAAGTGCCATGACGCCATGGGGCGCGCTTGTTTGCCATATGCAACTTAGGTGTCGGCGGGCGGATTACGTAACAGCGATCAGGTTTTATCAGGAGAACCACATACCGATCTGGAAATTCGCGACAGCTGGACATTTTGAGGGCGGCGACTTCGTCATTCTTGAACCTGGGAAGGTTTTGATAGGCTATTGCGGCGAGCGCTCCGAAAAAGAGGGGGCTGAGCAGGTGGCAGGCTTCGTCCTCAAAGAAGGTTGGGATGCGGTGACAGTACCGATTTCGCGAGAGTTTGTTCATATGGATGGGCTTTTAGTGCCGCTGGCACCGAAATTGGTGGTTGCCTGCCTTGATGCTCTTGAAGACTGGATTGTTGAGAAGCTCAGAAGTTGGGGATTTGACTTTATTGACGTGAGCTACCGCGAAGCCAAGAATCTTGGGGTTAATCTTGTCGCCCTTGGCAACGACAAAATATTGTCGATGAAGGGAGCAGATGATCTTAATGACAAAATGCGCGCTGCTGGTTTCGAGGTCTACGATCCCGACATGTCAATGTTCACGCTGGGTGGAGGCGGGGTCCATTGTCTTTGCCAAGCGCTGTCACGGGATGATGCCTGAGGCACTGTGTCCAACCTCCAATGTCATCTAGTGCCAATGTCATCTAGTGCCAATGTCCTCTCGTCCTGATGTCATCCAGTCAATGTCAGCGAGTGATATCTCCCTCAGTATCTCTGACGTGTGCGCCCGCGTGATGAGCGCCTTGATCTGCGCCACCCGGCGGATGTGCCTCGCTGCCGCTAAAGTTCAATCAGCGGCTCAAACAGGGCCATGATCAGGGGCTGGCTACTAGGTATTATTCTGGTTGCACGCGCGAAAGCACAACAAGAAATTGGTTGCCCGGGTTGTAAGTGCCGGATTGTGACAAGGCAAGCAATTCTTGTCATCGAGAGGCGGAGGAATTCGGCTACTGGTCCGTCTTCGAGATCAGAATTTGGCACCAGTCAGGTTTCAAGCCGGGAACATACCGAACCGCAAGCCCTTCTGCGATAAGCTCCTTCCCGACGTCCCGGCCCTCGATTTTGAAGACGGCAAGAGTACGCCCAAAGGCGCCCTGTTTTCCCGTCGTTTCAGCTGTGAAGGTGCCTGCGTCGATTGCTTTTTGAATGCGTCTTCTAATCTTGATGCCTATTCTTCGTTCAAGCTCACACTTTGCCGAATAGATCTCCGGTGTGTCATAGCCAACCGCGCGAAGCCGCGTGTTGAGAGAGCGTTGTTCCTGTTTAACCCGCACGGTATCGCCATCGACGGCAATGAAAGCAGGCTTGTCGTCGGATCGGGTGAATTCCTGGATGGCCGAGTATCCCAGGGCACAGACGGAGATGGTGCAAAGTGCTATGAATATCAATCGACCGAAAGAATGCATTTCGTTTCAGCCCACAGTCTACAATTGAGAAGCCAGCGAAAAGCTCATCGCGGCGATCTGGGATCCCACTTCACCAAGTGCACGTCGGGACCGATTCCAAAACAAGATCGGACCAGAAAAAGTGGCCATTAGTAAGGCGCAGCAAGTTGCGGGTGATGCCAATACCTGGACGTGAGCAAGACGCTACCGACTGGCTTGCCGCGTACATTTGTCTGCAATTGATGCAAAAACGAATTCTGCGGATGTTGTGCGAGAAAGAGGGCGGGGTAAACTGCCGCAGAACTCCTTTTGTGCCGTATGCGACCTGGTGGAGTGAGCGGAATGGTGGATGTCCCAGAGAGTGGAAGCGTTGAGCGACGCTACTTGTTGATTGCGACGATCGCAAACGCGGCTATTGGAGTGTTGGGTGTCATATTTGCCTATCTGGCTCAATCCCAAGCGATCCTGCTCGATGGGCTGTTCAATCTGACATACTTTGTATCTGGCATATTTACGATACGCGTCTCACGACTTTTGGAGCGCGATGATGATCAGGAATTCCCCCATGGATATGCCTACTTCGAACCACTGGTAAACGGCACGAAGGGACTACTGGTTCTCGGCGTAACTGCGATGGCCCTACTGGGGGCAATAGAGGCTTTACTCACCGGCGGTAGTCCGATCGCCGCAGGACCGGCAATGCTGTACGGCTCACTGGCTGCGCTGACTTGCTGGGGTGTTGCCATTTACATGCGTGACGGCGCAAAACGAACAGGCAGCCCGCTCATCGAAGCGGATGCTCAGAATTGGATTGTGAACGCGGCGATCTCTTCGACCGTGCTTTGTGCATTCATGATGGTGTTCCTCATTCAAGGAACGCCCATGAGTTACCTTGCTCCCTATATCGACCCAACACTTGTCGTTGTTGTCGCCACCATAACGATTTGTGTTCCCGTGCGAATGGCATGGCAGTCCTTAATGGAATTGCTGGGTCGCGCCGCCGATACCAAGACGGTTGCCAAGGTCCGGAGTGCGATTGAGGCGGGGACCACCGATCTGCCTGTCAAAGCTAGGAGTGTCCGGGTTGTCCAGCCGGGGCGCACACGAGTCGTGATAACCGAGATCGTGCTTCCGAAAGACTTCCGGCCCGATAATCTCGAGCAACTCGACCAAATTCGCGACACGACACTGCAGCTGCTGAGACGAGATCACTCGTCAACTTATCTTGGGATGATCTTCACTACTCGCTTGGGACATAAGGGACCTACGTGAGACGAGATAGTCAGAGTGATTTTGTGGGCGGCCGTCATGCGTCGGTAAGGCTAAGCTGCCACGCTGTTGGGTCGCCTGCAGATCACCCAAAATAGCGAGTGTTGCTGCAGCTAAAGCCGCGCCTGTCCGATTGGGCAGGATCGATCGGCTGCGCTCGTCCCAGAACTTGGCGGCGAAGGCATTGCACTCTGGCCAAGGCTTAAGCCGGTAATGCTGGCCTGGCCTGGCCTTGCCTGGCAAGGCGTCGCTAGAAGTCGCCCACCTCATAGAACAGGCGCTGAGCTGCAAGAGCGCTCAATCACCAGCGACCAATGTCCTCATGTCTTTTGCGCTGACACAAGATGTTGTGTTAAGCTGAGTCTGTCCAGCAATATCTTGTGTCGAGGTTTGAAGCTGAATCATGCCAATTGTTTCCCGCGTATATTGGAAAGGGTACCTACGGCTCTCGCTTGTGACGATCAACATCGAGATTTACTCGGCGGTGGATAGCGGTTCGGACATTTCGTTCCGACAGATCCACAAGCCGAGCGGGCGGCGCATCAAATATGAAAAAGTCGTACCTGGTATCGGCCCAGTGGAATCCAGCGACATCGTCAAGGGTTACGAGGTTGAGGACGATACTTACGTCCTAATCGAGCCCGACGAGATCAAGGCGCTTCAATTACCTAGTGAAAAATCTCTCGATCTTGTTCAGTTCGTCGATGCCGATGAGATCGATGCGCGCTACTTCGAGCGGCCCTATTATATGCTGCCAGCTGATGAACCGTCGATGGACGGATATGTTGTAATCGCGAAGGCTTTAACTGCCGGCAACAAGGTTGGTCTAGGCCAGGTCACGATGCGCGGCCGAGAGTATCTCGTCGCCGTCAGCCCAATTATGGACGGCAAGGGTTTGTTGATGGAGATACTCAGATACAGCGACGAGCTGCGTGCTGCCGAGGCATTTTACAATGAGATCTCGACCAAGACACCTGACAAGGAACTGGTGGCGCTCGCAACAGAGTTGATGAGCCGCAAAACGGCTCCCTTTGATCCGACGGCCTTTTCCAATCGCTATGGTAAAGCATTGCAGGACCTAGTCCAGAGTAAGACCAAAGGTGGCTCAGTGGTGTCCACGGCCGACAGCGATCTCCCACGCTCCGCCGAAATCATAGACCTTATGGAGGCGCTGAAAAAAAGCGTTGGGGAAAAGGAAGCCAAACCGCGCAAGGCGAGAACGCAACAGGCAAGTGGTGCGAAACGCGGAAAGATAACACGCAAGGGCGCCAGCTAGCCGCTAGCCGGGGCACGATACCATAGATGTCGCCCAAAGTTGACAGCCTGGACGACTATGCGGCCAAGCGAGACTTTGGCCGAACGCCGGAGCCGCCACCCGGCAAACGCAAACGGCTGGGCCGGCGGTTTGTCATCCAGAAGCACCACGCCCGCCGTCTTCACTTTGACCTGCGATTGGAATTCGAGGGCGTCCTTGTAAGTTGGGCCGTGCCCAAGGGGCTCTCACTCGATCCCAGTCAAAAGCGCCTGGCCGTTCGAACGGAGAACCATCCGCTCGATTATAGCGATTTTGAGGGCCAGATACCCGAGAAGCAATATGGTGCCGGCCTAGTGGAGATCTGGGACCGGGGCACGTGGGCTCCACTACAGCAGACTCATCCATGCGAGAACCTAGAGGACGGACATTTGAAATTCTGGCTGGACGGCGAACGAATCAATGCTGGATTTGCACTCGTTCGGTTGGACAAAAAAGCTCGGGAGGAAAACTGGCTCTTGATCAAGGAAAAGGACGCTGCGGCCACATCATCGTTTGAGCCTTCAGATGTTTGGTTGGGCTCCGTTGGCCCGTTACATTCGAAACGTCCCGGACCGCCGAAGTTTATTGAACCGCAACTGGCTAGACTCACTGATGCTCCACCCAGCGGACCGCGCTGGATTCACGAGATCAAGTACGATGGCTATCGCTTGCAGGCTATCAAGGACGGCGAGCAGGTGTGCCTGTGCACTCGTAACGGCAAAGATCTAACATCTAACCTCCCGGCAATTGCCCAATCGGTTAGAAATTTACCGCGATCACGCGTCATCTTGGACGGGGAGATCGTCGTCTTCGACGGGAAGGGTGTCAGCGACTTCCAGGCGCTGCAAAAGGACCTCAAGTCCGGCTCTCGGCGCGTTGTGTTTGTCGTGTTCGATTGCTTGCGGATCGATGATCGCGATCTGCGCGCGAAGCAGCTGGAGATCCGTAAGGGCGAGCTCAGGGCGTTGCTTTCGACTGCGAGACCACCAGTTAAATATTGTGATCATATCCTGGACGATGGTCGCGCATTCTTTGATGCCGTTACCGCTAACGGCGGTGAAGGCATACTGTCGAAACACCTCGATCGTCCATGGCAATCTGGCCGCAACCGACACTGGCTCAAGATCAAAGGGGAGCGTCGAGGTGTGTTCGTAGTCGTCGGATATACCAAGTCAGGCGTACGTGCGCTCGGCGCGCTGCTACTAGGGTCGTTCGATGGCCAGGAATGCGTTTATCGCGGCCGGGTCGGAACCGGGTTCTCGGATCGAGAGGCGGCTAAAATTCTTACTCTTCTCAGTGATGCGGAAACCCGCAGGCCAACCATTGATCCTGTGCCGAAGTCATTGCCGGCAAGCATTCGATGGGTAAATCTGCGATATTACGTGAAAGTGGCTTACGCCGATGTCACGGTATCGGGCCGCCTGCGTCATCCGCGCTACATAAAGCTTGTATCGATTGCGAAGCCTGCGCGACGAAAGCACATAAAACTCACCAATCCCCAGCGTTTGCTCTTTCCCGACAAGGGTTATACGAAGTCCGACCTGGATGCCTATTTGCAGGCTGTCGCAGATCCGCTTCTGTCCGAACTCACGGAGCGGTTCGTGAGCCTCGTTCGGGCGCCGGATGGTGACCTAACACGCGCCTTCTATCAACGCCACTCCACACGCGGCATGCCGGCCGCCATTCGCCGTTTCAAAACGTCGGCAGCAAAGCATTACATTTCGATCGCTGATCGCGAAGGCCTGTCAGCTGCGGCACAGTTTTCCGTCATCGAGTTTCACATCTGGCAGACGAGGATCGAGACCCCGGAATATCCCGATCGGCTCGTGTTTGATCTCGACCCTGGCGACGATCTCCCATTCAGCGCGGTTCGGAACAGCGCGGAATTGGTGCGCGATGTCCTCGATGCTGCGGCGCTCAAAAGCTATTGTCTGCTGACAGGCGGTAAGGGCATACACGTAGTCGTACCACTTGACGAGACGCGCGATATCAAGTCAGTTTCGGGCTTCGCCGAGATGATTGCGCGCCGACTGGCCCGCGCCGAACCCCATCGGTTCGTGGCGACATCCTCCAAAGCGAAACGCCGAGGTAAAATCTATATCGACTGGCTACGCAACAAGGGAGGCGCAACGGCCATAGCGCCTTGGTCGCCGCGTGCGAAAACCGGCGGTACCGTTGCTATGCCCATTCGATGGGCAGAGCTTTCCCGTGCCCGATCTGCCAGTGACTATGATCTTGAACGCGCCCGCCGGAGACTTTCATCACTTAAGTCGGATCCGTGGAAGGGGTATTTCGGCATTCAGCAGAATGTTCCAACGGGCTGAATCCAGATGAACTTTCTATCTCATCGCAAGCACGCAAAACGACAAGTCATTCATACCCATACCGACGACGACACTCGGCGTCGGTATGTTCGCGACTATGGAGGCGTTTATGAATGTCGTCGCACTGGAAATAGGCGCCTACAATGCAATCCAGTGGCGCACGGTGCCGGCTCAACCTTTGGCAGTTGGGGCATTCCTTTGGCTGCGACTACGGTGGCCCCGTCAAAAGTAACTACACATTAACGTGTGGGGGGGAGATTGTATCTGGCATAACTTTCCTGTTTTTTGGGGATCGAAATTTGTCGCTTCAGAGGTGTCTAGACTGGCAACACTACGCTGCTGACTGGCGCCGGGCCTATGACTGAAGCAATCAACAGGCGGTTCCAATCAACCAAGCCTGATCAGGAACCGTCTGCATTGAGGAGCGGGTAGGCTCAATCAGGAATTATGAATGAAATTCCAAACACGCGGCTCTGCCCATTAAATTCATCGACCCATTTGCAAACGTTCAGTGACGCCTTGCCGTGCTCAGAGTGATCGACACGCTCGTGCATGAAGTGTGGCCTTCCCGACGTCAGTACTTCCTCGTCGTTTTTGACCAAAGCTTCTGCATGAGCCTTCCAGGCTAACTCACTATCCTTCTTGCCGACAACCCTTTCGCCAGCGAGTTCATCGATGGCGCCATTTCCCCAAATGTAACGCCAATTGTCGTCTTTCACCCACACTAGGAACGGCACATTGCGAAACGCTTCAAGATCTTTCGACTGCATTTGAAATTCCTCTAACTGGTCTCAATCAGATGCCAACCGACTGCTCGACCGTTGGATGGACGGCCTCGCCGACCGTAACGACAATCTTGCTCGTTCCGTCACTCTTAGACTGCGATATCATTTGGTTTGTTGTGCCCGCGTCTATAACGGTCGTGATTACTTCGCCGCTTATTCCGGCGACATCGGTTTTGCCGGTGTTCGCGTGGACCGAAGTTACGACGATCCCAACGACGACTGCCGCTGCTGCGACCAGGGTTACGACGCTTTGACTGTAGGTCATGATCTTTCCTTAAGTTCTGTCTGTTGGTCGTTGCCAACAAAAGCAACTTTGGCAGTACGTGTCGGGAGTAGCTGTTCCCTGAGACACACACATTACTACAAGCGTCGTTCTGTCACTGCAGTTTAGAAATTTAGTTTCGTGAATTCCACCAGTTGGATCTACTCGGTTCACCAACAGCAAACAGATACGCCAGGCGCTTGCCACAGAGTGCGATCTGGCGGGCCACGGCGCGGACTGACTCCGTTGGAGGCAGGCCATCGGTCTGCCCTGGCCAAACTACAGTGAGTAGTCCGGTGCGCGTCGGATGCTGGCCGGTCATGATTGCGCTTCGTCTCGGAGTAAGCACTCGCGTCGGATTGGGTATCGAGACTGGCTAAACGTCTGTTGATCTTTGTGATGTGCTAACGCTTTTGCAGGAACTTAATTGATGCAGTATCTGTACTTTTGATGGTTCTTCTCTGCACACTCGTTGACGCCCATCAGTGCCTGTGTCCTCGATCAATGCGATCGATTTGCCACTGGATGTCGCTTGTCTGCTTTTCGGTTAGCTCGGCGAACACGCCGTTGCCCCCGACACGCCGGTTGTCGAAGTCGAAGGTAACCTCGACGGGGTTCGCAAGCTCCACTAGCAATAGTTCGGTAACTTCATCTGGATGTTCGACACGATTGAACTGTGAAACCTCCTGGCCAGCGTAAGTGAGGAAGTAGTTGTCTAGTCCGTTGCGGCGGTCTAGCTTCAGTGTGGTCAT
>JBPCWA010000509.1:0-2678 GCA_051009975.1 Hyphomicrobiaceae bacterium
TATCAGTTCGGGATCATCGTGCTGCTCGTGGTAACGGCTGCGATCCTGGCGCTGTGGCGCATCATCCACTCACCACTTGGTCTGACAATCCGTGCGGTTGGGGAGAATTCGCTGCGGGCTGGTGCGCTCGGTCATGGCCGCAAGCAGGTGCAGCTCATCGCGTTCGTCATTTCGGCATTTTTCTCCGGCATCGCTGGCACGCTGTTCGGCATTTTTCACGGCAACGTCTTTCCCGATTATGTCGGCGTGCTGATTACGGTCGATGGCCTGGTGATGGTCGTTCTTGGCGGCCTTTATAGTTTCGGCGCCGGCATCTACGGCGCGATCGTTTACAAGCTTCTCGATAACCTGATCGCGCATTATTTTCAGTATTGGCAACTTGTTGTCGGCATCATTTTGATCCTGGTTGTCATCGCTTCACCTTCCGGCATCGCGGGATTGGTCGATCGGTTCAAAGGTGGCAGAAAATGACCGCGGCGGTGAGTGAAGCTCAGACATCAAACGAGGTCCCCGAGACAGCGCCGGCGCTCTATGTCCATCAGCTGCGCAAAACGTTCGGCGATTTCGTTGCGATTGACGACGTCGATCTCGTGGTCCCGCAGGGGCAGATCCGCGCCGTTATTGGTCCCAACGGTGCCGGCAAGACGACGCTGATCAATGTCCTCTCAGGTCAACTCGTTGCCGACGGCGGCATCGTCGAAATCGGCCGCAAACGTCTGCATCGCCAGTATCCACATCAGGTTGCAAAATTCGGTGTCGGGCGAACGTATCAGATCTCGAGCACGTTTCGCCGGATGAGTGTGTTTGACAACATGCTCTGCGCACACAATGCGGTGTCTGGCAGCTGGCTGAGCCTCAATCCAGCCCGTCTGCGCGCGATGCATGATGCCGTGATGCAGGATCTGACGACGATCCGTCTTGATGGCATTGCCGATCAGGTCGTCGACAATATTTCTCACGGTGACCGCAAGCGCCTCGAATTCGGCATGGTGCTGGCAACGAAGCCGACGGTTCTTCTGCTTGATGAACCAACAGCGGGCATGGCGATCCAGGAACGCCACGAGCTGATCGATCTCATGCTTGAAGAAGCGCGCAAGCGACACCTATCCTTGCTATTCGTCGAACACGACATCGATGTGGTGTTCAAAGCGGCGGAATACATCTCCGTTATGGCGCTCGGAGGCGTGCTTGCCGAGGGCACGCCTGACGAGATCGCCAACAACAAGGAAGTCCAGGACGTCTATCTCGGGAGCGGTCACGGCTGATGTTGGTCCTTGAACAAGTTGGCGCTGCCTACGGTCATGCCCAGACTTTGCATGGTATAGATCTTGAGGTTGGTCAAAGCGAAGTTGTTTGTATTGTCGGGCGCAACGGTGCGGGCAAGACGAGCACCATGCGCAGCATCGTTGGCGACATTATTCAGACGACAGGAGGCAAGGTCCAATTTAACGGTGAGGACATCACCGGATTGCAATCTCATCTGATCGTGCGCAAAGGCATCGCCTATGTACCGGAAGACCGCCGCGTATTTGCCAACTTGACGATTGCCGAAAATCTCAACGTCCCGAAATCATTCGCTCCCGAGGACGCAAGCTATTGGACTGTCGAGAAGGTCTACGATCTATTCCCGCCGCTGCGCGAGTTCCGCACCCGCCTGGCCGGTAATCTCAGTGGCGGCCAGCAACAAATGCTGACGATCGCCCGCTCACTGTTGACGAACCCGCAACTCCTGCTGCTCGATGAACCACATGAGGGCCTTGCGCCGCTCGTCACTCAAGATGTTGTCGGTGCGATTGAGCAATTGAAATCGCTTGGCGTTTCGATGTTGATCTCAGAACAGCAGTTGCATCTGGTGCATCAAACGGCAGATCGAATTTATGTCATTGATCGAGGCCACATTGTGTTTGGCGGGACAACAGCCGAATTCGAGAACGACCCGAGCATCGCGGAACGATATCTGATGGTGATGTAGCATGGCGATGCCATCTGGGGTGGTGCCGGCAATGATATGATCAACGGCGGCGAAGTGGCAGGCACCTGGGTTTTTAAAGATTATATATTCATATTTTGGTTGAAACTTGACTGATAAGTCATTCAAAATTGACAAAATTTAAAATTATGTTCAAATTGCGGATATACGGCCCAGTCCTAACTGGTTAAGGTCGTTTGCGGCGAATTTTCGTAGTTGCAACAGCCGGGCAGGCAGCATGCACTCATGTTGGACGGGACATCCAAGTCTGAATAACAAGCCTCAAGCTCTGCAGGATCGCGAACGTATTCGCAGCCCTTATTGGTAGTGTATTTGGTAGCGTATAATGAAAGGAAATTCCCAATGAAGTGGTCAAAACTCGTGCCGTTGTCGCTCGCGGCGGTTGCGCTAGCAATCTTGGTTGACGCGACAGGAGCCAATGTCGCCGCGCAGGCGGCATTCGATCGAAATTCTAACCAGCTTACACTCTATCGGGTGACGGCAAAGACTCTCAATGTACGGACGTGCAGGGCTAATCAGCCGCCGTCTACAGCATGCCGTTCTACGGGCGTCCTCCAAAGAAACAATTCGGTGTACGGGATGGACACGATTGGCCAATGGCTGCGTGTCTATCGTGCGGAGGGGAATGATACGACAGTCGGTTGGGCGAGCTTGAACCATCTGCGGTTCCTACGCACCCTTAACCCAG
>JBPCWA010000510.1:0-68369 GCA_051009975.1 Hyphomicrobiaceae bacterium
GAGACAGCCTATGTGATAGTCGACGGGCGCTTGCAGTCCCGCAAAATAGCGGTTGTTGGCACGAGCGGCAGCGATCTTTTGATCGAGGGCGATATTGTTTCTGGGGAACGGGTTCTGGTTACTCGCTTGGCGCGTCCAGGCGATGGACTCCTAGTAAGAGAGCGGTAAACGCATGAGTCTCCGGCTCACGCATAGCCAAAATGGCGACCATTACGGCGACCTTCACGCTTCAACTGGATGGATAGGAGTCTTCGCGCGCCATAGTACTGCGGCGAACCTCATGATGCTCACCCTGATTCTAATTGGTCTGTTCAGTTTAAGTCGTCTCAATCGGCAGTTCTTTCCAAATTTTGAGGTTCCGACGATCTCAGTCTCGGTGCCCTGGCCAGGTGCGACTGCCGAAGATGCTGAACGAAGTATATTGGACGTTCTAGAACCCGAATTGCGCTTCTTGGACAACGCAGAGGATTTTCGTTCCTACGCGCGTGAGGGCAACGCCACTATTTCTATTGAGTTTTCTCCGACAGCGGACATGCAGAAAGCGCAGGCCGACGTCGAGCAAGCGGTTGCGGGTGTTACGACTTTGCCAGAGGATGCCGAAACGCCCAAAATCACCCGCGCCGCTCTTTATGACCGCATTGGGCGCATATCTCTATCGGGCCCATTTACCGAACAAGTTCTCAAATCCTATGCAAAAAAAATGCGCGACGGCCTTTTGGCAGCCGGAATCGATCGGGTATCGATCCGAGGTTTGCGTGATGAAGAGATTTGGATTGAGTTGCGAGAGGCTGACCTGAGGCGACTTGGCCTCAGCATTCAAGACATATCGCGCAAGGTACGAGAAAATACCCAAGACCGACCTGCGGGAACTCTCGAAGGAACTAGCGAGCGTCAACTTCGTGCCAAGAGCGAAAGAAAAACACCAGAAGAGATTGGAGAAATCGAAGTCAAATCCCTGGCAACTGGCCAGAAGATCTATCTACGCGACATAGCGAATATCGACACGCGGTTCGAGCGCGAAGGAGCGATTGGATTGAGCGGCGGCCGCCGTGCGATCGAGCTTGTTGTCGAGCGCTCGTTGAACGCCGACACGATCGAGACCATGGAGATTATGCAGTCTTACGTGGAGCGGGCTCAACGAGAGCTTCCCAAGACGCTGGTTCTCAAAGTCTACGATGTGCGCGGCAAGTATGTGCAGCAGCGCCTCGGAATCCTTGTAAAAAACGGCCTTCAAGGATTGGCGCTCGTACTCTTGACGTTGTTCATATTCCTCAATACCCGCGTTGCATTTTGGACGGCCGCTGGTATCCCGATCGCAATGTTTGCAACGCTGGCCGTAATGCTGGCCACGGGGCAAAGCGTCAACATGGTTTCAATGTTCGGCCTCATCATGATGCTTGGTATCATTGTCGATGATGCTATTGTCGTGGGTGAACACACAGCCGCACTCGAAGAGAGAGGTGTTCCACGCCATGTCGCGGCTGAACAAGGTGCGACCCGAATGTTTGCTCCGGTCACTGCTGCAACCCTAACAACGGCAGCGGCCTTCCTACCTATATTCTTCATTGCCGACCGGATCGGCGACATCATGCGAGCTATTCCGCTGGTGGTTCTCGCGGCACTCGCTGCTAGTTTGGTAGAATGTTTCTTTATTCTTCCAGGTCACCTTCGGCACGGCAAACCGCGGTCAAACGGACCAAGCAGAGTTCGCCGGGCGATTGACGGCGTATTTGACGGTTTTCGAGACGGACCCTTCCGGCGGGTTGTTCGAACAGCGTTTGCTTGGCGATATGCCAGTGTCGCGCTCATGATTGCGGGGTTGATTTTGGCCGTCGGCGCGCTGGCGGGTGGGCGAGTTAAATTCGTATTCTTTCCGAGGCTGGAGTCGGAAAACGCCATGGCTTCTATCTACTTCTCGCCGGGCGTACCGCGCGATGAGCAGATCAAAGTAGTGACCGCTATCGAAAGCGCACTAACCCGAGCTGAGAAAAGCCTGCTGGCGCAGGCGCAGAAGAATGCGACGTCAGAAGGCAATATCGATCGCTCCGAGAAAAGACTTGTGGAGGCAACCTTTAGCCTTATCGGCCGAGCGGGTCGTAATACAGGAAGCAATCTCGCGGAAATCAACGCTCAACTGACGCCGAGCGAGTCTCGCTCGATTCGCACGCGGATTGTTCTCGCAGCGTGGCGCAAGGCGATTCCGGCCCTGCCAGGCGTAGAACGCGTTGCGGTTTTCGGCCGTCGTGGCGGGCCGCCAGGCCGCGACGTGGATGTTCGTCTCAGCAACGGCCCAATTGAGACGCTCAAAAGCGCTGCCGAAGAGTTAAAGTTGAAGCTGACAGGATTTCCGGGCGTAAGTGCCATCGAGGATGATTTGCCCTACGGCAAGCAAGAGCTTGTTTTCACATTGAAGCCTCGCGGAACGGCACTTGGATTCACGGGGGCTTCGGTCGGACAGCAAGTGCGAAACGCATTTGAGGGTGCCATCGCAACGCGGTTTGCGCGCGGTGACGACGAGATCACTGTCCGTGTGCTGCGCGAACAAGGTGAAGGGGGGCTGGCGGCACTGCGTAATCTGTACCTGAGAACAGATTCTGGCGCTAGGGTCCCACTCATGGATGCCGTAAACGTTCGTGAGCGCCAGACGTTCTCGGTCGTCAATAGACGCGACGGCGCACGCTCGATCGCTGTGACGGCAGACGTCGATACGGATATTTCATCGACGGCGGAGATTGTCGACCGGCTCGAGCGGGAAGTTATGCCGGCACTGGCAGAAAAATATCAAGTTGAGTATGCCTACGGTGGGCGCGCCGAGGAGCGCGGCGCCGCTTTTCGCGATTTGAAGACAGGCGCCCTTCTTGCACTCGCGCTTATTTACATCATTCTTGCTTGGGTATTCGCAAGTTATCTGAAGCCGTTGGCCGTAATGGCCATCATACCATTCGGATTTCTTGGAGCGATGCTGGGCCACTATCTTCTCGGCTATAATTTAACGTTGCCGTCCTTAATTGGGCTTCTGGGCCTCAGCGGAATACTCGTTAACGACTCCATTGTTTTGGTGAGTAGGCTGACAGAGAGGGAGACTCGTGGGGAAACGCTGGAGATCGCGGCTGTAGAAGCAGCATGCGATCGTCTCCGAGCAGTTTTGTTAACATCTCTGACGACCATTGGCGGATTATCACCTCTTGTGTTCGAAACAAGTCTTCAGGCTCAATTCCTCATTCCACTCGCCATTACAATTGTGTTTGGTCTTGCTACCGCAACGGTCATCGTTCTGATCTTAGTTCCTTGTTTGGTTGGCGTTGGAAGCGATCTTGCTGCCATTGTGAGGGCCATCGTCGCACTTTACCGACCGATCAAAGGGGAGCCAAAACGAAATGCTCCCCCGCAACCTTCAGTCGCCGGTCGAGCTCATCCCGCTGAATGAAGAGCAGATCCGACTACTTGCAAGAAATTGTTCGCTTTTGACGGATCAGAAATGGACACCACTTGCCAAGTAGATAATTATTCGGAGTGGGAAATGGCTGGATTTTGGAGCTGTGAGAACCACAAGAACGGACATCGAGCCAGCGTTGCGTTTGAGACGGGTCGACGACATCTGCTCTATTGGACTGATGCTCGTTCCGAATTTTTCGCTGATTGCTTTCACTTCGCTTGTCGAACCACTTCGGCTGGCTAATCGATGCGCGGGGCGACCTCTGTTTAGCTGGCGGATTTTGTCGCGTGACGGGGAGCCGGTACGGGCGTCGAACGGTGTATCTGTCTCGGTTGACGGCACATTTCGCTCCGCGGAGCGTTTGTCCGCGGCAATTGTTTGTTCTGGCGAGGAAGTTCCCCACATCGATCACCGTGATCTGAACTCCGTTCTAAGGCGATTGGCGTCGTTTGGGTGCTCACTTGGGGCCGTTTGCACCGGGACGTATGTACTCGCGAAGGCCGGCCTGCTCAATGGCTATCGCGCCACTATTCATTGGGAGGACTATCCTAGTCTTGTCTCGGATTTTCCGGATCTTCAGATCTCGAAGGAATTGTTCGAGATAGACCGAAATCGATTCACCTGCGCCGGAGGCACTGCGGCGATCGATATGATGCTCGCAATTGTCTCTCAAGAGCAAGGTTCAGCGCTCGCCGCTCAAGTAACGGATGTTCTCGTGCATCACCGAATGCGAGAAGGCGGCGAACGTCAGCGAATGGATTTGAGAAGTCGTCTTGGGGTGGCCCATCCGAAACTTCTCTCCGTTGTTCAACGCATGGAAGAGACCGTCGACAGCCCTGTCAGTTGTTCGGAGCTGGCGCGGTCCGAGGGAATTTCGACCAGACAGCTAGAACGACTGTTCTCAAAGTATATCGGTCACTCCCCAACGCGGCATTATCTGACCGTCAGGCTTGAGCGTGCGCGGTTTCTGCTCGTTCAAACCAGCATGCCTATCTTGTCCGTCGCCATGGCCTGCGGATTTGTATCCGCTTCGCACTTCTCCAAGAGTTATCACGAGCACTTTCAGCGCACACCGAGCGCCGAGCGGCGAGGTACTCAAAGCAAGTAGACTACTTTCCTGCCAAGTATTCGTCTTGCCCGGTCGGTCAACTTCCGTTAGGTGAACACTCGCTAGCTCCACGAGGCCGATGAAATGAGACAAGCTGCCCGCTCGAACGCGCGAATCGCCAAGAAAGTTGTCCTTGCTTACTCTGGCGGACTTGACACATCAATAATTCTAAAGTGGTTGCAAGAGGCCTATGGAGCTGAGGTGGTCACATTCACTGCTGATTTAGGGCAGGGCGAAGAATTGGCACCCGCGCGTCGGAAAGCCGAACTACTTGGAATCAAACCCGAAAACATATTCGTTGAAGATCTTCGCGAAGAATTCGTGCGCGACTACGTTTTTCCGATGTTTCGCGCGAACGCGGTTTACGAAGGCATCTATTTGCTCGGAACGTCAATTGCTCGGCCGTTGATCGCAAAACGGCAAATTGATATCGCGCGGAGAACTCACGCGGACGCAGTTTGCCACGGTGCCACTGGCAAGGGCAATGATCAGGTTCGATTCGAACTTGGATACTATGCTCTGGAACCAGGGATCAAAGTCATTGCGCCTTGGCGGGAGTGGGAGTTTACAGGGCGAGAGGCACTATTGGAATTCGCCCGCAACCATCAAATCCCAATTGCAAAGGACAACCAAGGAGACGCTCCATTTTCCGTTGATGCGAATTTGCTGCATTCGTCTTCGGAAGGCAAGGTGCTGGAAGATCCTAACGAGTCACCACCGTCCATCGTATTTCAAAGAACGATCAGCCCCGAGGATGCACCGGATCATGCAACAACAATTACTGTCGGCTTTGATCGAGGAGATCCTGTTTCCGTTGATGGCGAGGCGATGAGCCCAGCTGATCTCCTTGCGAAACTAAATGATCTTGGACGGGATAACGGGATTGGACGGATCGATTTGGTTGAGAATCGTTTCGTAGGAATGAAGTCCCGCGGAATTTATGAAACGCCGGGCGGCACGATATTATTGCAGGCACATCGTGCCATAGAATCCCTCACGCTCGATCGCGGAGCGTCCCACCTAAAAGACGAGTTAATGCCTCGCTACGCTGAGTTGATTTACAATGGACTTTGGTTCAGCCCAGAGCGCGAAATGTTGCAAGCGCTGATCGACAAGAGCCAGGAAAGTGTGAACGGGACTGTTCGCTTGAAGCTCTACAAAGGAAATGTCATCGTCGAGGGTAGGGAGAGCCCGCAGTCGCTTTATTCCGCAAATCTTGTGACGTTTGAGGATGATCATGGGGCCTACAACCAGCAAGATGCTGAAGGCTTTATCAAACTCAATGCGTTGCGCCTTCGCATGCTTGAGCGGCGAAATCGTCGCTAACATGAAAATTCGAGCGGCAAACCATCAAGATGCGAAAGGTGTGGCCGCCATCTATGGGCCATTGGTGCGTGAGACTGCGATCTCGTTTGAGGCCGAAATACCCACACTGGACGCTTTTGAAGCGCGCATCGCTGAAACGCAGCACTTCTATCCTTGGTTGGTGGCGGATATTGGCGGGGCAGTGGCCGGTTACGCCTATGCAGGCGCGCATCGGGCGCGAGCGGCTTATAGATGGTCATGCGAGGTTAGCGTTTATGTCGACGCTGGATCTAGACGTGGGGGCGTTGCAAGCGCTCTTTATAGTGAGCTTCTGTTCTTGCTTGCACGCCAAAACATTCGCATTGCCTATGCGGGGATAACATTGCCCAATCCAGCCAGCGTGGCACTTCACGAGCATTTAGGTTTTCGTGCGATAGGGATTTATGAGAACGTAGGTTACAAGAACGGACGTTGGCACGATGTCGGATGGTGGGGCAAGCAACTTGCGGATCCGGCGAAACCGGTTGTTGAGCCGATCCCTCTGCCAGAGTTGACCCTCTGCCAAAGTTGATCCACTGCCAGAGGACCCACTGCTAGAGGACCCGCTGCCAGAGTGACCCACTGCCAGAGTTGACGCCGCAGGATCGATAGCAGGTTTGTCAAGTCCGGATCAATCTCTGTTCCGGTTGCTCATTACTTCATTCCCTTTGACAGGATCCGCTGCCTCTTCGAGCCCGAAGGATGAGTTGCCAAAACCCATCAGTCGCTGTCCGGAGTCAACCACGAGAGTATGACCAGTGACATGCCGTGCGCCAATGAGATAGCGCACCGCGTCGACGATATCGGCTGCTCCCAGGCCTTGTCTCATGGGAGTCAATTCTTGTCGGTGTAAGAACTCTGCTTCTGTTTGTTCGCTTGGCAGGATGAGCCCTGGGGCGATAGCATTGACGGTAACCCCTTTTCTTGCGAGGTCGAATGCCGCCAGCCTCGTTGCGCCGTCTAATCCGAATTTGCTACAGAAATAGGTAAATCGCTCCGGGGCTGCTGACGTCATTTGCGTGTCGAGCATGTTGATGATGGCCGCGTCAGGTGGGCTCGGGTTCTGTCTCGCAAATTCCTGCATGAGAAAAACTGGTGCTGCCAAGTTGACATTGACGAGCTCTTGCCAACTTTCCGGCGTGAGGGTCTCGATGCTGTCCGGGGCAAACGAGGACGCGGAGTTAATCAATACGTTCACGGGCCCGAGTGCGGCGCGGGCGTCGAGGACGAGCTGCCCAGCACTTTCTACCTGACTGAGATCACGTTTCAAAAGGGTTCCGTCACCACCCCGCTCTTCAATTATCGCCAAAGTTTCTTCGGCGCCAGCGACGGAACCATTGTAGTGTGCGCCAATGCGGTAACCGGAATCTGCCAGACCAATGGCAATTGCGCGTCCGACCCGTCGTCCGGCGCCGGTCACGAGCGCGACGCGCGAAAGTTTGTGGTTGGCGTTCATGTCGCCTTGTTAACTCGTTGTGACATCTTCAGCATTTCGATCACTGGTTGGACCCGCGCACCTTCGTGACTTCGCAATAGGTTGGCCTTTGCGAACAGTGCCAGCACTGCGGTCGCAGTTTCAGCGCAACGAACCTCTTCGCGGAAAAGGTATACCGATCCCGCTGCTTGAACGCACGTGGGCCAGCCAAGAACACGAAACCGAAATGATTGGAGTACGCTCTCAGTTTGGTATCGCACACGCTCGGGTCCATCCGGTAGATTGAGTGCGAAACCGAATCCAGGATCAATCCAGATTCGCTCGACTCCGGCACTGGTCGCCATTCCCACACGTTCCTTGAAGAATTCCAGCTGCTCGGCGATGATAGTGTTGGCCGACGGCACGTCGTCTGATGCTCGAGCATTCTCACCAGGTGTATAGCAGAGAATGACGCCGGCTCGGTGCTTTGCGATCATCTCGTAAAAACCGATGTCGTCTATTCGGCCAGTAAGATTTATGACACCTGCGCCGGCGTCCAAGGCTGCTTCGCCAACCTCGGGGTGGTAGGTTTCCGCAGATACCAGGATGCCGTCCCTGCTCAGCGCCTCGATGACGGGGACCAGCGATGTGATCTGTCCGCGAACGCCGACGATGTCAGCCGAATCCCCCGTTGATTCGGCACCTACATCGATCATCGCACAACCTTCGAGCGTCAAACGTCGACCTCGGTACGCCGCAGCATCGACAGTGTGCGCGATGCTCTCGCGGTAGGTCGAGTCGCGCGAAAGGTTTATGACCCCGAGCTGATACGGCTTGTCCTCGAAAGTTTTTCCGAACTTCGGAAAATCGAATGTATTGACGGGGTGCTGCAGTGCGTCTTGATACTTTGTCCAAAGTGGCAACAGTTCGTCTGGTGTGATCATCCCGACTCCTCGCTAGCTCAGGTCTGCCCATTCGTCCGCGATACGCGTCAGATCGCCCACCTCAACTGGCAATGCGTTAAGCAGTTCCCGCATGGGACGGTGGAGAGTTGGGTGTATCATGTCCGGGGCAACATCACATATGGGCGCCAAAACAAACCGGCGCTGGTGCAGTCTCGGATGCGGTAACTGCAGGTCGTCAGATGCAGACACCACGTCGCCGAAAACGAGTAGGTCTAAGTCCAGTGTTCGCGGCCCCCAACGCACATCGCGAGTGCGTTGTCTACTTCCCTCGATCTGATGGAGTGAGCGCAACAAGTTCCCTGGTCTGGACTGTGATTCGGCGAGAATCGCAGCGTTGAAGTAGGGGCTCTGCTCGGATGGGCCTCCTATGGGCGAAGTTTCGTACAGTGCAGAAACCGCAACTATCGAGATGTCGTCCAAATCGCCAATTTGCGTAACGGCAGCGCGAAGGTGTGCGAGTCGGTCTCCGACATTAGATCCTAGCGCGATCAAGCAGGTCGTCATGCCTGATTGCCCTTTGACCTGAGTTGCCGGGCGCCTTTGTTGTTGCTTTTGCTACTACGACGATAGATCACAACGCCAACTCCTTCGACCGCATCAAAAACCTCTGTCTTTTGCACCGAGACGCGGACGGCTGAAGCCAACTCGTTCTGCAGTATGAATGTTGCCACATCCTCGGCCCAGGTCTCGACAAGGTCAATGTGCTCGTCGGATGCTGCTCGCGTTTGAATGTATTCTACGGCGTCTGCGTACGACACGTACTTACCTGTCTGACGAACAATTTCTGTGTAGGCGGGGACGGTTTCGATTTCTATGTCGAAACGCATGCCTTGGCGCTGTGTTCGTTCGAAGTCATGTACGCCTATAAATGCTGCGACTTGCAGGCCTCGAATGACGACCGCGTCTTGCTTCTGCGCGCAAAAGCAAGACTTGACTAAGACGGATGCATCGGATGGGCTCGGCATAAGTAGGGCAACTCTGTTAAACAAACCATTGACTGTTTTGGAGTGATGGATGGGACAAGCGTTGCGCCGGCTCGAAAGCAATCCCCGCTCAATGAAACGGACGTAATTCATCGTTGGATCATGGCCAATCAGTCAACGCCAACAAGTCATAACAGGTCAGTTATGCTGAATTAGTTATCGCAGGTCTGTTGTCGCAATTCAATTAGCGCAAGCCAGTCACAATCTCGCGTTTCATTCGAATGAGGCCCCCCGGTCCGGCCGATAGGCAGCAAATCGAATTTTTGTGGAACCAGATCAAATAAACCGCGACGGGGCTAGACCGGATTGTCGACTTAAACCGTTTCCAAAAAAGTAGAACTGGCACGAGGGAAAGTGCCAGCCCTGTTCTCGGCTCTAATTTCGATGCCGGCTCTGGGTGCGGGAAGTGACGGGTTCGGAACTGTCAGGCGGCGAGTTTCGTTGATTGATCAGAGAGTGCGTCGGCGATTGCTTCGACTGCGTGCCTCCAATCTTGGGCTGCATCTGCGTGTGCTAGTCCGAAAGCGTCTAGAGCGTCCGCAGGCGAACCGCCGTCTCGAAAAATGCGTGCACAAGTTTGGCGAGCGATGTCTTGTGCATGCTGCCATTGCTGCGGATTAATTTCACTCCGTCTCATCGGATGGGCCTCGCTGTCCAGTGTTACGCTAATGTTTGTTTTGTGCATTATATCAAGCGGCAGATGCGATCCGTGCTTCGGTTTTGCGACGCGATACCGGTTCGGCCAAAACTTCCAAGCATGACCTGTAATGTCAGTGGTCGGCCGCATCTGCCAACTCGATTGACGGGCCCGGGCACGTGGTGCTCCGTCGGTTTGTCTGAGGCGTGGCCGCCGTGTCAACGCTGCACTCCCCAGTTGGTCTCGGCGACAACTGTGTCGCCGTGTTTTTCGTTAAGCCACCACACTGTGCGGTCAGCGGCAGATGTTGGTGCCGTCAGTTGAACGCGATCAATGACGCGGTTGGTTGCCGAGCCAAGTGACTGCCAATCTTCGGTAGGTTGGGCCGAAGCGAATGGTACAGCCGAAGCAAACGTGTGGTTGGGATTGGTTTTGTACATTGGTAGAACGCCTCACAGACAGGAACGTACGCTGTTACGTACACTTCTACTTTAAGTTTAGGGACACACGACGTTTTGCGTTAGGGCTACGCTGACGTGATGTGAGCACCTGAGTTCGAAGGGCAAGCATTGAAAAATGCTCAGTGCAGAGTAACGCGAGACTGAGATACGCGGGATTTGGGAACGCGAAACGGAGGTACGCAGGCTTGGAAAACGCGATACTGAGATACGCAGTACTGTGAAACGCGAAACTGAGATACGCGGCACCGTGGAACGCGAAACAGAGATACGCGGCACTGTGAAACGTGAGCCTAAGATACGCTGTACGTGGAGACGCAAAACTGGAGTACGCAAGGCTAACTCAACGCGATACGAGCGACACTTCAAACTAGCGGTTGGCAAGCCGCTGACGCATACGCAATACCGTGGAACTCGAAGCGGCTTGCCTTAGATTATTGAACGTGCCAACGAGCACGTTTCTCGGGGACGCATGCCCCAACGCAGACGCAACAGAACAAAACGCAACGCTACTTCTACAACGCAGTACGAAACCATTCTGCAGATCGAAGCGGTCACTCGACCGCTGAGCTGGCGATTGGCCAGTAACGCAAACTCGTTGGTCCAGTTCGGGTTGCCCGAGCTGTTCCTTGGCGGAACGTTTGAGCAAGGCTCGCGGAGTCATACGCAACAGTTTACTCTCCCTTAACTCGCACTTGCCAACGTGAGCCGATACGCAGGTTCACACTGTGTCTCGCCGATGAGGGAGAATAAATCGTTGCTTCGTGGCCACATCGGGGCAGCTATCTGGCGCGGCGATGGAATTTCAATTGACAAGTGTTCAGAATAACATGCTTTTTTGTGTTGTTTCGATATGGTTCTTGAAAAAAGAATTTAATATCAGAGAGTTAGGTTTTGTAAGTCAGTTGGCGGCAGATGTTGGGTTTTCCCCAGCAGAATGCGGGTGGGCTAGGTTTTGCGGCCGCGAGGCTTGTTGAGTGCATCGTCCGTCGATCTCTTGCGTATCGGTAGGCGTGCTAGGGTGCGTTGCTGGCGCTCGCTGCTGCTGCGGCTTTCGCGCATCCCATGGCGAGAGCAATGCACGCGATCGCGTTCCAGCCCGCAAACGAAAGCCCGATAAATCGCCACGTTGCTTCGCCGCAGCTCGCAAAAGAGGTCGATGATAGTTCCTCGACCAGGCTTGTTCCGCTCGAGCTCAATGGTTGGATGGCCTGTCCGTCGCACGTTGCAGGTCCTTGCCAAAATCCCCATTCCACGCCGGCATGGTAGGTGGCCAGCCCGGCATTCAAAAGAAAGCCCGTAGCGATGAGTGCAAAGAGAATGGCCGCGGGGCGGTCGCGCTCTAGGCCTACAAGAATGAGCCCGCCAAATAATGCTGGAATGGCAATGTAGTAGGCGTATCGCTGTTGCAGGCACAGGGGGCATGGTTGGTACCCTCCGAAGTGCTCGAAACCCAGCGCTGTCAATATGACAGCGGTCGCGGCGAATAGTGAGAACGAGCCCCATATGTAGGCAGGTTGGTCGGATATCGCTGATTTAGATTGCGCCATGAGTAACTTTTTGCGTCCCTTTCGTCCCGCTCCTCATCTGGGCTTCCCGTAGATCTCCCTGTTTGTGGGTGTTCGCATTTCCGGCGGACGGGACTTTAGATTCCAATTCTAGTCCGAACTGCCAAAGCTTTAAAGGTTTCCTGATCATCGTTTTTATCACTTCCGGTACTATCGCTTCTGGTTCTATTGCTGGGGCGTGGCTCGATCGACGCGCGTTGGTTGAGCGTCTTGTTCGACGCTCCTCGTTTATGGGGCAGGGGAAGGAGTGCGTTTCGGAGGCCTGGTCAAAGGGCTGCAGTTGGTCTGTGGCCGGTTCGTGATGGCGGCGATTGTGAATGCACGGTGGTTTTTGGTTCGGCTTAGCCGATCAGGCTCAGTGCGGCATCCTTGAGGTAAAGGTAGCCCTGGTACCCAGCGAGCACGATCGTAATCGAAATGATCAGTGCGACCAAGCTCGCGAGAACGCCGAGCAAGAGCAGTAGTCCATCTTTCTCCAGGAGCGCAAAACCTAGCAAGAAGATGCCGAGCGCCGGCGCCGTGTTGGTGCCCGGTATGGGGAGCGCCATCGAGGCGGCTAAAACCAAAATGAGAACGCCGAGTGCAATCCGCACGACCATCGATGTGGTTAGCCAGCTGAGGCGCGGACTGGTGAAATTCTCCACGAACAACACCAAACGCAGCATGCCATCCACCAGTTTGCGGCTGAAAGTCTGTGGATCGAACCTTCGTTCCCGCCAGCGTGACGGTAACCAGAGTGTTTGGTGTCCCAGCAATAGCCTGAAGCCTATCAGAAATAATGGTATGGAAAGAAGCGTCGAGTAGCCAGCGGCGGGTATAGGAAGCGCGGACGGTAGCGCAAAGAGAACGAGTATCGCAGCGAGACCATGAGTCCCGATCTCATCAACCACTTCACCGTATGAGCTGGTGCCGCGTTGGGGATCGAAGATATTTTCGATAATCTGGGATAGCGGCTGTCTCATCAGTCTCCATCTAATCGATCAGTTGGCGGAAGCATAGGTGGCAGCTTTAGCACTATCGGCGAAGCTCCGGCAGTGCAACAACGCGGTGCTTGTCGTCCAAAGCAAAAAGGAGCGGACCCTGGCGGAATCCGCTCCATCGCTCATGATGTTCGAATTTACGAGAGCAGACGTCGCCAGTGTGCTTCCATGTCAAACGCTCAATATGTTTCATTGAACCATCAGTCCGGCGTGCTAGCTTGCGATGAGAAAATTGCGATCAGTCCGAGTCCTGCGTGTCGTCTGCGCGCGCAATCAGGCGTCGGCCATCATGCATTTTGCGCGCCATCATTTTGCGCGCCATGAATGTCCCGGCGCTCGTAATCGCCTTGCGCCGCTCGGCTCGAACTTGTCCCTCGATTGCTCGCAATTCCTCGTCGGATGGCGCCCAAATCGGTGTTTCGAAGATGTTTTTCATTTGAATTCTCCTCATGCATCTCATTGTATTTGGAGATATAGGCTCTTACTTGAGGGGCTACAAACGACGATGTCTCACCCGACGAGTTAGAAAAATTCATCTATGTCCACTGCTCTCCCTCCCTTGAATGCTCTCCGCGCTTTCGAAGCGGCCGCCCGCCACCTCAGTTTCTCGCGCGCTGCAGAGGAGCTACATGTGACGCCTGCGGCTCTCAGCCATCAGATCAAGGGGCTTGAGACGTTTCTTGGCCTGAAGTTGTTTATGCGCAAGATCCGCGCGATCGAGCTGACGGATGCTGGAAGGACATTATATCCGGGCTTGCATGCAGGTTTTGGTCAGCTAAGACAAGCGGTTGGCAGTCTAGATCGGATGAGAGACGATCGCGTGCTGGTAATCAGCGCGCCGCCTGGGTTTACCGCGAAATGGCTCGCCCCCCGCCTCTACCGATTTTTATCGCAGAACCCTGATATCGACGCGCGCATATCATCCACGCCGGCCATGGTCGATTTTCAGGCCGACGGCGTTGATGTGGCTATACGGAATATGGTTCAGACGGATCGTCTCGACGAAATGATCTGTGACAAGCTGGTCGATATCTGTCTGCTGCCTGTGGTAAGTCCTCGCTATCTTGAAGCGCATGGCCCGCTTGATGAGCCTGAAGCATTGAAAGGGGCAACACTCATTTTCGACGAGTCGCTTCCACAAATATACGGACTGCCGACGTGGTCTGATTGGTTGGCGGAAGCAGGTGTAATGAATACAGATCTCCAGAGAGGTTTGCGGTTCAACAGTGCTGACCATGCTCTCGATGCCTGTGTTGAAGGCGCTGGAGTTCTACTGGCCCACTATACTTTGGCGCACGACGATCTGAGGACCGCGCGGTTGCTGGCTCCATTTCCTCTTAAGCTCAAAACGATACGCGGATTTCATTTCGTTTGCCCAGCAGGAAGTGAAACACGTCCTAAGGTGGCCGCATTTCGAAAGTGGTTGCACGACGAAATGGCGTTGATGGAATCGAAGAGTGCCTTAAGTGGATGTTTGGTTAGGCCGGTATCGCATTCGCGGCCAATTCAAGGATCAGCGCATTCAAAATGATGCGTCCACGCGGCGTGCACCGGATCCGGTTTTGATTTGGCAAATGTTCCAAATGGCCGGAATCCTCTAGCATTTGAATTGTCTGAGGTGAGGGTCGAACACCGCCAATTTTCGCCAAGCGATCAAGATTGATACCCTCACTCGTCCTCAAGCCCATCAGAAGAAGTTCGTCTGCTTGCTCCTGTCGCGTGAGTGCGGTATCCGTGGTCACTCCGGTTCCAGTGTCCAAGGTGCGGTCGCGCCAACGCTCCGGCAGTGCTTCGCTGGTCGTTGCCCGACGCTGGCCGTCGACGATTAGGCGGCCATGCGCGCCCGGTCCTATACCGGCATATTCTCCGTATCGCCAATAAAGGAGGTTGTGTCGGCTCTCTTCGCCTCGAGCAGCATGATTGGAAATCTCATAGGCGGGAAGTCCATGGTTCTCGGTAATGTTTTGCGTTAAGCAGAAAAGAGCATCTGCCAGTTTTGGGGGCGGTATGTGGAGCATCCCGGCACTGTGCCGTCTGGCAAAAGGCGTGCCCTCTTCGATGGTAAGTTGATAGAGCGAGAGGTGTTGGGGACCCAAAGCGATCGCCGAGAGCAGTTCCTTCTCCCAGCTTTTCTCTGACTGCCGCGGGCGCGCGTAGATGAGATCGAATGAGACGCGTCCGAAGGTGGCCAATGCAATATCCAATGCTTGTCGGGCCTCCAGAGCCGAGTGGCGGCGGCCGAGTGCTTCCAGGTCTGTGTCGTTAAGGGCTTGGATTCCGAGCGATAAGCGATTTACTCCTGATTTTCGATAAGCATGGAAACGTCCGGTCTCGACACTGGTCGGATTGGCTTCCAAAGTGATTTCAGCATCGGGTGCGATTGACCAAGCCTTGTCGATCGCTGCCAGAATCTCGTTGAGGGTCGTTGCTGCCATCATCGATGGTGTTCCACCACCAAAGAAAATGCTGGTCACCTGACGTGGACCAATGCGTTGGCGAGTTCTTTCGATATCGGTGCGATAGGCTTCGACAAACCACGAGTCATCAATGCCGCCCACTCGAACATGACTATTGAAGTCGCAATAGGGACATTTGGCAGCACAGAATGGCCAGTGGACATAGACGCCAAAGCCCATAGCGTCAGGATTGGGATGCTGGATAGACACAAGATTCTACAAATTGTCGGAGCGCGCGAGCGCGATGTGATAGGGCTTCAGCCCCGTTACCTTGCCAATTGCTCTTCTCGGACTTTGTCATTTCGCCAAAGGTCCTGCTGTGGCCTTCCGGTCGGAAGAAGGGGTCGTATCCGAAACCCTCTGCGCCACGCGGTGGCCAGACCAAGTGGCCGTAGACTTTACCCACAAAGAAATTGATGTTGCCGTCAGTCCATGCGAGCGCAAGGGTTGCGTTGAAATTTGCTATCGGTCCCGGCTTGTACCAGCGTCCCCGCTTTTGGACTTCGTCATGGACGCGTTTCATCGCACCGGTGAAATCTTTCGATGGTCCACTCCAGTCAGCCGAATAAACACCGGGCGCGCCATCGAGTGCGGCTACTTCAATACCGGAGTCATCTGCGAGTGCCGGGTGACCGGTAGCCTCGGCTGCCAACCGGGCCTTTAGTTCAGCATTCTCTTTGAACGTTGTTCCGGTTTCCTCGGGTTCGGGTAGTCCGAGATCGCCTGCGGACAGTACAGTGATTTCGTAGCTAGCGAGCAGCTCTTTGATTTCGGCAACCTTGTCCGGATTGTGAGTAGCCAGAACGACTTGATCGCCTGGCCCAAAAACCTGGTTCATTCTAATCCCCATATTCGCGGCTCCGCAAATTCGAGGCTGTTGCCCGCTGGATCACGGAAATATATCGAGCGGCCACCTTGAGGCCATTCAAAGTCGGCTTCGATTTCGACACTATTCGTCTCGAGGGCAATACGCCAAAGTTCTATTTCGACTGCGGTCGCGCGAAAGCAGATATGACCGGCGCCAATTGCACCGTGAACGGGTACGACTATCGGGGCGCGAGGATCTGTGACGCGCGTCGAACGCGGATCAAATAGCAGGAACACCTGCTCCCCGCATTTGTAAAAGATGTGGCGTTTCTCGACCATCGCGAATGGTTCTAGGCCCAGTACACGCGAATAGAAGTCCTGGGCTGCCTCCAAATCGTCGACATAGAGTGTGCTCTCGAGGATACCTGAGGGATGCATGGGTGATCTCATTGATCTCATAACCCAGTGTCACAGGTGCGATATCACTCTAGGAAACCGTCAGTTTTTGGAGCGAAACCAGCTCGCGGATTCCCTTACGCGCAAGCGCCATGAGCTCCTCGAAGCGCGCCTGGCTGAATGGCTCGCCTTCCGCAGTTCCCTGAATTTCGACAATGCCCCCATTTCCAGTCATCACGAAATTGGCGTCAGCCTGTGCATCGGAATCTTCAGCGTAATCGAGATCGAGGACGCATGCGTCATTGTGAATACCGGCCGAGATGGCGGCGACTTGATCTTTAAGGACATCGCCGCGCACGAGATCGCGTTCTTTCATCCAATTCAGGCAATCGGACAGCGCAACCCAGGCCCCAGTAATGGATGCCGTGCGGGTCCCACCATCAGCTTGAATAACATCACAGTCGACAGAGATTTGACGCTCTCCAAGCTTTTCCAAGTCGACGACCGCACGTAGTGAACGGCCAATTAAGCGCTGGATCTCCTGTGTTCGGCCAGACGGTTTGCCAAGCGTCACCTCGCGCCGCATGCGTTCGTGGGTGGCCCGCGGCAACATGCCATATTCGGCAGTCACCCAACCGCGACCTTGGCCCTTCAGCCAGCCCGGAACGCGCTCCTCTAAGCTTGCTGTACACAGGACATGCGTGTTCCCAAACTTGATCATGCATGAGCCTTCGGCGTGCAGGGACACGGCTCGTTCGAACGAGACGCGACGCAGTTCATCTGGTTGGCGGTCGGAAGGGCGCATTTGGGCTTGCCGTAGTTGTGAGCAGTTGTGAAATGGCGATGGGTCGATTGGAAGGATGACATCACCTGTAGCAGTTCTGTACGATTTCTGCATGAGTTCTGTACAGGCCGAGGCAACCTAGGCGACGTGCTTGCCCGCTTCAACCACAATTGTCGTACGAGATCATCCAGAGTAGGTGAAATTAGACCTGTTAGCCATGCCGCAAACGCGCCGAGATAGGTTTGCAGGGCTGGTGAGGCGGTATTGAATTCAATTTCATGCGTCGTGATATCTGGAAGTCGTGATTTCTTTGCAGTCGGACAACTTCCGGAATATCCTCCTGTGAGTGATCCGGACGATGGTCCGCCAGTCAACTAGAGCGGTCAGCCTTAGAGATGCAAGTTCCAAACGAGATCAGCAATCTAGGGGGATTGAGCGAACGGTCGCAGACGGTACTGCGAAGAATCGTTGAAACCTATTTGGAAACGGGCGATCCAGTAGGCTCGCGCAATCTGTCCCGTGACTTGCCTATATCCTTGTCGCCAGCGTCGGTCCGGAACGTTATGTCGGATCTGGAGAACCTCGGATTGATCGCCGCGCCGCACACATCGGCTGGGCGATTGCCGACTGAGCTTGGATTGCGATTGTTCGTCGATGGCCTACTTGAAGTGGGAAATTTGAGCGCTGATGAACGCGCGCAGATCAAAGTGCAAATGGCCGCGGGGCGCACCAACTCGGTTGATCATGTTCTCAATGAAGCCACGGAGATGATTTCCGGCTTATCGCACTGCGCCGGTCTGGTTCTTACGGAAAAGCAGGATATTCGACTCAAACATATTGAATTTGTGGCGTTGGAACCGGGAAAGGCCTTGGCCGTTTTGGTCAGTGAAGATCAAAGCATTGAAAATCGCGTTCTGGATGTTCCGAAAGGTCTTCCGCCATCCGCCTTGGTAGAAGCCGCCAACTTTCTCAATACGCATGTGCGCGGTGTCACGCTTGCCGAAGCGCGCGAGCGCATAGGCAAAGAATTGGCCGCAAAACGTGCTGAGCTTGACGCGCTCACGCAGAAAGTGATCACGGCCGGATTGGCAGAATGGTCGGGCAAATTGGACGATGATCGTCGCAATTTGATCGTGCGTGGCCGGTCTAATTTGCTGAAAGATGTCACGGCCACTGACGATCTTGAGCGCATTCGTCAATTGTTTGATGATCTCGAGGCGCAAAAGGATATGATGCAGCTCTTGAGTTCCGCGGAGACAGCCGACGGTGTGAAAATCTTCATTGGATCGGAAAACAATCTCTTTTCGCTGTCTGGGTCGTCGCTGATTGTTGCACCGTTTCAAGATGGCGAACAGCGTATTGTTGGCATTCTCGGCGTCATCGGCCCGACCCGCCTAAATTACGCCCGTATCATACCGATGGTCGACTACACGGCACGATTGGTAAGCCGATTGCTAACTTGATTTTGCGGCGTGACCACTGATATCCCACATGAGCGTTTTACGTCGCACACTCGCGGACGAGCAGCGTGCGAACTGGGGATCGGACATAGCACCGGTCGAATAATCGGATAAGAAGCAATGATGAGCGACGACGCACAACCGGATAATGCCGGGACTAAAAAAGATGAGCAGACTGCGTCCAAATCGGACGAATCGGGGGCTTCGATGACAGACGCGAAGCAAACGAATGCAGATGAGCTCAGTCAAGACGCTGGGGCTGGGGCGACGACCCGAGCGGCAGCATATGTGGATCCTGAGATTGCTGCAGAGGCCAAGATTGCTGAGCTAGAGGCCAAGGTCTCGGAAATGCGGGACCGGTATTTGCGGGCCTACGCGGACACTGAGAATCTTCGCAAGCGGACTGAGCGTGAAAAGGCGGATATATCAAAGTACGCGGTAACAAGTTTCGCGCGCGATATGCTGAGTATTGCCGATAATCTTGGACGCGCTGTCGAGGCGGCGTCCGGTGCCGAGGACACGGAATCAGGATCGCTCAAGGCACTGCTGGACGGCGTAATGCTTACACAGCAGGAACTCAAAAAGACTCTTGAGAAACATGGCGTTCGTACGATCGCGTCCGAGGCCGAAGCGTTTGATCCGCACAAGCATCAGGCTGTCATGGAGCGGGAAGACGCGTCCGTATCTGCTGGAACAATCGTGCAGGTTTTTCAAGACGGATACCAGATCGAAGAGCGTGTTCTGCGGCCTGCTATGGTGGTCGTCGCAAAGGGTGGCGCAAAGCCAATCAAGTCGTCTCAATCAACTCAGCCAGTGTCGAAAGCGTCGGACGATGGGCGAGATCAGGACGACCAGGATGAACGGCCTGCCCAAGACTCGACAGCAGACAGCGACACAGTGTCCGGGACCGACAGCGAGGCGGATTCGAAAGCAAGCGCTTGAGGAGATGGTCGGTTATTCAATTTGGCAGTGTCGTCGAAGATGGGTTCGGAACAATCTGTTGGCGCAGTTTCTATCGAGCCGCATTCTCCTGCGGCGGGTTAACCCGCCGCATCGTGAGATTGTAACGGCCGGGTTTGCCGAGAATCGCAGATGTGTCTGGCACGATGCGGTCGATCCCATGGTATGCCAGTCTTGCGTCGCCGCCGAGTACGATGATATCTCCCGATTTCAACAGCAATCTTCGGGTCGGGTCGCGACGGCGCGTACCTCCGATGCGAAACCAGGCATCGTCACCGAGAGAAACCGAGACGACGGGTGCAGCCACGTCCTGTTCGTCAGCATCCACATGCAATCCAAGTTTAGCCCCAGGTTTGTACCAATTGATCAAGCATGCCTCAGGATCAGCACAATAACTTGCGACAGATTGCCAAAGGTCTAGCAAGGTTGGGGGAATCGGAGGCCAAGTGCATGCTGCAAAAGGATGTCGGGGCTGATAGCGGTAGCCACCGCTCTTGCTGGAGACCCAACCGAGTTCGCCACAGTTTGTCATTTCAACCGAGAACGGCCGGCCGGTGTTGGGCATCGATGGAACGTAGAGCGGCGCCAATGCTTCGATCCGTCGAACCTCCGACACAAGGCGGAGTTGATCAGATTGCGACAGGTGTCCAGGAAGGTGAACAAATCCTGATGGGGAAGATTGAGCCACGGCATCGCCTTGCTTTGCAAGTTCCTTGGAGGCGCGAAACGGATCACTAGTTGCGCGCGGGGAGTGTCATGGAGAACCAAAAAGTCAGCGAGTCAACCGGTTGCAGGGCTAAATCGACGCGCCTATATACGCAGCGAACACTTAAACTAAACTCCAGGGGACTGCGTCTCCAGGTCTAACGGATCGGGAGAAAGCGAGGGCCATAACGAGGACTCGCACAGTCTGCCGCGAAAAGAGAGGACGACTAGAGAATGTCAAAAGTCATTGGGATTGACCTTGGTACCACGAACTCTTGCGTCGCCGTTATGGATGGTGACCAGCCGAAGGTTATCGAAAATTCGGAAGGGATGCGTACCACTCCGTCCATCGTGGCGTTCGGAGACGACGGCAACGAGAAATTGGTTGGCATAGCGGCTAAACGGCAGGCCGTCACCAATCCCGAAAATACGCTGTTCGCAATCAAGCGTCTGATTGGTCGACGCTTCGACGATCCGACCGTTGAAAAAGATCAAAAGCTTGTCCCCTACCAGATTGTGAAGGCGTCCAATGGTGACGCCTGGGTCGAGTCGTTTGGAAAACAATATTCTCCATCGCAGATTTCCGCCGACATTCTGATCAAAATGAAAGAAACGGCCGAAGCGCATCTGGGTGAAACTGTCAGTGAAGCCGTTATCACAGTTCCGGCTTATTTCAACGACGCGCAACGCCAGGCAACCAAAGATGCCGGCAAAATTGCCGGTCTTGAAGTTCTGCGGATTATCAACGAGCCGACTGCGGCGGCGTTGGCTTATGGCCTGGACAAGAAAGACAACTCCAAGATGATCGCCGTTTATGACCTAGGCGGTGGGACGTTTGACATTTCTATTCTGGAGATCGGTGACGGCGTATTCGAGGTGAAGTCTACCAACGGTGATACGTTCCTGGGCGGTGAAGACTTTGATATGCGCCTGGTCGAATATTTAGCCTCCGAGTTTAAGAAAGAAAACGGCATAGATCTGACGAACGATAAGCTAGCTCTGCAACGCCTGAAAGAGGCGGCGGAAAAGGCAAAGATCGAACTTTCGTCGTCGGCTCAGACCGAGGTCAATCTGCCGTTCATTACGGCGGACCAATCTGGTCCCAAGCATCTGACGATGAAATTGACTCGGGCCAAGCTTGAGAGTCTCGTCGAGGATCTAATCAAACGTACTGTTGGACCGTGCGGCTCCGCGCTCAAAGACGCCAATCTCAAGGCGGCTGAGATTGATGAAGTCGTGCTCGTTGGCGGCATGACACGCATGCCGAAGGTGCAGGAGACCGTCAAGAATTTCTTTGGCAAAGAGCCACATAAGGGTGTCAATCCAGACGAAGTTGTCGCCGTTGGTGCCGCAATCCAAGGTGGAGTTCTTCGCGGTGATGTCAAAGATGTTCTTTTGCTGGATGTTACCCCGCTGTCCCTGGGTATCGAGACGCTTGGGGGGGTATTTACGCGACTGATAGAGCGCAACACAACGATCCCGACCAAGAAGAGTCAGGTATTTTCGACGGCCGACGATGGTCAGAATGCGGTCACCATCAAGGTCTATCAGGGTGAGCGGGAAATGGCCGTAGACAACAAGCATCTCGGCACATTCGATTTAGTAGGCATCGCTCCGGCGCCTCGTGGCGTACCTCAGATCGAGGTCACGTTCGATATCGATGCGAATGGCATTGTCAACGTAAGTGCGAAGGATAAGGCGACAAACAAGGAGCAGTCTATCCGGATTCAGGCGTCGGGTGGCTTGGCCGATGACGAAATTGAGCGGATGGTTCAGGAGGCCGAGAAGCACGCTGGCGAAGACAAGAAGCGGCGCGAACTGGTGGAGGCGCGCAACCAGCTAGAGGCGCTTGTTCACTCCACGGAGAACTCCGTCAAAGAGGCTGGCGACAAGCTCGATGAAGCTGCCAAGGCGGAAGTGGATTCAGCCGTGGCGGCGGCGAAGGAAAAACTCGAGTCGGACGACCTTGAGGCGTTACAATCGGCGACCCAGGACCTGGCCCAAGCTTCAATGAAGATTGGTGAGGCTGTTTATGGAGGCCAGGCTGGAGAGACCGGCGAGGCGTCTAACGAATCAGACGCTGCCAATGACGGCGGCGCGAGCGACGAGAATGTTGTTGATGCCGACTTTGAGGAGGTTAAGGACGACGACAAGAAATCCGCCTAGTGAGTTGGGACGTGACGGCTCCAGTCAACCATCGACCGGAGCCGTCCGACTCAGGACAATAAGCTAAGACGCGTTGAGTCAATTCGCTTTCGTTGCTTTTAACTGCAGCGTCGAATTCATGAGTTGTGTGGAATGGAGAGTTGCTGCTGAATTGGGAGGCGCTGCGTTCCCGTTGAAGACGTATCCGACTTCTTGAGTAAGGTTTCACTACTCAGTGGCCACTCAGTCCTCACGATCAACTCTCCACGAGTCAGTCCACACCACGCAGATCAAGGTGTGCAATTCGGTGTGTGCAATTCGGTGTGTGCAACATAATGCGGGCAGTTCCGTTCACGAAATTTGGTCGACGATTATCTGTCGAGATACTTGGAACGCCGCTACGTGGCTAAGCGCTATGTGCCACGTCGGCCCGACGACGTAAATCGACCGGTTTGCTGTGCCCAATCCGTTTGCAAGAGCCAACCAGGCGATTGGACGTGTGACGGCTCAGTCGAGCAGGAAGCTGCAGCGGGTGTTGTCTTTGGGTAAAGGTACCGACTTTCTCTGATGATGTTGCACGCACAATGACCCATATGGGGAACAGAATTCATCTGATATGACAAAACAAACCAGCGGAAACCGTTATAATGCGGGATGATTTCGAAACAATGGCCAAGCGGGACTATTACGAGGTTCTTGGGGTCGGTCGCGATGCGAGCGACCAGAAACTCAAATCGGCATATCGCAAATTGGCCATGAAGTATCATCCGGATCGCAATCCAGGTGATGAGGGCGCCGAACGCAGTTTCAAGGAGGTCAACGAGGCTTACGAGGCACTCAAAGATCCGCAGAAACGAGCAGCCTACGACCAATTTGGGCACGCTGCCTTCGAAGGGGGGGCAGGCGGGTCCGGAGGTTTTGGTCCCGATTTCTCACATTCGATGGAGAACATATTCGAGGATTTCTTTGGCGACATTATGGGCGGTCGCCGCAGCCAGCGCAGCAAGTCTGGCCGAGAGCGCGGATCTGATCTTCGCTACAACATGGAAATTTCCTTGCTGGAAGCCTACGAGGGAAAGACGGCGCAAATTCGCGTTCCAACGAGCGTTGCCTGTGAGACCTGTTCAGGCTCAGGGGCCAAACCAGGGTCATCGCCCCGGACGTGCCCGACATGTAGCGGATTTGGAAAGGTTCGCGCGAGCCAAGGATTTTTCACAATAGAGCGCACGTGTCATACGTGTCAGGGTCGGGGAGACATTATCGACGATCCTTGCAGCCCGTGTTCCGGCGCTGGCCGTGTGAGCAAGGAGCGGACGCTGTCGGTAAATATTCCAGCCGGTGTCGAAGACGGGACGAGGATCCGACTGGCTGGAGAGGGAGAAGCCGGTCTGCGGTCCGGGCCCGCGGGAGATTTGTATATTTTCCTGTCAATCAAACCAGACGCATTCTTTCAGCGCGACGGATCTGACGTTTTCTGCCGAGTGCCGATCCCCATGGTAAAAGCCGCTCTGGGTGGTGAGATTGAGGTCCCAACGGTGGCCGGAGGTCTCTATTCTGTCAAAGTTCCGGCCGGCAGTCAGTCAGGTACGCAGCTTCGACTTGGTGGGAAGGGTATGCCAATTCTGCGGTCGAAAGTGACTGGCGATATGTATATTCAACTGGAGGTCGAGACACCTAAGAAATTGACCCGTCGGCAGCGCGAACTATTGCAGGAGTTTGAGAAAGAAAGTCGCACTGAGACGTCGCCGGACACCAACAATTTTTTCACACGCGTGAAAGAGTTTTTTGATACGAAGTAGGACGCGGTGACTGACGGGTGCAAGGGTGTGATGCCATCGTATGAAACTCTGTGCTGAGTAGTCGCGTGCGGCACGGTGTTGTAAGATTTGGAACGACCTTCAACGAGATGGGATCCAGGCCGAGTGGTAATCTTCGCCGGAAAAAAAGTGCTTTAGTGCTGGCAACAATTCCGCGGTGATCTGTCGTGACCTCGTTAAAGCGAGGCTCAAGGCCATTGAAACACTCTTCCATCGGCGACGCAGCTCAAAGAAGCTCATGTGTCTACTAGACAAACACTAGCCGCAATAAGGTCTCGTGCGCATACAAGTCCGGAGATTGCCATGACCCATCCGACGTCACTGCTCTTTATTTCCGGATCTGCGCGTGAGGCTTCACTCAACAAGAAATTGGCGCGCCTCGGCGCAGAGATTGCAAAGTTGAATGGAGTTCCGGCGACATTTGCTGATTTGGGCGACTATCCGATGCCGCTGTACGATGGCGATCTAGAAACTAACGAAGGTCCCCCCGACAATGCGCGCAAACTCTACGCACTGATGTCGGCGCACGCAGGTGTGTTTGTTGCCGCCCCAGAATACAACGCGGGCATCACGCCATTGCTCAAAAACTCGCTCGATTGGATGTCACGGGTGCGCATCGAGAATGACGTGCCGCTTCAAGTATTCAAAACTCGCGTGTTCTTGCTGGCTGCGGCATCTCCAGGTGGTTTTGGTGGACTGCGAGGCTTGATCATGTTGCGTCAAACATTGACGCTCGGCTTAGGAGCACTGGTCTTACCGGAGCAGTTTATAATGGCAAAAGCACATGAGAGTTTTGATGAGGATGGTCGTATCGTCGACACTGTCCAGCTAGAGAGACTGAAGGAGTTGGTGCAAAAATTATCTCGAGCCGCCGCGGCCCTGCAAGGAGATAGCCAAGATGTCAGGTAGTGTGGCTAACCGCGAGCGAATGATCGTAGCGCTCGACATGCCGTCCGCCGAGCATGCCAGAAAGCTAGTGGATACACTCGGGACCCGCGTGTCGTTCTACAAGATTGGACTTGAGTTGGTTATGTCCGGTGGACTTGATCTGGCAACCGATCTCATTGCGTCTGGAAAACGCGTATTTCTCGACATGAAATTCCTTGATATTTCGAACACTGTAGAGCGAGCGGTTGCTCGGGTGGCAGAGACGGGAATAAGTTTCCTGACAATCCACGCCATGGATCGCAAGACTTTGCGCGCGGCAGTCGCGGGCGCGGACGGATCGCGGCTCAAACTGCTCGGCGTTACGGTGCTGACGAGCTTGGATGAGAGCGATTTGGAAGAGCAAGGTGTAACCGGGCTGTCGCCGAGCGAGCTGGTGCTGCGGCGGGTCGAGTTGGTACAGGAGGCTGGACTTGACGGCGTAGTAGCCTCCGGATTGGAGGCCGCCGCTGTGCGGGCAATGGCGGGCCCGGGTCTCTTGGTCGTAACTCCGGGCATTCGGTTGACCGGGGACTTTAAGGACGATCAAGTTAGGATTACGACCGCAGATGCAGCCATTGGCGCGGGGGCCGATTACTTGGTGATCGGACGGCCGATCACAGAGGCAGATGATCCAGCGGCCGCGGCAGATATGTTCGCGGGTTTGATTAGTCAAGCCTTGCGCTGAAAAGCCTTGTGCGGCCACCTGCGAGACATGATTTGCGATAGGGCACCCCTGGTTTTGTCGTGGCTAGTGGTGAAAATGACTGCTGGTTCAAGGTGAGAGCAATGACGAGCGAGCCATGGCATGCGCAAGTTCTGACGATTTATCCCGAGATGTTTCCTGGCCCCCTCGCCACGTCTGTTGTCGGTACGGCACTGGCGAAGGAGCGCTGGCGACTGTCAACCATCAATTTGCGCGACTTTGGCATTGGGCGGCATCGTGCAGTTGATGATACGCCGGCGGGTGGCGGGCCTGGCATGGTCATGAGATGTGACGTGATTGGTGCTGCTCTAGATCGTGCTGCCGCCATTGATCCGCAATTGCCAAACATCTATTTGTCGCCGCGCGGTGAGCCGCTCAATCAGGAGTTGGTTCGCGAATTCGCGAGTGGCCCGGGCGTGCGCATCTTGGCAGGCCGGTTTGAAGGCATTGACGAGCGTGTTTTGGTCAAAAAGGAGATAAGAGAGATTTCGATTGGCGACTACGTAGTGACGGGCGGCGAACTCCCTGCCATGGTGCTGATCGATGCGTGTGTTCGCCTCAAGCCTGGCGTCCTCGGGGCATATCAGTCTCTGGCAAGTGAGAGTTTCGACGGAAACTTGCTCGAACATCCCCACTATACGCGTCCGCGTGTATGGGAGGGTCAAGTCATTCCTGACGTCTTGTTATCCGGTGATCACGCGAAGATCGCCGCGTGGCGTCGCCAACAGTCCGAGACGTTGACTAGAACCCGGCGACCGGATCTGCTGCGATGATGTGGTCTTTCGTGGAACGTGCGGTCGGGCCGAACGAATGGATGTTAGTCGTGCTGCCAACCTGTGATGCGTTGGCAGTCGACAAATGCGCGGATTTCGCGTATTCAGCCTGTCGCGAAATTCCAAAAATCGGAGCGCCCGACTAGGGCCGCACGAGCGATGCGAAGGCAATCGAGCTTTTCTTCGCTCCTCTGCCAAGATCAATACAAGGACAACAGCAAAATGAACATTATTCAGGAGCTCGAGCAGGAGCAGATGACTGCGATCGCGACGCAACGCGCGATCCCGGAGTTTGGCCCGGGTGATACGGTCCGTGTTATGGTGAAAGTTGTCGAAGGTAAAAACGTGCGCAATCAGGCCTATGAGGGGGTTTGCATTGCGCGGGCGGGCAGTGGATTGAATGAGAACTTTACGGTGCGTAAGATATCTTATGGTGAAGGGGTTGAGCGTGTTTTTCCGATCTACTCGCCATTCATTACGGACATTGAAGTCGTTCGGCGCGGCAAAATTCGACGAGCCAAGCTCTACTATCTGCGCGGCCGCCGTGGTCGTTCGGCTCGGATTACGGAGCGAACGGACGCACGCGCAAAGCGGTTAAATGCCGCGTTCAAAGGTTTCAGGAAGCCTAAGGGCGAAAGAGACGATTTGAAATTGATCGAAACGATCGCCCCGGAACTCGAGACGATGTTGAATAAATTGAATATCCTCAAGTTCGAGCAGATTGCGGCGCTGTCTGATGATGACATTGCCAATATTGACGAGGCTCTGAAGTTGAACGGACGGATCGAGCGCGATGATTGGGTTGCCCAGGCTCAAAGGCTTATGGCGGAGGCGACGGTTGAGGAAGTCCCGGCAGCTGACGAGGCCGCGTCAAACAGTGATGGTCAGTCCGCCGGCGCTGACGAATCTGCGAACAAGGACAATAGTTAACAGAAATGCATAACCGCTGCCTCTCTCTGCAACGGCTAATGCATGTTGTGCTGGTGCATTCAATGTGGGACCGAATGCGCCGTGGCATCGTCATTTTTTAGGCGTCCGCGCTAGCCCACTTATGCGCAGCCAACAATAGGATCTCAAATCGGATTGATCGACGCGATTACAGTCGCACATATCTCTTCGTAAGGCAGCAGGCGAACCAATTCGGATGACTGCTGCCTAGATGTCTTAGCGGCAAGCCATGTCGTGATGCGATGCTATGCTACGTGAGCCCAATTTGACGTGACAGATATGTCCAATTCAAGTGCTCGAGGACGCGGATTGCGCCCATCGGGCGGGGATATTCCACTGCATGGAAGTGAGGCCTTTGCGGCCATGCGCAAGGCCGGACAGCTGGCGGCACAGGCTTTGGACATGCTCGTGCCACATGTTCAGCCGGGCGTAACAACCGAGGCTCTGGATAATCTTGTCTTCGAGTTTGCGTGCGACAATGGTGCCGTGCCAGCCACGCTGAATTATCGCGGTTACCCAAAATCGTGCTGCACGTCAATTAATCACGTGGTTTGCCATGGCATTCCTGGACCAAAGCCGCTGCGTCGCGGCGATATTTTGAACATTGACGTGACCCTGATTGTCGATGGCTGGCATGGCGATACCAGCCGAATGTTTCCGGTAGGCCCGGTGAACCGAAAGGCGGATCGTTTGATCGACGTTACGTTTGAGGCGCTAAATCGGGGAGTAGCGGCGGTCAAACCCGGGCATACTACCGGTCACATTGGAGCGGCAATTCAGAACTATGCCGAGGCTGAGCGCTGCAGCGTCGTGCGCGATTTCTGCGGCCATGGCCTCGGGCAAGTCTTTCATGACAAACCGAACATCCTTCACTACGGCATTGCTGGTGAGGGACCCGAGTTGAGGCCGGGAATGTTATTTACGATCGAGCCGATGATCAACTTGGGTCGGCCGCAAGTGAAGATTCTACCTGATGGCTGGACGGCGGTGACCCGTGATCGTGAGTTGTCCGCTCAATTCGAACATACGGTCGGCGTGACGGACGATGGATGCGAAGTTTTCACTTATTCCCCTCGCGGACTTGATCGTCCGCAATATGATGATGAGAGTTCGAAGGATTGATGTGAGCATGTTCGGCAGATTCGGACGCGGTTAACATGTCCGACAATCATGTCCGACAATAGTGGGATGTTGGACGTTCTCGTCCATGACGGAGATTCAGCCATCTTGCTATTGATCGTCGATTGATCAGGGGCTCGCGCGCGAGACCAGCTGGGGGCCTCGCATTCTCGGCCATGAGCGAGATTAGCTCGGCGAGTGCGGTGCCATGACGATGGCGGTCAGGTCTTCGGAGTACCCGCGATGCAACCGCAGGGCGCTGGCAGTGGGTTCGAGTGCTTGTGGATGCGATGCTGCAACTGTTGAGGCTAATCGTCTACAGCTTGACCCACGTGACTAGTGCCTCCAGGTTAGTTGAAATCCTGAAAAAGTGAGATTTCGAGATGGCGAAGGCAAAGCACGCGAAAGTTCTAATCCTTGGATCGGGTCCGGCCGGTTATACTGCCGCGATCTACGCCGCGCGCGCGATGTTGGAACCTATCGTAGTTCAGGGAATCCAACCAGGGGGACAGCTGACAATAACGACTGACGTCGAAAATTATCCAGGCTTTGCAGATGTTATTCAGGGGCCGTGGCTCATGGAGCAGATGCAGGCGCAGGCCCAACATGTCGGCACTGAGATGATCATGGATCACATTACTGCCGTGGATTTGAGCGTCAGGCCGTTTCATCTCACGGGCGATGGCGGTGCGAGCTACACATGCGATGCCCTAATCATTGCGACTGGTGCGCAGGCAAAATGGCTAGGATTGCCATCTGAGGAAGAATTTCAGGGGTTTGGCGTATCGGCATGCGCGACCTGCGACGGATTCTTTTATCGGGGCAAGGAGGTGATCGTGGTAGGTGGCGGCAATACGGCCGTCGAAGAGGCGCTCTTCCTCACAAATTTTGCCGCCCGCGTTACTGTGGTTCACAGGCGAGACGCCTTTCGCGCCGAGAAAATTCTACAAGATCGGCTCTTCAAGAATCCAAAGATTGAGGTTTTGTGGGATACTACTCTCGAAGAAGTTGTGGGTGCAGATGATCCAAAGAGTGTTCGCGCCGCCCGATTGAGAAATCTCAAAACTGGAAACGAATTCGAGCGCCCGGTCGATGGAATATTCGTTGCCATTGGTCATGCGCCAGCGACTGAATTGTTCGTCGACAAACTGACAACGCGACAAGGCGGCTATCTTGTCACAGCCCCCGACTCGACGGCAACTTCTGTCCCTGGAGTGTTTGCAGCTGGCGATGTGACGGACGACATCTATCGCCAAGCCGTGACCGCTGCTGGAATGGGTTGCATGGCTGCCCTGGAGGCAGAAAAGTTCATCGCGGAGTGGGATGCAACCGCGGAAGCGGCGGAATAGACTGAGCCGCAGACCCGCTTGTGGATTTGGTCATCGGCGTGCTTCATCGTACACTTTGAGTGCGCGATGAGAACTCCTTGCGCTATCTATCATCCTTCGCGTCAATGGGTGAGCTTTGCAGCGAGCTGCGAAATTCTGAGCAACTATGTTCAGATGTTCTGCGGCTCGCGATGAAAGGTGCCTTGACATGGACTGGGACAAGCTCCGCATCTTTCATGCGGCTGCCGAAGCCGGCAGCTTCACGCATGCCGGCGAACACTTGAATATGAGCCAATCTGCGGTCAGCCGACAGGTATCGTCTCTTGAAAAGGATCTTGGCGTCGCGCTGTTTCACCGACACGCGCGCGGTCTTGTTCTCACCGAACAGGGAGAAACGTTATTTACGACCGCCACTGAAGTGATGACCAAGTTGCATACTGCAGAGACACTTCTGAGCGATGCGACAACGAAACCAACAGGCGATTTGCGTCTGACGTGTCCGGTCGGTCTCGGTACCGTTTGGGTGACCCAGCGCATGCGTGAGTTTATGGATCTTTACCCCGACATTCGGGTTGAGTTGGTGCTCAATGATGAGATGTTGGACATCTCGATGCGGCTGGCTGACGCTGCCCTTTGGACACATGAGCCCGAACAAAGCGATTTGATCCGCCGTGTCTTGTTTCATGCCGGAGTTCGCGCATTCGCCTCGGCTCAATATGTGCGCCGATATGGTGCTCCGCGTTCGCTCGATGACCTAAACGATCACAGGATTGTGTCGCATAGCGGTGCCCCGGCCCAACATCTCTCGGCAATCCGATGGTTGGAGACCGCGGGCCGAAACGGGAGCGCACCCCGTATCCCTTCGTTTCGGGCCAACAGCGTGATTGCAATGAAATATGCTATCCGTTCGGGCGTCGGCATAGGGCTGATACCGGAGTACTTGGCGGAGGAGGAATCAGATTTAGTGCCCGTGCTGAATGAAGTTAAGTTACCAACTATGCCCGTCATTTTTGTCTACCCAGAAGAGCTGAAGACATCGAAGAAAATTCAGGTATTGCGGGACTTTTTGGTGGCTCAAGCGAAAAAGTTCAAATACTAGGGGCCAAGTGGCCCGCAGGTGATATGCGTACGACGCATGCCTCACATGCGACGCTACTCCTTGTCGAAAAGTCATGTCTTGCGATTTATTATGGATGCTGTGACGGACAGCTAGTGAAGGCTGTACCCTCCCTTCAACGCCTTCGACCCATCCTCTTGGATGTGGCTAACTTTGAGCCGGGCTTTGTGCCCGGCTCTCTTTTTTGGGTCTGCATGAGCGGTGTTCAAACAGAGTTCGCGCGTGCCACCCTTAAGCCTTTGAGACACAATCTGCCCTTGACGCGTACCACGGCTTTTGGGCGAGACGTTGCAGGTTCCGCTTGCAGGCAGTATCACACTCGCCAAAAGCCGGTTGTTGGACAGTCCGTTGTTGGACAGTCCAATGTTAGAAGATTGAACGGGGAGGCCGTGGCGAGATGGCACATACGCTCTACGACAAGATTTTTGACGCCCATATCGTGGATCGGCAAGACGATGGCACGTGCATCATATATATCGATCGTCATTTGGTACATGAAGTGACGAGTCCGCAGGCTTTCGAGGGGCTTCGTCTTGCTGGCCGCTCAGTTCGCGCGCCAGAAAAAACGTTGGCCGTAGTCGATCATAACGTTCCGACGACTGATCGAGCGAGAGGGATTGATGATCCTGAAGCCAAACTGCAGGTGGAAACGCTCGCAAAGAATGCCTCCGAGTTCGGAATTGAGTATTTCAACGAGACCGACCAGCGTCAGGGTATCGTGCATGTGATTGGCCCCGAGCAAGGTTTTACGTTGCCGGGCACAACGATTGTTTGCGGCGATAGCCACACATCGACACACGGAGCATTCGGTGCGCTGGCGCACGGGATTGGGACAAGCGAAGTTGAGCATGTCTTGGCGACCCAGACGCTGATCCAAAGCAAAGCAAAAAACATGCGGATCACGGTCGACGGGCAACTCAATGCAGGGGTGACAGCCAAGGATATCATTCTTGCCATTATTGGCAAGATTGGAACAGCTGGTGGGACGGGCCACGTCATCGAGTATTGCGGAAGCGCAATCGAAGCCTTGTCGATGGAAGGTCGCATGACCGTTTGCAACATGTCGATCGAAGGAGGAGCGCGGGCGGGAATGGTGGCGCCGGACGATAAAACCTTGGAGTATTTAAAAGGTCGACCAAAGGCTCCGAAAGCGGGGGCCTGGGATATGGCCGTCAGATACTGGGAAACTCTGCGGTCAGACGACGATGCCCACTTTGACAGGACAGTCACACTCGATGCCAACAATCTGCCGCCAACCGTCACTTGGGGAACGAGTCCCGAAATGGTCGCTACTATCGAGGATCACGTACCAGACCCGGTGCAGATCGAAGATGAGGGGCGGCGTCGTGCGGTCGAGCGAGCCCTCTCTTATATGGGCTTGGAAGCGAACACTAGGATTCAGGATATTGGTTTGGACGTGGTGTGGATTGGCTCATGCACGAATGGGCGTATCGACGATCTGCGCGCCGCAGCGCGGATCGTTAAGGGCAAACGCATATCCGAGCGATTGGACTATGCGCATGTCGTTCCAGGGTCAGGCTTAGTGAAGGCTCAGGCCGAAGCTGAGGGCCTCGACAAAGTATTCAGGGATGCTGGGTTCGACTGGCGCGAGCCAGGCTGCTCCATGTGTTTGGGAATGAATCCGGACCAGTTAAAGCCGGGCCAGCGTTGTGCAGCGACGTCAAATCGCAACTTTGAAGGACGTCAAGGCTATCGTGGTCGGACCCACCTGGTGTCCCCGGCGATGGCGGCCGCTGCGGCAATAGCAGGTCATTTTGTCGACGTGAGAGCCCTCAGCTGAGTATTGCTACGTTTTCGGCGGGAGAATGGGCGTTCACTGTTGGCTGACGCAAGACGAGATTGAGCTTGACGCGTGTTAGCTCATATCGACGGCGGATGGTGTCCTTCAAGCTAACGTGATGATTTGTTCATTGTGTCGCACAACCACTTGCGTATTTCAGTCTGACGCGGTGGAGCCGAGGCCCTACCCGAGAACTGGCCAGTAATCGAAGGCAAAAGGAGCCTACGTATGAGCAAGAAAATTTCTACTGCAGCCATTGTTGCAGGCGCTGTGGCGATGGCTGCGAGTGGTATTCAGACGACTGGAGCCTCAGCGGGCGACATGGAGAAGTGTTACGGCATTTCGCTGGCTGGCAAGAATGACTGTAAGGCCGGTGCAGGGACGACATGCGCCGGAACATCGACGATTGACTATCAGGGAAACGCTTGGACGTTGGTTCCAAAGGGTAGCTGCGAAAGCCTGGCCTGGGACAAAGTTCTTCCGGGCGATCGAAAAGGTAGCCTTGCAGAGCTGAAGCGAGACAATCCATCATCGTAGTCGATGCTCGTTGCTGCATTGGCGATATGTGCGTCTCAGGCGGCGCACCTAACACCTCGATGAACGCATAGCGATCAGGAAAGCGGCCCATATGATGGAGGCTCGGATCAACAGGACCAAGGCGTTGCCGGATCGAGCCGGTGTAGGTCTGAAGCCAGAGCACTTTGCAGAATTGCTGCAGGCTGAGCCAGATGTCGGCTGGTTTGAAGTACATCCCGAAAATTATATGGGCTCGGGCGGCCCACCCCATCGTTATCTGACTGCAATTCGCGAGCTGTATCCGCTCTCACTGCACGGGGTCGGGCTGTCCATTGGTTCTGCAGATCCTCTCGACAGGAACCATCTCAGCCGATTAAAGGCGCTCATCGAGCGGTACGAGCCGGATAGCTTTTCCGAGCATCTTGCCTGGTCAACACACGACGAGAGTTTTTTGAACGATTTGCTGCCGTTGCCCTACACGGACGAAACTTTGCGCATTGTTTGCGACCATGTTGACGAGGTGCAGGATTACCTCGCACGCCGGATGCTGTTGGAAAATCCTGCCACTTATGTCGTGTTTGAAGAGAGCACATACGAAGAAATCGAGTTTTTGGAGGAGATTGCCTCGCGCACAGGTTGTGGATTGTTATTGGATGTCAACAACGTGTTCGTATCCTGCACCAATCACGCGCGATCCGCGAATGATTACATCGATCGATTTCCCATTGCCTTGGTGGACGAGATCCATTTGGCGGGGCACGCCGAGGATCAGGATGACGCCGGCCAGCGTTTGTTGATAGATGCACACGATCGTCGCGTCATTGGCGAAGTCTGGAAACTCTTCGAACGCGCCATTGCGCGCGATGGACCAAGGCCAACATTGATAGAATGGGACAACGACATTCCAGCTTGGCCTGTCCTTTTTGCCGAGGCTCAACACGCCGAGTCGCTACTTCGTCGAATATCGATGTCTCGGAAAGCCCGCGATCATGCGATGGCGTGACGCGCAAAGCAGCTTCGTCGATCGTCTGTTTCAGTCCGATTTGGACGTCCCCGCCGGGATTGGAACTACGGGCGATTTTCCTGCAAAGAAGAGGTTCAATGTTTATCGCAACAACGTCATGGCTAGCCTCTCTGATGCGTTGGTTTCAAATTATCCCGTCGTGAATACGCTTGTCGGTGACGAATTTTTTCGCGAAATGGCGCGTGTGTTTATTGTGTCGCACCCGCCAGGAACACCAGTATTGCTCGAATATGGTCGAGAATTTGCGTCTTTCATTGAAACGTTTGCCCCGGCGCGGACTTTGCCCTATCTCGCCGATGTCGCGCGGCTCGAATGGGCATGGATCGTGGCTTACCATGCTGCCGACAGTGACCCGATAGCTATTGGAGCGCTGCAAGCGATCGCGGCGGATCAACTGGAGGAGGTCCGACTAGATTTTCACCCGTCCTTTCATTTGATTCGATCTGGGTGGCCTGCTGCATCGATCTGGCACGCCCATCAATTTGACGACGACCCGGCGGTACGCATGCAAGATATCGCTCCGGAGCGCGAAAACGCGATTGTGGTTCGCCCGCGATCATCGGTCGACGTGCGACGTATAAAGGCCGGTTCGGCAGAATTTGTAGCGTGTCTACGGCGTGGTGGAACGCTCGCTCAAGCCGCCGAACCATTGGCTGACGGAAGTAGCGATGATATGGGAGCAATGCTCCACTTGTTATTTGACTCCGGAAGCATTGTTGGCGTGTCGCACCCGTGACAGACTTCAGTCCACCATACCAAAAGTCCACCATGTCAAATTTGAGTTTTTTACCTTAAATGGGGAGGCGTTGGCCATGATATTGGCACTCAAGAACATTCATACGGGCGTCTTCCGCGCCTTGGAAAACCTTACAAACGGCTGGTTCGTCGGCCTAGCGGCACGTTTTGTATTCTCGAGTGTGCTATTGATGTACTTCTTGAACTCTGCGTCCACGAAAGTGGGATCTGATTTCCCTGGCGTTCTTGTTCCGACCTCGGGCGCGTATGCGCAAATGTTGCCTCCAGTAGCCGAGCAATTCGGCTACAACGCGGACAAGATCCCTTTCTTTCCTTACGGTTTAATTGTTTACGCGGGAACCTACGCGGAATTCCTGTTGCCAATTCTGGTCTTGGTGGGGTTGTTTACGCGCCTGTCGAGCCTCGGGCTCATCATATTCATTTTTGTAATGACGTACGTTGACATCTTTTTTCACGGGGTGGACGCGAAGACCATTGGCGAAATGTTTGATCGCATCCAGGACTCGCCAATCTGTGATCAGCGATTGCTCTGGTTGTTTCCGCTGGTGTATTTGGTTTTGAAAGGCCCAGGCCTGATCTCGCTTGACGCTCTTCTGGGATATTTTTTCGAGGAGGACGAAATCTAGATAATTCACTGGGAAGCGATATCGGCAAAGGCGGCCATTGGAAAATACGCCGTCACCACGGTCCCCTCAAAAAGAGAATGAGATAGTCCTTGGGGCCGTTTTACTGGAGACGTCTTAACGGAACCGAGAAAAATCCCCCACTCGGAAGTATGGTCCAGTGCATTGGATACTGGACCAGATGATATTGGCGTAACGGCACTCTCATTCTGTTCGACGGTGCCGCAGTGAACCGATTGGTGCGTCGCAGGATAGAGATGAACGTTGAATGTATCCGAAAGGCTGATCGCCGCGCGTCTCGGAACGTTAATGCTGTGCCAGCCTCCTGGATATAGAGAGCGAAGTTCTAGTTCTTCAGAAACGCATCGACATTTTGATTGATCGGTAGGACCGCGTCATTGGACTCGAAAGGTTTGCCAGCGGTTTCGAGTCTATCCTTGAGGCGAGAGTTGCGGGACATCGCCGCTGGTTGATCAAGCGCCGCCGTTGCCTTGACAAGTTGATCCACATCACTCGCGCTCTCGTCATAGCAGAGCGCCCCCTTAATGATGGCTCCTTCCTCGATTGCGACGGTCCGATGATGGATTTCACTGTTTACACAAGCTGTCTTTTCAATGACGACCCGCGTTGCGCGAATCACGCCGAGCGTGGCTCCCCGCACAAAAAGCTCGTCAACGGTTATAGCGCCTTCGACCGATGCGTTCTCGTCAACGATAAGGAGTTTGCATCTGATGTTGCCGTGGACGGCCCCTTTCACCATGATGTCTCCGTCGCTTTCGAGATCGCCGGTCATGGTTAGCCATTCGTCAATGACCGAATTCGACGGTGAGCGTCCATTGTTCGATTTTGGCACACCGACCGAGACCAGTGCGTTTTGGGACACTTGACCCTGATAATTGCCATGATGCAATTCAGGGCCAGGCCGGCCGTCGATCTCAGGTTTTTTGCTGAACATATTGCCATTACCCTTGGTTGGAGCTGCGAGGTCTTAGAGAAACATATGCTCCAGGTCTCAAAAACCGTGCCAAACGGGAGATTGGGCCTCGCTCAGAATAATATTTTCATGTGAGAACCGGGTTGGCCTGGCGACATCCGGCCAATGATGCACGACTAAGATGCATCAAGCATAACAGGCGCAAAGAGATATACAGTTGACGATACGCGGCTATTCGAAGTATCAAATGGGTTCGTGGTGATTTGGCCGGCCGGCTTGCAGCCACGTAAAAAAACTCGCTAAAAGGCCGCGCGCGGACCTGGCTCTGATCGCTCGGCTTTTGCGAGCTGTGATCGGCCAGGTTTTTTTGTGGCCGGAATAGATCTATTCAACTCGGCTACGGAGAGTGCGCGATGAAAGATGATGATGCCAAAAACGGCCGCTCAGACCGTTGGCTACCTCAGACAACATTGGTCCATGGCGGCGTTCTACGCTCCCAGTTCGGTGAAACGTCCGAGGCACTCTACCTCACGCAAGGTTACCTCTACGACAGCGCGGAACAAGCTGAGCAACGCTTCAAGGATGAGGCAGGCGGATTCATCTATTCAAGATATGCAAATCCGACGGTTGCAATGTTTGAGGAACGCATGCGCTCGTTCGAAGGTGCCGGCGCTGGGCGTGCCACGGCAACAGGCATGGCTGCTGTTAGCGCGGCGATCTTGTCTTATGTGAGCGCCGGCGACCATGTGGTCTCTGCGCGAGCCTTGTTTGGGTCCTGTCGCTACATCGTCGAAGATCTTTGTCCAAGATATGGGATTGAGTCGACCCTCGTTCACGGACCTGACCTCGATCAATGGCGTGCAGCTGTTCGCTCGAATACTAAACTGTTCTTCTTCGAATCACCTTCCAATCCGACGCTTGATCTGGTCGACATTGTATCGGTCTGCAAAATTGCACGCGAAATTGGGGCACTCGTAGTCGTCGACAACGTCTTCGCGACGCCAATGCTACAAAGGCCGCTGGAACTCGGAGCGGACGTTGTGGTTTATTCGGCAACGAAACATATTGATGGACAGGGCCGTTGCCTCGGTGGAATTGTTCTTGGCTCGAAAGACTACGTCAGTGACAACTTGCATACATACTTGAAGCATACCGGCCCATCGCTTAGTCCGTTCAACGCTTGGACTCTACTTAAGGGGCTCGAGACGCTGCCTGTTCGCGTACGGCAGCAGTGCGAAAGTGCAGATGTTGTGGCCCACAGTCTTAGCGGACGCCATGATATCAACAGGGTCATTTATTGTGGGCATGACTGTCATCCTCAGATCGAGCTGGCGAAACGTCAAATGCACGGGGGCGGGCAGATCGTATCGTTCGAATTGGCTGGAGGCAAAGTCCATGCCTTCAAGTTTTTAAATGCTCTGAAGTTGATAAGACTGTCCAACAATCTTGGAGATGCCAAGAGCCTTATCACGCATCCGGCGACGACGACCCATCAACGACTGAAACCCGAGGAGCGCGAGCGACTTGGCATTGGTGACGGCCTTGTTCGATTGTCGGTGGGTCTCGAAGCGACCGAGGATATTCTAGCTGACATCGAGGCTGCATTGGCCGCAGCTGGCTGATCCATTGGGCGACAAGTGTTCGTGGTCTGTGGCGGTGTAGGGAAATGAACTCTTTTCGTAATGGTGTCACATTCCGATCTCGGTCATTCAGTTTATCTTCCGAAGGTGGAAATTCAGAGTTGGAAAAGTCTTCGTTCCTCCAACGCAGCGAGGTATTGCATGAACTCACAGCTCATTTCGTGGATCGCAACCACAGGATCTGGAAATAAGAGTGCAGAACCAAATAACGATGATTTCAGATGCATGTATTGATGGCCTGGAACTATCGAACAATGTAAGGAGCTGGCAATGTCGATCCATGTGGCCCTAACCCACAGGACAACATACACTTACGACCGCCAGATCAGTCTTGGTCCGCAAATTGTGCGGTTGCGGCCTGCGCCGCATAGCAGAACTCCCATCTTAAGCTATGCGCTTTCTCTCACGCCCGAAGACCATTTTCTCAACTGGCAGCAAGATCCCTTTGGTAACTTTCTCGCCCGCATGGTGCCGCATTCAAAGACCAAGGAGTTCTCAATAACGGTCGATTTGGTGGCGGACGTTTCGATTATCAATCCATTTAATTTCTTCCTCGAAGAGACGGCCATGCTGTGGCCGCCGTCGTACTCGGCGCTCGAACTTTCGGAACTCGCGCCATATCTGGCTCACGAGCCACCTGGAGACCGCCTCAAGGCGTATCTTACCGAGATCACAGGCGACATGGATGGCCAAACGATTGATGAAATTGTTGCGCTCAATCAGCGTGTGGAGCGAGATATCGGCTATGTCATTCGGATGGAAGAGGGAGTTCAGCCGGTAGAGGAAACCTTGCGTATGGCGTCAGGATCCTGTCGCGATAGCGGTTGGTTGTTGGTTAATATTCTTCGAAATCTCGGACTGGCCGCACGATTTGTTTCTGGCTATCTTATCCAGTTGAAGCCAGACGAAAGGCCCCTAGAAGGGCCGGTTGGTACCGATCAAGACTTCACAGATTTGCACGCATGGGCCGAAGTCTACCTTCCAGGGGCCGGTTGGGTTGGGCTTGATCCGACATCTGGATTGCTTGCTGGTGAGGGCCACATTCCCTTGGCGGCAGCCCCTCACTTCGCGTCCGCTGCTCCTATCTCCGGTCGCCATGAGCCGTCCGAAGTTTCGTTCGACTTCAGCATGCAAATTCGTCGGATCGCTGAAACACCCCGAGTAACAAAGCCTTATAGCGAGGTGCAATGGCGAGAAATTCTGGCGGCGGGACGAGATGTTGATGTGCGCCTCGAGAAGAGCGACGTACGTCTGACTATGGGCGGGGAACCCACATTCGTATCAGTCGATGACATGGATGGTGCAGAGTGGACGACCGAAGCGGTCGGTCCAACAAAGCGGGCGTTCGCCGAAGGTCTTGTACGCAGATTGGCGCGTCGGCGTGCGAGTGGGGCACTGCTGCATTTTGGGCAAGGTAAATGGTATCCGGGCGAGCAGTTGCCGCGCTGGTCTTTCGCTGTTTACTGGCGCAAAGATGGTCAGCCGTTGTGGGAAGATGAAACCCTGATAGGATGGGAGAGGCCCGAAGTTCAGGCGTCGATACAATCGGCGGAGAATTTTACGCGCGAATTGTGCAATCAGATGGGGTTGCCGGCGGATAGTGCTTTGGCTGCCTATGAGGATGCTGCCTATTTCGCGCTGGTTGAGCAAAAATTGCCCCTGGGCGAGAGCGTATCCGAGAATGAGATCGAAGATGAAGCTGAGCGCGCACGTCTCATTAGGGCCTTTGATCGTGGATTAGCAACGCCAGTCGGATTCATTGTTCCTATCCAGGTATGGCAAACCAAGGATCGCGGTCGACGTTGGGTTACTGAGCGTTGGAGGACACGACGCGACAAACTGTTTTTGCTACCTGGCGATTCACCTATTGGATTTCGATTGCCATTGGCTGGACTGCGCCACGTTCCAGGAACGGATTATCCGCACATGAGGCCGCGTGATCCGCTTTCGCAATATGAGCCTTTGCCGCAACGTGCAGAACTTCTGTTTCAGCGTCGCTCAGTTGCACTTGAAGAAACTGCAGCCGCTGATGCGAACGTAGAAGAGATTGCGGGCAGTGTGCGCACAGCGATGGCTATCGAGCCGCGCGATGGTCAGCTCTGCATTTTCATGCCACCGCTAACTGACGCTGAGGATTATGCGGCACTGGTGGCGGCTATTGAGGAGAGTGCAAAGCACACACGCACACCGATTCGAATTGAAGGCTACGAGCCACCAAGTGATCCGCGGCTGTGTGTTCTCAAAGTGACACCTGACCCTGGTGTCCTTGAAGTCAACACCAACCCGGTAGCGAATTGGGATGATGCAGTCGACGATACATATACGCTCTATGAAGATGCCCGCGAATCGAGGTTGGCAACTGAAAAGTTCATGATGGATGGGCGACATACCGGTACCGGTGGCGGCAACCATATTGTCCTCGGGGGCCCCTCCGCAGCTGACAGTCCCTTTTTGCGTCGCCCAGATCTCTTGGCCAGCATCATTACCTATTGGCAGCACCATCCCTCTTTGTCTTATCTCTTCTCCGGCTTGTTTCTCGGTCCAACGAGTCAGGCGCCACGCGTCGATGAGGCTCGTCATGAGCAGGTTTATGAGCTTGAAATTGCAATGGCTCAGCTGCCTGAAGTGGGAGCTGAGCCACCGCCACTTTGGTTAGTCGATCGATTGTTTCGAAACTTACTGATCGATTCGACCGGCAACACGCATCGTGCTGAAATTTGTATCGACAAACTCTACTCGCCTGACGGACCGGCAGGTCGCCTCGGCCTGGTTGAATTTCGATCTTTTGAAATGCCGCCGCATGCGCGTATGAGTTTGGCGCAGCAATTGCTTCTCCGGGCACTGGTTGCGGTTTTCTGGGAAAAGCCATATCGCCACCGTATGGTCCGATGGGGCACAGCGCTGCACGATCGCTTCATGTTGCCCCATTTTGTGTGGTCAGATTTTGTAAGTGTACTCGAGGACTTAAACGCCAATGACTTTGCATTCCGAGGGGAGTGGTTTGCACCGCATTTTGAATTTCGCTTTCCGGCCTACGGCTCGGTTTGCCACGGTGGTGTGAGATTGGAAGTTCGACAGGCGCTTGAACCGTGGCATGTCTTGGGAGAGGAAGGTGCCGTCGGAGGAACAGCTCGTTACGTCGATAGTTCTCTAGAGCGATTGCAAGTCATGTGCACAGGATTGGTTCCAGGCCGCCATACAATCCTGTGCCAGGGACAACGAGTGCCACTGATGGAAACCGGCGTGTGGGGAGAGGGCGTTGCAGGCATCCGCTATCGCGCGTGGCAACCACCGACCGCGTTGCATCCGACGATTGGAATTCACTCTCCTCTTACCTTCGATATTGTAGACACATGGTCGAATCGCTCGATCGGCGGTTGTCGGTACCATGTGTTTCACCCCGGTGGGAAGTCGCCGGACACCTTCCCAGTGAATTCCTATGAGGCTGAAGGACGGCGATTGGCAAGATTTGAAGCGATAGGTCACACACCTGGCGACGTCACGCTACCGCCGCCGATCGTCAATCCCGACTATCCATCTACACTCGACCTTCGCCGCATTGGCGTGTGATCGGTAGACGGCAGCCAGTCTTTCATTTCGAGCTTAGGTGGTGATCGATGTTGCCGACCAAGCTAACTGATTTGCGCTTAACTTCAATGGGTTGTACGCTATCACGTGCGAATTGTGTCGGCCGTGGCGTGGTCCTGAATTTGGTGAAAGGAGGGGTAGGCTGCGACGGATGTGTCGAGAAGTCTTTTCATCATATGTTCGGCTCAACGTCTGTAGTGACGTCGAATAATCTTCTTGGATGTCGGACTGGGCCAAGTGATTCCAAGTCATTCCAAGGGAGGCCAGTCGAAGCGAGGCAGTCGAAGCGAGGCAGTCGAAGCGAGGCAGTCGAAGCAAGGCAGTCGAAGCAAGGCAGTCGAAGCAAGGCAGTCGAAGCAAGGCAGTCGAAGCAAGGCCATGTCGGGTGATCAGGCAATGTTGGGAGCCTATAGGAATTGAACGTCGATAATTCATATACCTACGATAGATTTCCGAGAGCCTACGAACAGCTTCTGACAGACTATCGAAGGCAAACCAACGGATTTGATGAGCTCCTAGGCGCAGATGGTGCGGTGCGTGCCCATTGGCGCCCGATAATGAACGAACTCGATCGGCTTGGGCACGAGCGTGCAGCCGGGGTGTCGGAGAGGATCCAGCGGCGCATTGTCGAGAACGGCTTGACGCTTGACAGCTTTGCCGATCCCAAGAATGCGGATCAGCCTTGGAATCTCAATTTGGTGCCGTTGGTTCTTCCTATTGGAGAATGGCGGACCATTGAGCAAGCAGTGATACAGCGGGCGCGTCTTTATGAATTGCTCCTCGCCGATCTCTATGGACCTCAATCCGTCATTTCCGAGGGGCTGTTGCCGGGTGAGTTAATATTCAACGATCCAACATTTCTCCGTCCCATGCATGGGACGCCAGCAGTACCACGAAGGCTGATGTTCATGGCGGCCGATTTGGCGCGCGGAAGCGACGGCCGCTGGCGACTTCTCGATATTCATGCAGAAACGCTCGCAGGCCATGGATATGCACTGGCCAATCGCGTTGTGCTAGCTGACGTGTGCGCGCGCCAGTTTCATGAGAGCAACGCGCTGCGTATTTCGCAATTTTATCAGGACGTCGCTCGGGAATTGGGAAGTCGCGCAAACAAGGAGGTCCCCAATATCGTAATTCTCGGGCCGAATCCGGACTACGAGACCTACCTCAGTCATGCTTATACGGCGCGATACTTGGGGTATCCGTTGGTGGAAGGGAGCGATGTCCGTGTCGTTGGAGGCAAGCTCTATCATAAGACCCTGGCAGGCTTGCAGCCGATCGATCTCGTTGTGCGCGCGGTAGAGGCTCTAAAGTCGGATCCACTTGAGCTCGATCCGAACGCGTTTGACGGCCCGCCCGCGCTGGTGCAAGCGGCACGGACCGATCCAGGATTGCTCGCCAATGCGCTCGGTACGGCCATTGTAGAAAACCGCGGACTTGCGCCCTACCTAGCAAAGTTGAGCCAGCATCTGTTGGGTGAAGTACCCATGATTTTCGATGCAGAACGCCTTTGGCTGGGCGATCCTGCCGTTCGGGCGGCGGTGATTGGTAACGGCGGTGAAGGGTACCTCATCCGCTCAGCCTTCGAAGGAACAGCGCGACCAGGGCAAGCCAATCCGGGTGAACTTCTCTCGCCGGCCGATACTGATCGTTACGCCGAGATGGTTTCGGAGATAGAGCTTAACGGCACACGTTATGTTGCCGAGAAGTCTTTGCAGTTTGCTACGGCCCCAGCCTGGACGTCCGAGGGACTGACACCAAGGCCATACGCGTTGCGCGTTTTCGTTGCTGCGAGCGGAGATAGTTACAGCGTTATGCCAGGCGGCATTGCACTCACGATCGATTGCGGCGCAGCGATTGCATTGACGTCGGACGCAGCCGAATCGCGCGATGTTTGGATTTCGGCCGCAGAGCCACAGGGACCTCACTTTAGTCGATGGCGCCTGTCCGTGGAAGAAACTCAAGTTCAGCGTATCGGTACGCGGCTGCCGAGTCGCGTTGCCGACAACTTGTATTGGCTTGGCAGGTATGTCGAACGCGCGGACTGGACGATGCGAGTTATGCGAAATGCGTTGCAACGCGGTGAGGAAGACTTACGCCCCATCAGACGAACAGACGCAGCCGAAAGTGCTCTCGCGATAATGATCAAGAAGGGGCGCGAGGCGGCAGACGTTGCCCGTGAATCGGACGGACCGGTGTCCATCGAGGCGCGAGTGGAGGAGCTTTTTGCTGCAGCTGAGCGGCCATATGGAATTCGCACGACCTTTCGACACATCCGACGCGTGGCACGTCAAAGCCGAGATCGCTTGTCAGCCGACGCGTGGCGGGTTCTGAGTAGTTTGTCAATCGCTGGCGATACATCCTCTGCAGGCGGCGCGGATCCAACGATTGAACTGGCCGAGCGCTTGGACAGCCGTATCGCCCAACTGGCGGCATTCAACGGCCTGATGCACGAAAACATGACGCGCAACTTTGGGTGGCGGTTTCTGGATCTAGGGCGGCGGCTGGAGCGAGCGCAGCAAATGGCCGAATTGCTGAAATCTCTGCTTTTGAATGCGATGAGCGAAGCCGACGAGACGGAGCGGCTTGCATTCCTTTTGGAGACATCTGATAGTTTTATGACTTATCGTGCGCGATATCGTTTTGCGCCGTCATTCCCTCTTGTACTCGATTTGCTTATGGTCGATGAAACCAATCCGCGAAGTTTGTCATTTCAACTTGTAGGAATTTCAGACCATATCGCAGAGCTGCCGAAAGCATCGGTCGATGCGATCCGAACACCAGAGCAGCGTCAGGCGTTGGAGTTGCTGACGCTCGTCCGTTTGGCCGACTTGGAGGCACTTCGTACGGTCGATGAAGATGGGGTTCGGGGCGGGCTGGCGGACTTGCTCGACCGGATTATCGGCGGCCTGCCGGAACTGTCGGATACAATATCACGGCGCTATTTTAGCCTTACCGAAGAGCGACCACATCGTGTTCACACGCGTCTCGAGCACTAGATCAAAATGGGCGATCCATGACAGAGTATTGTCGATGTTCGAGCTTTTTCGGTTCCATTGTCTATTCAGAAATATGTGCAACTCGGTCAGATTCGCTCGATAGGTTTTGGTTGAAGAAATTTGTGCCGGAGATAGTCTCAAACACATCATCGCAGAACGGGATCGGCCGCTAGGCCCTTAGGCTCAATGAACTACGAGATCAGCCACACGACGACATACCAATACGCACACTCCGTACATCAATCCTATCACTTGGTTCATCTCACTCCTCGTGTCGTCGCGCATCAGGTCATTGCAGAGCATCACATTACTGTTGAACCGGTCCCAGGGGGGCAGTGGGGAGGCGTTGATTATTTTGGCAACCCATACAGTATCCTTAATGTTGAAATCGAACACAATCGGCTTGTGGTGAGTTCTGCAAGCAAAGTTCAGGTCCACGCCAAAGCCCTACTTGCACTGGACGAAACAACCCCTTGGAGGGCGTTGGCGCGTCGAGACGTTCCGAATATTGAGCAACATAAGGACGTGTGGCAATTCACGGCTATGTCGCGGCATGGCCCGCTGGTCCAAGCATTGGCGGAATATGCTCAACCATCGTTTTCGAACAATTGCCCAGTATTGGTCGGTGTCGCCGACCTGACGCGGCGCATCTATGAAGACTTTTCGTTTGATCCGACTGCAACTGATGTGTCAACGCCGGTAGAAACAGTTCTCAAGCAGCGGCGCGGAGTATGTCAGGATTTCGCACATTTGCAAATCGCAGCTCTGCGATCTCTGGGGCTTCCGGCAAAGTATGTGAGCGGCTATATTTTAACGCATCCACCAGAGGGTCAGCAACGTCTGGTTGGGGCCGACGCATCGCACGCTTGGATATCGACATGGGCCCCAGAGTGCGGCTGGGTAGACTTTGATCCGACCAACAATGTTATTCCGAGCGATGAACACATAACCGTTGCCTACGGTCGTGACTATGATGACGTTAGTCCAATCAGTGGAGTGTTGCTCGGAGGTGGTCACCATTCCGTTCAAGTGGCGGTCGACGTTGTTCCGGTTCAGGCTGCAGAAGATGGTGTCGGTCTATAGGCGGTCAGTCGGGTGCGCCGCAATGGTTATTATAGTCATCGCATTCGGCTGTTATTAGGGCGCCGCTATTGGAATGGGCATCAGACGCGGCAGGCCATTCCATCACCGGCTGGGTCAGCCCCGCCATCGAATGTCCCATCGATCATGCGAATTGCATGAACGGCTGGGCGCAAATAGCTCTGCGCGTGGCGCAGGGTTGGATAACCGAGATCCTGAAGCTCACGCTCGGTCGAGCGGAGGATGCGGTTCGTAACTTCGATCGTATTCGATGTTGCCATGAAGCGAGGTGCGCAAACAGCTTCTTGGGCCGACATTCCGAAATCAATGACATTCAGGATTGCTTGCAAAATACCCATGGTAATTGTTGTCCCGCCAGGCGCACCGACAACCAGAAACGGTTCTGCACCTTTGAAAATGATCGTTGGTGAAATAGCGGAAAAACGTGCCTTGCCGGGCGCAAGTGAGCCGGCGGTGCCCGGGCGAGGATCAAATACCATCATGCAATTATTGTACATGAAGCCGAGGCCATCGGTCACTACACCGGAGCTAGAACCAAGAGAATGTGTCATGGAAACACAGTTACCTTGTGTGTCGGCGACGCAAATATGTGTAGTGTCCCGACTTTCCGATCCGCCAGAATTGACCCGTGGGACGATCGTTTTTTTGCCGCGCCGGATACGATCGGCCATGCGCTTGGCATAAGATTTTGAGCTTAGCTCGTCTATGGGAATATCCAAGAATCGCGGATCGCCCATGCGGGAATCTTTGTCGACCGTCGCGATCTTCATCGCCTCCGCGACTATTGCAATATAGCTCGATGAGTTGTGGCCCAATTTCTCGAGTTCGAAATTTTCAAGAATATTGAGCATCAAGAGGAGCATGAGACCACCGCCGGGCAGCGGATTTGTTGCGACGTGAAAGCCGCGATAATCGGTGACAAAAGGCGCTGCAATTTCCGGTTGGCACGCAGCTAAGTCGGCGGTTGTGATGAGTCCGCCGTTGGCCTTCATATCGGCAATGATCTGCCGCGAGATTGCTCCAGTGTAGAAGTCGTCAGCGCCGTCCGCGGCCAGTCGTCTGTATGTTTGACCTAAATCTGGGTTTCGTAAGATTTCGCCGACTCGATAGAGTGTACTGTCAGGCTTGGTATAGATTTTTGCTGTAGCAGCAAAGTCTTTGAGGCCATGAACGCGGGCGATCCGTCCGTTCTCCTCCCCGCGCGTCCAGAACTCAAAGACCTTTGGTCGAACAACAAATCCTTCTTCACAGTAGGTAACGGCCGGCTCTATGACATCAGCCAGTGATCGAGAGCCGTGGCGGGCGAGTGCCGTCGCAAAAGCACGCAGCGTCATTGGTGTCGTCATCGACTGATAGCCAATCTCATTGACCCGATCGCGAAGAATAAAGCCAAAGCCGTCATCGCATTCGCGCACAATCCGGTCCTGCCACATTTCAGGGCTAACTGTTGATGGCGCGCGGCCGTGGAAGTCGATCAATTCGTGCGTGCCACTGTGAGCCATATAAATATGCATTGATCCAAAGCCAGCGATTCCACACATTTGCGGATCGACGACCGTTTGTACTAGTGCTGCTCCGATCGCAGCATCAACAACGTTTCCGCCAGCTTTGAGAATATTGAGACCTTCTTCAACGGCCTCAGGCTGTGGCGCGCAGACCATCCCCTTGGTCATAACGGTCTACCTCTCACTCTGGAAGCAAGACTCAATGGAGGTCGATAGGTACATCGCGTTTGCCTCTGTCTCAAGATTTGACCATGTCTCAACAGAGGCCGGTCTCATAATCTATCGTGCATTTCTACGCGGTTTCAGAAGAAAATGCCGATCGAGTGCACACTGAGTGGTTAGCATGAAATTGCGAAATCCTATGACCTGGGTTGACCAAGAGATCAATTACTAGACCGTTCGGACTGAGCGCTGGTTTGCGAAGGCGCGCGGCAAATTGCGCTCGACTTCTGGCCATGTGGCGTGCGACGGGCATCGCATGCATAACCGGATCGTAAGTGGAGCCATGCGCGCCGAGAGGCATGGCTGTGGCCCTCGGCAGTCAACGAAAGACAGGCCGGCCGATACTTGCGTTTGCCAATAAATCAGCGCGGACCTTAAGCGAGATAATTGAGAAGGACGGCTACAAAGAGGGTTTGAGGAACAGCAATTGCTGGCAGTGCCAATGCCAATCGCCACGATCCGGTCGTATCCTTCAGGCTCATAATTTCGGTATAGTCGGTAGCGACGCCCGCCATCAGGAAGGCGAAGCCATTTCCCGGCGCTCCAGCTCGCGTTACGAGATCGGCAGCTAGCGGGGCGGAGCCTTCCGAACAGACTTCTATGACGGTTGCAGCAAGGACCGTGAGCAGGACACCCATAAGCGTTGGTCCGAACCACTCGGCAAATGCCTCTGCGGGTAAAATTGCGCGCAGCCCTGCAGCAAGGACAACGCCAAAAAGCAACCAACGCAAAACCATTCGTGAGCCCTTCAATCCGTCACCCAGCATTGTGGCGGTTCCAACCCAACTGGGTTTGAGCCCTGTCATCCAGACGCGGAGCGCATGGCCCAATTTTGCGTCTCCATTAGCGCTCGCTTCTTGACGAGCAGGATTGTCTGGCAAGTGACCATTGGCAACGAGCGCGTCAAAAATCCAACCCGTGGACAGGGCTACCAAGGCGGACAAGATGACAAATGCGATAGTATAAACCCAACCGACGAGCGCAATGAGCAACACAGTTAAACTGAGTGAATTCCAAGGGCTGGCGAGCAAGAAGGCCACGGTTTGACCAATGCTGGCGCCACGCTCATAGAGTTTCATGCCAACCATGAGTATACCGTGGCTGCAGAGATCGAACAGGACACCGGCAGCAGTCGCGCGCAGGAGGCCTGTGGAACGGCGGCTGCCGGAAAGTGCCGAAATTACGATCCCGCGTGGAACGCGATCGAGCAAACCGACGAATAGAATACCAAGGCCGATTCCCCACCACATGGCATTCATAAGATCAAATGTTCCGCGCGCGAAGTGAGCGAAAATCGAGTGGCTGCTGTCTTGACCAACAATCAGCCATCCGACGTAACCGAAGGCCACAGCGAAAGCGCTGGACCACAACATCCAATCGATACGAGATCGCTTCGCTTCAGCTCCGGTCAACCCGTGCGCTGTCGGACAACACGCCGTTGAGATATCCGCGCGTCTGAAACCTCTATCTGTGCCACAATTGAGTGGCTCAGGATCAACTGTGACGCATTGAGAAGGGGCGTTTGTGTTCGAATCATTTTTGATTGTGTCCACCATGTTCAGCAAGTAGACCTTCCAGTAACTGTAAGGTCAAGGTTCAGCATCCATGGTCCAGAGCTTTTTTCAACCGCCAAAAGATTATGAGATACATACAGATCAAGTATCAGTTGGCCTTGTCTTTTGAATTGCCCTCCCGGCCAGAAATGCGCGAATATTTTGTTGGGGTTCGCCGGTCGCATACGCAGTAGACAGCGCATCGATGCCGGCCCAAATACCTTCCTGAACCGAGACTTCTTGCCATTTGTTCATGAGCGCTTTTTGGGCCTTGATGGCAGTGGGGGCAGCGCGGCAGATGCCGTCGATCCACCTATCTATCTCGGCATCCAGGGTCTCGGGCTGCGCGACTTTCTGGATCAATCCGAACTGGAACGCAGTCCTGGCATCATAGGACTGTCCCGTAAGCAACATCTCACGTGTGCGCCCCCAACCAATCTGACCGGGAAGCAGCGCTGCTTCTATTACAGAAGGCAATCCCAAGTGCACCTCAGGCATCGCGAATGTTGCCGTCGAGGCTGCGGCACGCATGTCGCAGCTAGCCGCGACTTCAAGTCCGGCACCGAGACAGTATCCCTTGATCCGGGCGATAACTGGCACAGGACAGGCGCGAATGGCATGGCAGGCTCTGTGCAAATTTGTTATGAAAATGCGAGCGCTGTCCGCGCATAGACCGCTGAGTTCATTCAAGTCTGCACCGCCGACGAAGGCACGATCACCAGCACCTGTCAGTATGACGGCGCGAACGTCAAGTTGAGAGCTAACTTTTTCGAAGTTCTTGGTGAGAGCAATGATCAGGGCGCTCGACAGGCTATTGAGCTTGGCCGGATTGTCGATAGTAATTGTCGCAATCGGTCCGCGGACTTGATCTTCTGCTATCGTCAACTGCACGGTTGGATCGCTCATCCCGATTGTCCATTCTTCAGAAAGCTGCGTGTCATGACCTAGCGCGATCCCGCCGAATACCAGTATTAGAGTTATGCGCCAATGATTCGTGCCATAAATCCAGAGACGCCATGTGTTTACACTCTATGGAATTGCACGAATATTGCGAATCGAGGCCCAGTAGTCGAAGGATCGCGACTGTCGATGCCGTTTCAGAACCGTGTAACACCCGATGGCCAGATCGTTGCCACACCAGCGCGGGGAACGCTGATGGGAAATCGTGGCGGCCAGATGCACCGGGTAGACAAATCGCTCGGACCCAAGCGCTGGGTGACCAAACAGTGGATCACCTGTCGCCTCTCGTACAAGGGGCGATGGCGTGAAGTGATGGCGCCGAACTCCTACACAGAACTGTTTTTTCTAGACGAAGCAACGTCGTTCGCCGCTGGCCATCGACCGTGTTATGAGTGTCGACGACGGGAAGCTGTATATTTCTCCGAGCTTTGGGGCGAGGTGTTCGGAGCGGGCGATCGCGCGAAGGCAGGCGATATCGACAACACACTACATTCCGAAAGACTGAGCGCAGACGGAAGAAAGGCGAGTTTCACGGCGGAGGTCGGCACGTTGCCTACGGCAACGATGGTATTTTGGCGAGATGGAATGTATCTGCTCTTGGCAGGGCGGATGCTGAGGTGGTCGCTTGATGGATACGGTGCTGCCGTCGATCCTGATCCGGCACTACAGGTTGAAGTGCTGACGCCACGGAGTACTGTCGAGATTTTTCGCATGGGTTATGATGCGGATCTGCATGAAACAGCTTTGCGGTTCACGTGATCGAGAGAACTAATGCGCATAGCGGGGAGCGAAGTGCTTGGGCAAAACTGATTGGCAAGACGGCATAATTCCGGCACAGGGCATTCGTTTGCTGATAGCGCAAGACGCCGTCAAATTGGCGCAACCGCTTAAGGGCAATCAACTCCAGCCAGCAAGTCTCGATTTAAGACTTGGCGGTGTAGCTTATCGTGTTCGGGCCAGCTTTCTGCCTGCGCGTGGCGCTCCGGTGCGCGAGCGTATCGACGCATTGGCCCTACATCAGATTGACTTGACTGGGGGGGCAGTTCTGGAAACCGGGTGCGTTTACGTCGTGCCATTGATTGAGTCTTTGGCTCTTCCGCAATCAATTGCTGCCGCCGCAAACCCCAAAAGTTCGACTGGGCGGTTGGATGTTTTCACTCGGGTCATTGCTGATGGAGTAAACGCGTTTGATACGATGCCTGTCGGTTGCAACGGAGCACTTTTTGCAGAAATCTGCCCGCAGACATTCCCGGTGATAGTTCGTGAGGGCTCAAGTTTGTCGCAGATTCGATTTCGCGTTGGAAATCCCACGGAGACGGACGAGTCGCTTCGCTCTCTGCACGCACGCGACACTCTTGTCTCTGGCGGCTCTGCGGCTGATATACAAGGCGGCATTGCTCTTGCCGTCGACCTCTCGCGGGAATTTGGGCAGGTCAGTGAGGGGCTGGTTGGGTATCGCGCTAAGCGTAATTCAGGTTTGGTAGATGTTGATGCGCCAGGCTCATGTGCGGTCGCAGAGTACTGGGAACCGATCCATGCTGAAAAGGCCTCGCGTTTGATTCTAGATCCTGACCAGTTTTACATTTTGGCATCAAAGGAAGCGGTGCACGTACCGCCAAGTCACGCCGCGGAGATGGTGCCCTTCAATCCCTTGGTTGGCGAATTTCGTGTCCACTATGCCGGTTTTATGGATCCGGGGTTTGGTCATGCTAGCGCTGGCGGCAGCGGGGCTAGGGTCGTATTGGAAGTGCGTTCTCACAAGGTCCCCTTTATTCTGGAAGATGGTCAAATTGTTGGTAGACTCATCTACGAGAGGATGGCAGAGACGCCGGAAATTCTCTACGGAGACGGTTTAGGCAGCCACTACCAGGCTCAGGGGCTCAAACTTTCCAAACACTTCAAGTAGATCGTTGCTAGGGAAGTTTGACGCCGGACGCGCCGCCTGGCCAAGCAGTTTAAATACGGTCCGCAGTGGTTGGCGGGCTTCGCGATATGACAGTTCTTGTTCATGCCCTTCGCATTCTGTTGCTTGGTTATGTTGCCTCGCCGGCCCCCGGCTGCAGCAGTTCCGGCTCCAGATGTTCCTGCAGAACGTATTCGATGTTAGGGACAGTCTAGTGCGACCTGAGCGGACGCTTGGTTATTGTATTCGTTCTCTTCCTCGAACACATTCTCGGGATCGACCGTAAGCCGCACTTTATGCATGCCAGTCAACTTGGGTGTATTGTTGGATCGGATGCGAACCGGTACTGTAACAGACTCGCGTGGACGCATAGTATTGACGAAGCGGTCGTTGCCTAAGACTTCTGGATAATTTTTGAGTTGAGAGGCGAGCATGACCTTGGTTGTAAAAATCTGTCCTTGACCTTGGCCAACATTGGTAACGCGAACGGATCCGGTGATGAGGGGCGCGCGACCACTACAGTCTCCAGTGGCATGCAAATCTACCGCCGTGATCGTCAGATCCGGTAGATCACGAGCAGCGACATGGAACGTGGCGAATGCCGACAGAATGGCCGATACCGCGACGAGCAAGACGTAGCGAGAAATCACGCGAAATATCCTTCGATCAAGCGTTCGTAGATCGACGTCAACTGATGCATGTGGTCAACAGGACAGCACTCGTCAATTTGATGGATCGTCTTGTTAACAAGACCCAGCTCAATTACCGGACAATACGCTTGTATGAAGCGGGCATCGGATGTGCCGCCGCTGGTGGAAAGCTTGGGTACCAGCCCCGTGACACTCTGAACAGCTGCAATAGTTGCGTCGACGAGTTGACCACCGGGCTTTGTCAGGAAAACGTCGCCAGTTCCCTCAAACGCCAGGTCGAAATGGGCGTCGACGCTCTCGGCTGCAGCGTGGCACTGTTCTCGGATCCAAGCTTCCATTTTAGGGCGGGTCCAATTGTCGTTGTAACGCACGTTGAGCGTTGCCCGTGCGTGCCCAGGGATTACATTTGCCGCGGTGTTCGGGACGGAGATGAGGGTAAATTGGAGGCGTGACGGTTCAAACGCGTCGCTGCCAGAATCAATTGATATCGATGACAAACGATCGATAATTCTCGCCAGCTTTGGAACCGGATTGTCGGCCAGTTGTGGATAGGCGGCATGTCCTTGTTTGCCTTGAACGGCAATATGAGCAGTCACGCTGCCCCGCCGACCGATTTTGATCATGTCACCAATCCGGCTAGGACAGCTTGGTTCGCCGACAAGGCAAGCGTCGAGTTTTTCCTCCTGCGCGACCAACCAATTGAGCACCTTGCTCGTTCCGTTTATGGCAGCGCCTTCCTCATCACCCGTAATGAGAAGGGACACTGATCCCCGCAGCCCACCGCGTCGTTCAATACTCCGCGCCGCAGCTGCAACGAAACAGGCGATAGCGCCCTTCATGTCAACCGCTCCGCGCCCGTATATTACGCCGCCATGTATTTCAGCCCCGAACGGCGGATAGGTCCATTCGCTCTCCTCGCCTGGAGGCACTACGTCAGTGTGTCCAGCAAAGCATAAATTCGGGCTTTGGGCCCCAAAGCGAGCATAAGTGTTATCAACGTCGGATGTTCCTGGTTCAGAAAATGTCAGTCGGTGAACGGTGAAACCGACCGATTCCAAAAGACTCTGCAGGACGTCCTGCGCTCCGCAGTCGCGCGGCGTAACGGATGGGCATCTCAGCAACGCCTGCGCAATGGAGACCGGATCGCGCACATCAATGGTAGATGTTGTCTCTGTTTGATTGGTCATTGGGCCTCATGATCGAAACTCGCTGGCCGGATCGAAAGAACTCGACCGACAGAAAATCCTTTAAAGCTGACAAAACGCGTGCGATGAGATACCTTTCCCCGGGTCAGACGCAGGCCCTCGGTGCTAAGATGGCAACGCCAGTCTCGTCAAACACTCCGTCGATATACTGCAGTCGTCCGTCAGGTGCGCTCAACCGGGCGCTGGCCTTTCCGCCTTGAATTTCGCCAAAAGTCAGATGGTCCGTGTCAGTATCGCGACCGATGCGATCGTCCAAATCGACGAGATATGTAAAGTTCTTGCCCTCCACAAACCCGCTGAACGTGAGTTGTCCGTGTCGGTCGCCCTCAGTTAGACCTTCTACTGATTTCAGTTTGACATCACCATCATTGCGCAATTCCGCTGCGCCGTATCCAGTGTCAACATACGCTAGACCGTCCGAGGAATTGAGGTCCAGCTCGATCAATTGGATAGTCAATCCTGGTCCACTGACGAACTCGAACCGAAAATAGTCTGGTGAGGCTTCGGCAAAAACTATCCTTACCTGGGGACCACAGGCGGCCGCGGATTGGGCCAAGGCAATGCACATAAGGGACGAAATAGCGACGACCCACAGTCTCATCCGATTTGCGTCAACGCTCACGCTGCACTCCATTGGTTTGACCAAGACGGCATTGCAGTGTTTCTGAGATAGCCGAAGAGATGCTCATCACGTGCTCCGTACTGAGGCACTTTGTTGCACGCGCTACGCGAAAGTGCATCGCACCGCAAAACTTTGGCTTCGCATGGGACACATGCGCGCCAGATGCGGAAAATTGATCTGCAATAGTGTTATTTTGTCGGACCCTTCCTTGTCGGATCGGTCTCTGCCTCTGTGCGCCCCTAGGCAGAGCACATCCCGACCATGGGAGATGCTTTCTGCGGCCTCGACCATTTGATGATGCGCGAGATGCAATCAAGACCATGTTCGCTCAACGCCACGTGTCATCTACTCTATTCGCGTCTACATTCGCGTCTACCGGCTCTCAATATTGCGTGTGCATCAGGTCAGCTAACGCGAATGCCATGCCATTACGGTCTTCACGCTACGCCGATCATGCACCCGTCGTCGATGTTCGGCCACGCGAGGCAATTGGGTTTCGGGTTCAATGCTATCACGCTCAAGCCAGAGTGCCACTGTGAAGAGGTAGGCGTCGCAGATTGTAAACTGATTACCAGTCACCCAGGGGCCTTTGAGAAACTCGCCCTCAATGAGTTGAAACGCAGCCAATACCGTCTCGGGCATTTTGCGCCTTAGTTCGGCAATTGCGATGGGATCGTCGGCCCAGCGCGCGGCTCGTCCGCCATGCGCATGATTCACATGGACCGTAGAGCACAGGTAGCTGTTGAATTCTTGGACGCGACCAAAGGCGAACGGGTCATAAATCGGCGCAAGCTGCGCGTCAGGAAAGCGCTGAGCGATATAGGCCAGAACGGCAGGCGTTTCAGTGAGAACGCCACCATCTGTGACCAATGCTGGAACACGGCCCTTGGGATTAATGGCTAAGAAATTCGGGTTGCGTTGCTCGTTTGAGTTGAAATCGACCAAAACCGAATCGTACTCTGCACCTGCTTCTTCCAAAGCAATGTGTGAAGCCAATGCGCAACTCTGTGGAGAGTAATATAGTGTGAGCATGGGTAGGCTTTGATTTCGCAGCCAACGGATTCCGTCTGATCAATCCCGCAGCAATTCATTGATACTCGTTTTCGATCGTGTTTGCTCATCTACTGTCTTGACTATCACGGCGCAGTAGAGGTTCGGCCCGCCCGTACTTGACCCGGCGCTTGGCATGGTTCCCGGAACAACCACTGAGTATGGCGGAACCTTGCCGATATGAACGGCCCCAGACGACCGATCAACAATTTTTGTCGATGCCCCTATGTAGACGCCCATAGACAAGACGCTTCCTTCGCCAATAATAACACCTTCTGCCACCTCTGACCGCGCACCAATGAAGCAATTGTCCTCAACGATTACCGGGTTTGCCTGTAGTGGCTCTAATACACCACCGATGCCAGCGCCGCCGGAAATGTGGCAATCCTTTCCAATCTGTGCGCAGCTACCAACGGTTGCCCATGTGTCCACCATGGTTCCGCTATCGACGTAGGCGCCTAAGTTGACGAATGAGGGCATAAGCACGACGCCAGGGCCTATGTATGCGGAACGTCGAACTATGGCACCAGGCACGGCCCGGAAACCCGCTTCCTGGAAATTTGCCGTCGCCCAACCTTCGAATTTAAGCGGCACCTTATCCCAAGCTCGTACGCTTGCGTCATTGCCTGGAGCGTAGGTCATGACAGTCATATCAGAAAGGCGGAAAGACAGCAGAACCGCCTTTTTGAGCCACTGATTGACACACCACTCACCGTCTCGCCTCTCGGCGACGCGGACGGCGCCTGCATCAAGTTCTGCCAGCGCTGTCTCGATGGCTTCGCGGGTTTTACCGTGTGTATCGGCAGAGATGCTGTCACGGTTGTCCCAGGCTTCGTTGATAACTGCTTCGAGGGGATTAATGTCGGCCATGGGGTATATTGTCCTCACGTGGCTAAACCTTCGGCCGCCTTTTTGCGCGCGCTGCGACTTGAGTCAATGGTGCGGTTTCTCTCGATCGGTCGCAATGCCAGGTTCGCAATTTATTTTGTGGGGTGATTGAGATGGGCTTTGATCAAACGTTTTGCATCTGCGCTGTCCCACTCAGCGGGGCCAACAAGGCGGCCAATTTCGCGACCCTGGCGGTCAATCAGCAACGTTGATGGCATGCCGATCGTTTTCAGTTTGAAACCCAGCTGGGCTGAAGGGTCGTGATAGAGTTTGAGTGATTTCACATCGATGTCATCAAGAAACTTCTGCGACTTGGCGGGGCTTCCGCGATCGACACTGACGGCGACGACTTCAAAATCTTCTCCTCCAAGTTCGGCCTGTAGACGGTCGAGATCGGGCATTTCCTTTCGGCAAGGGGCACACCAGGTTGCCCATAGATTGAGGAGCACGATGCGTCCGGCGAAATTTTCGATCGATATGGATTGGCCAGCTCCATTGTTAAATGGTGCGGGTGGGACGGGTGTCGGATCGTCTTTGAAGACGAACGTCGTCATGGCTCCGACATTCAAATCTGTGGTCATGTCGGTTCCAGTTGCCTGGCTGCTGGACGTGGCATTGTGCGGTGCAGAGACGGATTTGGTTTTGTCGTTCTCGTTGGAGAAATCGCTCGTTCCTTCGCCCATCCAGTAGACTGCACCAAAACCAAAAATGGCGGACGCGGCGGCCACAACGGCGTAGATTGGCCAGGACGTTTGCTTTTTTTCGCTCATGAGATTGGCTTATCCCTCAGTTGTTGCTGGCGTTTTCTAATCGGCGACGCTTCACCTGCGACATTCAAGACTGGTTGAGATCGTTCCGACCGGGAATGATTGTGTACTTGTGTACTATCGATCTCCGCGGAGATAAGTTACTCACTTTTGGGTCAAGTGCGTACGATCCGGTTCGGCAAGGAGGCATCGGCTCACTGGCGCCTGCAATACCGGCTCCTTCGCAGCGCGTGTCTTGCGAACCGGTGTCTGCGTCAGCCGTGTCTTCGTAACCGGTATCCGTGATTATGGTGTCCGCGAACCTGGCATTAAGTGGGGCAAGGCCTCTAGATACAACTTCTTTGAACACGGCTTCTTTCAACGGAGACTATCAGGAAGCTGATCCCTTGAGCACGTTATCTCTAGCAAGCTGGACAACTTGAGAATGAACGACAAAAGCGCCAACAAGATGTGGGGGGGGCGGTTTCAATCGTCACCCTCTGAGATCATGGAGCAAATCAACGCATCAGTCGATTACGATCAGCGGTTCGCCCAACAGGATATCCGCGGTTCGGTGGCGCATGCCGAGATGCTAGCGGCCGCCGGAATAATTGATGAGATTGACGCTCGCCAAATCCTGCATGGTCTGGCACAAATTCGATCCGAAATTTCATCCGGCCAATTTGGTTGGGATCGTGGACTAGAAGATGTCCACATGAATGTTGAAAACCGTCTGAGCGAGATAATTGGGGCCTCGGCAGGCCGCTTGCATACTGCGCGGTCTCGCAACGATCAGGTGGCAACAGACTTCCGCCTGTTCATCCGAGATGCAATTGACGCGATCGACAACCAATTGGCCGAGATACAATTCCAACTCGCCCTTAAGGCTAACGAATACGCGGCTGTCGTCATGCCGGGTTTCACTCACCTGCAACCCGCCCAGCCGGTGACTTTCGGCCACCACTTACTTGCCTATGTGGAAATGCTAGCTCGTGACCGAGGTCGTTTTGCCGATTCTCGGGCGAGGCTGAACGAATGCCCTCTCGGCGCCGCTGCGCTTGCTGGGACGTCCTTTCCTATCGACAGATATTCAACGGCGGCAGCTCTCGACTTTGCTCAACCAACGGCCAATTCACTAGATAGCGTCTCCGATCGAGATTTCGTTCTCGAAACGCTGGCTGCTGCAGCGATTTCGGCGATGCATTTGTCGCGTTTCGCCGAAGAAATCGTGATCTGGTGCACACCGCAGTTTGGCTTCGTTCGACTTTCGGATGCGTGGACTACGGGGTCGTCCATTATGCCGCAAAAGCGCAACCCCGATGCCGCCGAACTCGTGCGCGCAAAAATTGGTCGGATCGCTGGCGCATTCCATAGTCTCACCATGGTCATGAAAGGGTTGCCCCTCGCTTACTCAAAGGACATGCAGGAAGACAAAGAAGTGACTTTCGATGCTCTTGACAGCTACCGACTATCGCTCGCGGCGATGGCCGGTATGGTGCGTGACATTGAGCCCATTCCAGAGGCGATGGCTCACGCGGCTGAAGCCGGATTTTCGACGGCGACCGATTTGGCCGATTGGCTTGTGCGCAACTTGGGATTGCCGTTTCGCGATGCCCACAACGTGACAGGACGAATTGTTGCACTCGCCGAACAGAAAGGCTGTCAGCTGAGTGAAATTCCGTTGAAGGAATTGAAAGCTGTCGAGCCGCGCCTCACTGCAGATGTGTTTTCAGTGCTGAGTGCTGACAATTCTGTTTCCAGTCGAATCAGCTATGGTGGAACTGCGCCACAGAACGTTCGAAAAATGGCTCAGTCGTGGGTCGAACAGCTGGAAAACCAACTCGAAAAGGGCTAACGTGTTGGTTACGTTAGTGTTGCTGCAGGTGATTGCAGCTGGGTCCAAGCAGAGACCGGGCACGTGCTGAGTTGCGTGGTGGGTGTGGCATCGCATCGGGGTCAGGGCTGATCTTGGGGTGCTGACGATCTAGGGGCAGAGTGGCACACCAGATGCCGCTCAAAATGGCGGATCAAAATGATGTCAAGACGTGCGCTCAAGGGCTTCGCATGCATCGCTGTCTGCGCGAGCGTTTTGGTTGGCTGCGGCGTGCGCGGCTCACTGGAGTTGCCGCCGGAGGCAAAGGAGCGCCAGCCAGAGGCTGCGACGGCAGAGGCCGGGCAAGGCAAACCTGCAGGAAGTGCGTCCAAACCTCACCAAAGCTTTTTTCTAGACCGCCTGTTGCGCTAGATCCCTCATTGCGGTCTTTGTCGACCACTGCGATTGAGTTTAACGGATTCTTGCTCCCCGATTGGTGTTCACTGCGATTGCAACAAACGGCTGCGTTGCGCGCTGGATCGTGCTAACGTCATGTATTAGCTGAAAAAATAACCAGCGCGCGAGACTGATCTCCCACGCTTGATCGATTCTCCAACTCTTGATCGACTGTTCGCCTCCACAGCCATGCATCACTTCACCTATCAATCCGGCCAGTTACACGCAGAATCGGTCCCCGTTGCGGACATCGCAGCTGACGTCGGGACTCCATTTTACTGCTACGCAACGGCGACGCTCAATCGTCACTATCGGGTGCTGTCGGACGCATTCGGTGCCCTCGATCATCTCATTTGCTATGCTGTTAAAGCCAATTCGAATCAGGCGGTTTTGGGGACCATGGCCAACCTCGGGGCCGGTATGGACGTTGTCTCGGAGGGCGAATTGCGTCGCGCGCGAGCTGTTGGCGTGCCGGCCAGCAAGATCATTTTCGCCGGCGTCGGGAAATCGCGATCGGAGATGCGCTATGCTCTTGCTGAGGATATTTTGGGATTTAACATTGAGAGCCAACCGGAACTGGAGGCCCTCAGTTCCGTTGCCACCGAGACTGGACGCTCTGCGCGCATAGCAATCCGCGTAAACCCGGATGTCGATGCGAAAACGCACGCAAAAATCTCAACTGGAAAGTCTGAAAACAAGTTTGGAGTGCCTTTTCTAGAGGCGCCTGCTCTCTATGATCTTGCCGCAAGACTGCCGGGCATCAAAGCCACCGGCATTCACATGCACATTGGCAGTCAAATCTCTGTCTTGGAACCGTTTTCCAAGGCCTTCACTTTGATGCGTGAGCTGACACTTGAGCTGCGCCGCTGTGGTCACACGTTAACCCACCTCGATCTCGGTGGGGGGTTGGGTGTACCCTATTCCGCGTCGAACGCGCGACCGCCGCACCCTGATGAATATGCTGCGGTCGTCGCTCGAGAACTGGGCGATCTGGGACTCAAGCTCATTCTCGAACCTGGCCGCATGTTGACTGCAAATGCCGGTGTTTTGGTCACGCGGGTCCTATTCGTCAAATCAACGCCGGCGAAGCGATTTACGGTTGTCGACGCGGCGATGAACGATTTGATCCGTCCCACACTCTATGATGCTGAGCACGACATCTGGCCAGTGACTGAGAGTTTGAGGCAGAGCGATCCTGTGGTCCAGGATGTGGTCGGTCCGGTATGCGAGACGGGCGACTATTTGGCACAAGATAGGCGCCTGCCCCCCTTTGTAGAAGGCGATTTGATGTCGTTCATGGCGGCTGGAGCTTACGGAGCCGTGATGGCTTCCAGCTATAATTCAAGGTTGCTCGTGCCAGAAGTTCTTGTGGCCGGAGATCAGCTCGCTGTCATTCGCCCGCGGCCGTCCTATGAGGATTTGATTGCGCTGGATCGACTGCCACCTTGGCTGTCACCATAACTTGATCGGCTGCAATCCCCGCTATCAGATTGCCCCTGTACCACCGCGTTTTACTATGCGAGTTTGTCGTGGCTATGGTTTCGTGGGGCCGTCGTCGCGAGGGTTAACGGGTCATTTGGTCGCGATTGAATTGGCGGTCGGTGACGGCACGATATCCGTTATTATCGGGGCACGTTGTTATTGGGACGCTCACCACCGTTAGACTGGCAGTTGCAGTCGCTGTTGGAATGGCGCAGTTGGAATGGCAATGAAACGGTGGTGGCGCACGATCAAAGGGCTGGATGAGCACGGACTTGGGGCGAGAGTGGCGAGAGCCTGGTGCGCCCCAGCACGGTCGTGTACTTCAGTCGTTCGCGGCAGTCGTGGACATGATAGGCAAGCTTGAAAATCGGGCCGGCAGGATGGCAAAATCATCAGAACGTCTCTCGCAAACTGATCGGCAGTTTGGTCGTAAGATCGCCGGCAGTAGATGGATGCTCTACATCGAACGCATTTGGCCACGCGTTTGGGCCACCGTCGCGGTCGTAGCGGCATTCTTGTTGGTCTCTTTGTTCGGGATCTGGCCTGTCCTGGGCGAGGTTGCTCACTGGTCGATGCTAGCGGCATTTGCTATCGCGTTCGCGGTTGCCTCGGCATTCGTTTTTTCCACCTCATTCCCGACCCGCGAAGAAGCTTTGCGTCGACTTGAAGCGAAGTCCTCGGTGCCACATAGACCGGCGTCGACCTATGACGACGCACTGTCAAGCGCACCTTCCGACGGCGTCACGGCTGAGATTTGGCAAGCCCATCGCGAGCGTATGCGCAGGCAACTTGATCGACTGCATGTGTCCACACCGGCTCCGCGGACAGATAGGTATGACACGTTCGGTTTGCGTGCGGTCATGATCGTGGCAGTCATTGTTTGCGCGGGATTGGTTGGTGACGCCGCTATTGATCGATTGCAGGCAGCATTTCGCATGGGGAGCATCGCCAAAGTCGAGGGACTGCGGCTTGATGCGTGGGTCACTCCCCCGCCCTATACTGGCAGGCCGCCGATCCTTGTGGCCGATGGATCAGCTGCGGCTATCAGCGTCGATGAGGCTGGAGGAGGCCGCGGCGACGTCTTCGAGATCCCGGAAAACAGTGTGATCGTTGTCCGAATGGGCGGTAAACCAGACGTTGCTCTCGAACTGAACTATTTGGGCGCCGATGATCAGCCGATGGGAGCTTCCATCGAAGAAGACGACGAAGACGGCAATGCCGCGAAGTCGAACCAAGTGCGTGGTATTATTGCTCGCGGAACGACTGGGGTAAGCGTTACGGCAAACGGTGCGCAACTGGCGCGATGGTCGTTCAACGTGGTTGCGGACCAGCCACCCAAGATCAAGTTCACCAAGGATTTTGAGAAGACCCCGCGCGGAGCGATGAAGCTCTTTTATGCGATCGAGGACGACTACGGTATAGCCTCTGCGGAAGCGAAGTTTGAGCGATTGCCACTGGAGCCAGGCGACCCAAAAACGAAGTGGGCGCGACCCGACATACTGAAAGGACCTCGGCCACCGCTCGAACGGCCGCCACGCATCGTCCTGCGCGTACCGCCGCCGGGCGCAAAGTCACCAGAGACTTGGAGTTTCCACGAACTTGGTGCGCATCCCTGGGCAGGAATGCCGGTCCGCATGACCTTGGAAGTACGCGATCATGCGGACCATCTGGGTCGAAGTGAAAGCAAGGATATCGTTCTGCCGGAGCGATTGTTTTTCAATCCAATGGCGCGCGCCGTTTTGGAACAGCGCCGCCGGTTGGTGTTCGATCCGCGGTACCGCAAGCTTGTCGTCAAGGCGCTCGATGCGTTGTCCCTCGAACCCGAAGAATATATCAAAGATAAGGCTGTTTATCTGGGCTTTAGGAGCGTAAGGCACCGTCTAGAAAACAATTCCGGTCGCGTAGCAATAAGTAGTGCCGTTGAGCAATTGTGGCACCTTGCGCTGCGTATAGAAAACGGCGGCGGGCTTTCAGAAGCAGAGCGTCGACTGCGCGAAATTCAACAGAAGTTGTCCGAAGCGATAGAGCGTGGCGCCTCGCAACAAGAATTACAGGAGCTGATGCGGCAATTGCGCCAGGCCCTGGCCCAATTCCTGAACGAACTCGCCCGACAGGCACAGCAGGAGCGGCCGCCCGCCAACGCTCAACAAAACCGCTCGCCAGGTCAATCGATGAGCAGTCAGGATCTGCAGCGCATGCTGGACAATCTTGAACAGATGATGCGGCAAGGTTCTAAACAGTCTGCGCAAGAGATGTTGAGCCAATTGCGAGATCTTCTGGATCGACTGCAATCCGGCCGCATGGTTCGGCGCCCGGGCCAAGGTCAACAGGGTCGAAGTCAGCAAATGATGCAGATGATGGACCAGTTCGGGAATCTCATCGGTGAGCAGCAGCGGTTGATGGACGACACATTTGGCGCCCAACGCCAAGGGCCACGTTCTGGGCAACGTGGTCAACAAGGGCAACGTGGTCAAGAAGGTCAGCGTGGTCAGCAGGGACAACGCGGGCAGGGACAACGCGGGCAAGGACAACGCGGGCAAGGACAACGCGGCCGGGGACAGCGGGGCCAAGGTCAACAGTTTGGCCGCAACGGTCGCGGTGGCCGCAACGGCCAACAACTGTCGCCGGACGCGTTAGGACAAAGACAAGGCGATCTCAGTCGCCAACTTGATCGTTTGCGCCAAGGGATGGGTCGTTTCGGACTGCAGTCACCGCGTGAATTCGACGGTGCCCAGCAATCTATGGACAGCGCCGAACAGGCGTTGCGGGAAGGGGATCTCGGTCGTGCTACCGAACAACAGGCGCAAGCATTGGAGCAACTCCGCTCCGGTACCCGCTCGATGGCCGAGCAGATGTTGCAGCAGATGCCGTCGCGGTTCGGCCAGTCTGCTGATTCCCCTCTCGACCCGTTGGGTCGACCACAGCGCTCAGAAGGGCCCGACCTGGGAACGAGCGTAAAAGTTCCAGATGAAATCGACGCACAGCGCGTACGTGAAATCATCGAACTGTTGCGCCAGCGGCTGGGCGAACGTTTCCGACCGGAACTTGAGTTGGATTATATCGAGCGGCTCTTGCGTCGTTTCTGAGCGCAAATGCTGTGATCTGCGCCAAGGCAATGATTTGAGCCGGCGTCTGATTGGCGTCGACATTATCGTCGGCACCGGTGTCGTCACTGGCTGGGGCTTGACGGTGGAGCATCGTTTGCAAGCCGTACCGGCCCTGGCTGGCTGCGCAGCATGGCTCCGGCAATGCCATGATGGCTGATCAGCGTTGTCGAAGCACGCCCGCCAGGTGGGGCCTCGCCGTTCCACCAAGCAGAGAACTGGCGCCAAAGATCTGTTACGAGGAGCCACCCGTAGGGCTCATGCGACAATGGGACGTCATAAGGTGCGTACGTGAACTTGTACTCGAAAAATACTGATGTCCGACCTAGCTGGATCTCTAGTCCGGCCAATGCCTGCCCGACAAACCCGGCGAAGTGATATTCATACGTGCGAGCTCTCTCCGAATGAATGCCAATTTCGGTATGTGGCAAAGAGATGCCTGCCCCGGCTCCGACATATGGTCGAAACCGGCTCCAAGCAGGCGCCAATCTCGCCATTCCGTTGAGTGTGAGCATGTTGTGTCCATGGCTGAATTCCAAATGACGGAAAACGTCGCCCATGCGCTGCTTGGACGGAAGAGTTTCGCCATTCAACGTGCCTTCGAATGTTGCAATGTCGTCACGTTGGGCGATCGCTTTCGCATGGGTAAAGTCCAACATGCTGCCGAACTGTCCGTTTGAGCCCCACCGTTGAATACGCACACCGTAATAGATCGGTGCCTTGAATGGTCGACCGATCCAACCGAAATCTTTAACCGTCATATCTGTACGGCCCGGATTCACAAAGCGAACCGCAGAAGGGTGGGTGTACGCGACGCCACCGTAACCCCCAATCGCCCATTCTGTTCCGGCCGCTGAGGCGGGTCGTGCCGATCCGCTGGAACTGCCAGAACGAGCAGCGGTGGACGCAGCAGCATCATCTGGCCCAGTCTCGACGTTGAGGGCCGTCGGTAGAAGTTGAGTGGCAAACAAGAACGCGTACGCACAGCCCCCTATGACCGCCAAAGCCCTATCGCGCCAGCCACTCCTCGATCCGTCGCCCCATCCGCAATGGATCGGCGATTTTTGAATACTACTGATAGTCATGGTGATCCCCCCAGTAGCCAGCCACCTGGTCGCAAGCAAATCAGCAGCGCGAGCAACGCTGGCATTGATCTGAGTCACATAAAGCCGCCATCCAGCCCCTTTCTTACCGCGTCCAATTCTTACCGTATCCAAGTCACTGCAATCAGCGAACCGAGCGCAGCGTCGCATGCGAGAGACTTCACTCGTTTCGATTCAGCCGTACAGTGACACGATCCGTACGTCCGCTTGCATCAATCATGGTCAATCTGACAAAGCCTTCGCGATGCGCGCTCCAAAGATAATGCCGAAGGTGAATTGCGGTCGCTATTGGCGCCCCGTCTGCCAGCCAGGTGAACGGCAACGCGCCGCCACTCACTTTCAAGAGAAGCGATTGATCCAGTCCCCCAATGTCGACCTCGGATCGATCAGGTGGAAACACAATCCGAGGAGGTTGGTCCAGAAAGATGCCGGCAGCGCTTATTCGGGCGTCTCGAGAGAATCGCCGCAATGCGGCGGGAAGATGGTCACCTGTCCGAACGAAAGCGGCCTTCGGACGCTTCTGCAGCGGGGCTCGATTGCGGCTCAATCGTGCAAACGCGTCGAACAGCAGAGGCCCAGCTGCAGTTCGTCCCAAGAGACCCGGTGTCGACGACGAGTCTGGTCTGCCAACCCAAACGACGACGGTATGTTTGCCGTCGAAGCCCGCGGCCCATGCGTCTCTATGACCATAGGACGTGCCAGTCTTAAACGCGATTGTACCGCCTTTCGCATCTGGCGGCGGCGGTGCGTCCTTCAGTATGTCACTGACGTAGTAGGCGGCAACGTTTGTTAGTAGGCGTTTCTCAGTCTTGTGCAGCGACCCAAGTGATCGCTTGCTCGCTTTCCGCAAGACGCGAAGCCTGACTGGGCGACCGCCACGCGCTAGCGCGGCATAGAGTTTGGCTAATTCATCCAGGCGAATCCCAATTCCGCCAAGTGCTATTGCGAGAGACGGTTCAGAATGGAGCGGGAGTTTGGTGCTGATGTTTGTACGGCGCAGGCGCCCAATGAAGCGACCAGGTCCGACGGCATCCAGTAACTTTACCGCTGGAATGTTTAGGGAGTGCGCGAGTGCGTCCCTGACGGTAATCGTTCCGCGATATCTCTTGTCAAAATTCTTGGGTGAGTATGTACCGAATCGTGATGGATTGTCGTCGATCAGCATTTCTGGATGAGCAAGGCCGCGCTCGAACGCTAGACCGTAGATGATCGGCTTCAAAGTGGATCCCGGAGACCGTATCGCTCGTGTCATGTCGATTGACCCGAACCGCCGATTATCAAAGAAACCCGCTGACCCAATCCGAGCAAGAACTTCTCCGGTAGTGTGATCGACGACAATCATCGCAGCCGAGAGTCGCTCTCCAAGTGCGCCAATGCGCTTGGAGACCAGCTCTTCCAACTCCCGTTGGATCCGCTTATCGATCGTTGTGCGATGGATGGACTTCCGCGGTGCATCATTTCTGACCCGGTCTGCAAGGTGCGGCGCCAGTATTGGCAGCCGCCGGCGATGATCGGGAACCGGTTCGGCATTTGCGCGGTCGCGCTCCGCCGCTGAGATTGTGCCGGCCTGAACCGCGCGGGCTAAGACTCTTCCGCGGGCCCGACGGGCGGCTTTGGGAAAGCGATCCGGTCGGCGCAGTTCAGGTGACTGCGGCAGCGCCACGAGTAGCGCTGCTTCGCCGAGAGAGAGCCGACGAGGCTCCTTGCCAAAATAGGCGAGGCTACCAGCGCGAATGCCCTCAAGGTTGCCGCCGAACGGGGCAAGTTTGAGGTAGAGCTCCAAGATTTGATTCTTTGTCTTGAGTTGTTCAAGTTGCAGCGCCTGCGCGATTTGTTTCAACTTGCCGGCGATCGAACGATTGTGTTGACCATCGAGCAACCGGGCAACTTGCATCGTCAGTGTCGACGCGCCGGAGACGATTCGGCCGTGTTGAAGCACTTGGACGAAGGCGCGGGCCATGGCCCACCCGTCAATCCCAGAATGTTGATAAAAGCGTTGATCCTCAAATGCAAAGAGCAATGCCAGATATCGCTGATCGACATCTTGGGGGATGACTGGCAAACGCCAATGGCCAGAGGGTGTTGTGTAGGCGCGAAGCAACTTGCCGTTGCGATCGACGATCGAGGAAGAAAGGGCATTGGCTCTGACGAACGACAGCGGGCCGATCTTGTCCGTCAGTCGCCAAACTCCGATGCCTCCGAAAGTGGCCGCGATCACAAGAGTGACGCACGGCAGAATGCACAATCGGCTCGTCCGTCTATTCAATATTGCTCGTAGTTGCAATGTCACATCCAATAGCTGTCATCGCGGCTCAATGGTCAACCGCCCGGCAGCGGTCCGGGCGAACTTGTCCGGTCGATACATGTCTTCGACGATCGCGGCGGGATGAGTAAAGCGGCCCGGGGTCACTGCTCGCACGACGTAGGCGACTGTAGCTGAGCGCTGCTTGTTGCCCGCACGTAGAAAATTGAACGCCGCGACAAACCGATCATCTCGGAATTCAGTGTGATCAGGTGAAAAGTTTGGACGCAACCAATGGAGCGCTGATAGATCCCCGCTACTCACAAGTCGCGGATTCTCGATCTCGAAACCGGCAGGCAAGCGATCGACTAACAGAACGCGTCCGCTGCTTTCGTCAACTTTGACTTTCACAACTACGACAAGCCGTTGGTTTTGCGAAACTTTCGAACTACCGCCGTTGGCGCTCGCAAGATCGATCTTGGCACCATCCAGCGTGTAGTAGGCCCGCGACACAGTCATTCCTCGGGAAACAGCTGGCTCTGCGG
>JBPCWA010000511.1:0-3452 GCA_051009975.1 Hyphomicrobiaceae bacterium
AAGGCATGCCCGCGATGACTTGTGATTTCACCACTTCGATGGTTCGCTTTGCCACAGCTCTCGCCGATGAAAGCAGGGCAATCCTTTCTTCAGTGCTTGGAACGTTACCCGATATCTCAATAAAGAGTGATCAGAGCTTTGTCACGAAAACGGACCGCCTCGTCGAAATGCGCTTACGGGAGATAATCGACCGGGAGTTCCCCGAGCACGGGGTTCTTGGTGAGGAACTTGGCTCGCGCGATCTCGACGCCGACTACGTGTGGGTTCTCGATCCAATTGATGGCACGGCGGCCTTTGTTGCCGGTATCCCGGTATTCGGAACACTGATCGGTCTCGCCCGGAATAAACGCCCCTGGATCGGTGTGATCGACCATCCCATGACCGCCGAGCGTTGGGTGGGCGTTGCTGACGAGTGCGCCACACACAATGGTCGGGCCATCAGAACACGCCCCTGCCCTAAGCTTGATTCAGCACTAATGACAAACAGCAATCCCGATTTTTTCCATTGCTCCGAGCGGAAGACGTTTGAGAAGTTGCGATCGAAAGTACACTACACGCAGTATGGGGGCAGCTGTTATGCCTACGGGGTTCTCGCTTCAGGTAGAACAGACCTTGCCGTCGACGGTGGCTTGGATCCGTTCGACATCTTCGCTTGCGCTGCTGTCATCGAAGGCGCGGGGGGCATTGTAACCGATTGGCAGGGCCGTGGAATCCAGCTCTCTTGGAAGGGGCAGGTGATTGCGGCGGGTGATAGGAGCCTCCATGCGCAGGTCATTTCTTTCCTCTCTGCTCACTCATAGGCTTTGTCTGCCTCAGATGCTCCGGCACATCCACTTCTTCGCGAACCGGCTTCGTTCAAGTCTCAGTTTCGTATTTTGAGGGTCTGTACCGTTGAAATATTCCACGGCGTGTTGGCCAGCGAGCCGGCGTGGTTTCGCGCGGCATCGTTCACACCGCAGGCAACATGTGACGTTTTTGGACAGCACTTGCTTTTGAGAGGGCAGCTCTCGCACTCGGCCTCAAAAGGAAAAAAAGCAAGTACCGCTTACCGAATGCAATTATGGTTTGCAGATGATCAGCCTTCTTGTTCAATTGGAGGCGCTGTTTGGGAGGCCGTAATGACCGCACTTGCTCTTCGCTCCTGGGTTCCGGAAGCTTGCGAATCCTACATCCAATCACTTGCCGAACCCGTCGCAACCTCGCATACGCGCATCATAGAAGGACGCATTGCTCAACTCATTGAGCAGAACCGCGCAATTCATGAGTGCGATTGCTTCAATTTGAACCCAGCAACAAATGTCATGAACCCTCGCGCAGAAGCGGTTCTTGCCACAGGCCTCAGCTCCCGTCCGTCTCTCGGCTATCCAGGCGACAAGTATGAAATGGGTTTGGAGGCCATAGAAGAGATTGAGGTCATTACCGCCGAACTGTGCGCTGAAGTCTTTGGCGCTAGTTACGCTGAGATACGTGTGGCGTCTGGCGCCATGTCAAATCTCTACGCCTTCATGGCAACTTGCCAGCCCGGAGATGCAATCATTGCGCCTCCAGCGTCGATTGGTGGACATGTCACCCATCACGGTTCGGGATGCGCTGGCCTCTACGGCCTAGAAGTCCACGAAGCACCCATTGACTCAGACGGTTATACGCTCGACGTCGCAGCCTTGCGTGAACTTGCGCGCGACGTGAAACCGAAGCTCATTACAGTGGGGGGTAGCCTGAATCTCTTCCCGCACCGGATTCGCGAGGTCCGCGACATCGCCGACGATTTAGGTGCCAAAGTGCTTTTCGATGCTGCGCATCAATGCGGCATCATAGCGGGGGGCGTTTGGCCAAATCCGCTTTCCGAAGGTGCACATCTGATGACGATGAGCACCTACAAGAGCCTCGGTGGGCCGGCTGGCGGCCTGATTGTCACCAACAATGCTAGCCTCGCTGAGCGTCTCGATGCCATTGCTTTCCCCGGCATGACGGCAAATTTCGACGTCGCCAAGTCCGCGGCCTTGGCGCTGACGATGCTGGACTGGCGTGAATACGGCAATGCCTACGCCGTGGCGATGGTAGATGTGGCTCGAGCATTTGCAGAAGCGCTCGATGCCGAGGGCGTGCCGATCTTTGCCAAGACGCGTGGAATTACGTCTTCACATCAATTTGCCGTCGAAGCTGCGACCTATGGCGGCGGTCAAACGATATCCAAGAGGTTACGAAGGGCCGGGTTCTTGGCCTGTGGTATCGGCTTGCCCATTGCGCCTGTCGAAGGAGACATGAACGGTCTGCGGATCGGCACACCGGAACTTGTCCGGTGGGGCGTCGAAGTGAGGCACATTCCGCAGATTGCGACGCTGTTCGCGCAAGCACTTGCAACGGACGACCCCGAAGCATTAGCCGCAGAAGTCGCTCAGTTGCGATCCGAGTTTAACACACTGCACTTTGTTCGCCACGACAACTGAATTGCTGTTAGGAAGTGTGCAACGCTGGAGATTTTGGCCAAACAGGCGTGATGCAGACGTCGGATAAACCGCGACATTCGCTGTCGGAGTAAGCATTCCCAAAACGGTACCAAATCCGACCCTGCCGGGTTATCTACCCACTGCTGAACATCTCAGCAGTGAACCGCCGCTGGTGTCTGAATCAATTGCTCTCGACCGCTCGGCTCGTACCTGAGGTTGACTGGACAGTTGCCCGGTCAGCAATTTGCCAGGGAAGCTGTTGAGCGTCAAAGTCCCGCTGAAATTCCGCAAATCGGTGCTTCACTTCCAGAACACGAAGCCGCTGAAGATATGACAACTGAAGGGATACCCGCATTGGATCCCCGTCGCAATCGTACCCTTCTGCAGCACCAAAAATCACCATTAACCGGAGGGTTTCGATTACTTGATCCTTTTCCAGGTTACATGCGCGATTAATATGACCGGAACTGAGCACTTCCGGCGCTGGATGCCGGATGTATCTCACAAAGTGCGTCGAGAGTTTTATGATTTCGCGGTCTGCCCAACAGCTTTTACTGACATCCTCGAGCCAAACCTCAGCAGCGATTGGAAGGTCCCGCCTTTCAATTCCAGCGATGCTGGCAAAACGGAGGTAACGTTGCTCAAGCATATCAAAAACTCGTTGGATCTGAAATAGGACACCCAAACGGGGACTTGCCACTTTGCAAATTCTAGCCGCCCATCGTGTACTTGTTCTGGTGAATATTTTGCTAAAGTTGGTTTCCTGACTTGCGATCTTTCTATTGCGCTTGACGAGAACGCTTGCTGTCGAGTTAGTGTTCTCCTGTGGCCTGCGACATGTCGCCATTGATCAATCGGCTATCCGCTAGTTCCCCGGCACGTTCAAGGATTGGGTAGGCCACTGATGTCACATGGCTGTTAATCCGCTTTAGATCACGCAACACGTCGAGGTGTAGTGAGCTCGTGTCAATCGTTTCTGGCCTTCCCTCGCCAATACGCTGCATG
>JBPCWA010000512.1:0-18045 GCA_051009975.1 Hyphomicrobiaceae bacterium
CTATTCATCCCCGGTTATCCTCCGGAGGATCTGGTAATGAAGCCAGCATTTGCGAAGGCATGTCGCGATGCCGTTGAAACATTTGCTAATGAGACTGGTGATGGTGGTCCGGCCGTCTTGATCGGAACGATTTGGCCCGAAGGCGCTGTCAACTACAACGCTGTTGTGCTGCTCGATCGTGGTGAAGTCCGCGCTGTCCGATTTAAATCTGACCTACCGAACTATGGCGTTTTTGATGAAAAACGGGTGTTCGCAGCTGGTCCACTGCCGAGCCCAATTGATTTTCGTGGGGTCCGAATTGGCGTTCCAATTTGTGAAGATATTTGGCGAGATGAAGTCTGCGAGTGTCTCGCGGAATGCGGTGCGGAGATGTTCTTGGTCCCTAACGGATCGCCGTTCGATTGGAAAAAGCCAGATGTCAGGACGAATATTGCAGTGGGACGCGTGCAAGAGAATAAGGTGCCGCTTGCCTACGTCAACCAATTGGGAGGACAAGACGAGCTTGTATTTGATGGCGCGTCATTTGTTCTAAATAGCGACGCGTCGCTTGCCATTCAACTTCCGGCATGGAGAGAGTGTGTGCTCGCGACAGAATGGTCGCTTGAGCAGGGCACTTGGACCTGCTCCCGGGGCGCGCGGGCAGTCCTACCGATCGGTGAAGCCGCGGCCTATCAAGCGTGCATGTTGGGGCTGCGAGATTACGTAGATAAGAACGGTTTTCCCGGCGTCGTGCTAGGCCTTTCTGGGGGAATTGACTCAGCACTGGTCGCTGCAATGTCAGTTGATGCATTGGGGGCAGAACGCGTGCAGTGCATTATGTTGCCGTATCGCTATACGTCGAGTGAGAGCCTCGCGGATGCAGCAGGTTGTGCCGATGCACTTCGAATGAGATATGACACTGTCGATATTTCAAAGCCGGTGGACGGTCTGTTATCTGCACTGTCCGACATGTTTGAAGGAACAGTCGCGGGTGTCGCGGAGGAAAATGTTCAGAGTCGTGCACGTGGGACCGTTCTCATGGCGATCTCAAACAAATTCGGATCCATGGTTGTGACGACCGGCAATAAGAGTGAAATGTCGGTCGGGTACGCGACGCTGTATGGTGATATGAACGGCGGATTCAACCCGATCAAGGATCTGTACAAAACGGAAGTGTATCGCGTCGCCGCCTGGCGCAATGCGAATGCTCCCGAAGGTGGTCACGGACCGTGCGGAGAGGTGATACCACAAAACATTCTGACGAAGGCGCCGACGGCAGAACTGAGAGAAAATCAAACGGATCAAGATAACTTGCCACCCTACGATGTGCTGGACGACATTCTCAGTGGTCTCGTAGAAGAAGAGATGTCTTTGCGTCAAATCGTCGAACGTGGTCACGATCCAGAGATAGTCAAGAGTGTTTCGCGTCTGCTGAACATCGCAGAATATAAACGACGGCAGGCTGCGCCAGGTGTAAAAATTTCGGCGCGAAACTTTGGGCGTGATCGGCGTTATCCGATAACCAATCGGTTCAGAGAAGAGATCTAGAGCGGGCATTAGCGTGCGTATCGTAAACTGTAGTTGTGTGCGTCGCGTAACCAATGGTCGGGCGTTTGAGACGGCCGCGGTAAGATGTGGTGACAGCAACTTAATCGCATTGTGCTCTGGCCTTAATGCTATCCTCTAAGGAGAGGCTGTGCCAGTGAAGTTGCGGCAAAAGAGGTCATGTTCTCTGTTTCATCGCCCTCTATCAACTCGTCCGAATTATTTATCGTACGGGAGAGAAGGCCTCTCGCTGCTTATTTGTTCGAGGTGGCTGCGATGATTGATTTTCCTCAGCGAGTTGTTGCTCCTTCGTGAGAGTTTCAGGTTTGTATTCGGCGACCTTGCATGAACAGCCTGAGACATATTTCTTTCGGTATTGGAACGCTGTGTCTAAGTCGACATAACGTTGTCGGCCGGGATGCGAAACCATTTGATCGACTGAGCCACCGGGGTTCTGGTGAAAGAACAACTCGGCCGGCGCAGCACATTTCGACTGACATACGTCTGAGTCTCGCGCAAAGTGCGTAGGTAAAGTCGAGAAGCTGACTGGGAAGTAGTAGCCGTCACAAAGCCTCACGCACAATGTTCGGTACGTTGCAAACGGCAGTCCAGCGAACGAGTTGCCTCGAAAGTTATCTCGACTTCCATCCAGATCTTGCCAAAAGCTAGTGAAGGGATCACGCCGTCGCGCTTCACGCTGATAGACACCACCACAATTGTTGTCTGCGAGGGCGCGAATTATGCTGTCTTGTTGCGTGCGATCGCCAGGGCCCGTTAGAGCGTCGCGCTGCGCTTCCAGCTCACGCAACTCTCTTGATGCGGCGCGGGCCTCTCGATCCAGTCGCACGCAACGCCTTGTTCGTCGAAGAGTGCGGGAGAACAGGAAAGTGTCGTAGCATTCGCGCTGTTCCAATTCACGCTCTGCGCGTCGATACCTACTTCGCGCAGTGCGGAGCGCCTGGCGGATTTTTGGGAGTTCGGTTCGAGAGCGGCTGCCGCGGTTTGCTTGCTCAGCAAGTCGTTGTTCAAGTCGTAGACAAATGGCTGAACGACGTGTGCGATAGTTGCCATACCGTTGATCGTGCTGTTCTTGTCCTCGTGGTGTTTGGGGGCGTGGCTGCTCATATTGTGGCTGGGTTTCCCAAGGTAACTGCCAAAACTGTGCGGTTGCGGGTCCCCAGGCAGTAAGCGCAGTGATCGACATCGCCATCAGCGCGCTTGCGATGGTGGTGACGAACAAGCGTGAACATATTCTTCGATTCATGGATCCGAGAACCTGTCTTTACGTCTCCAGCGCGCTTCTGAACCGGGTTGAGAACCGTGATCGCGGAACGCTCAGTCGTCGTTGGGGTCGGGTCATATGGAGTCAATACTCCAGTGGATTCGGTATGCGGTCAATGAAGCACAATTGCGGCGCCGGAGAGCTTGCGTGTGGTCGCTCCGCGTTGTCGTGTCAGCACTATTGACAGTGGACTCTGGTCCCACCATAAGCGCGCCATATCCGTCGATTGGTCGGTTATCCTCTATGGGACTGAAATTGGGTGCGCGATCAGTGTGCAGCTGGATATCTGATGGGCCATCCGGTGAGCTCCATTTGATTGCTCAGCTATGCGCGGGATCAGGATGGACGATGTCTTGTGGAGCGTCATACCCTGCGATGTCCGGCTGCCATGTAGGTCAATGAAAATGAGTGCCCCTGAAATTCATCTCTACAATTCCCTGACGCGCACAAAAGAGATATTCGCGCCGATTGATACTGCAAATGTGAGAATGTATGTGTGCGGGCCCACAGTGTACGACTTTGCCCACATTGGGAACGCACGACCTGTCATAGTGTTTGACGTGTTGTTTAGATTCTTGCGCTATGTTTACGGAGCAGGGCACGTCACTTATGCCCGTAACATCACCGATGTCGATGATAAGATAAATGCACGGGCGGCAAGGGATTTTCCTGACTTGCCGTTGAATGACGCCATCGCAAAAGTAACGGCGGAAACAACGGCTCAGTTCCATGATGACATTGTTAAGCTTGGAGTTTTGGAACCAACGGTCGAACCACGCGCGACAGACCATATCGATGATATGCGGTTGCTCATTGAGAAGTTGGTGGATTCGGGACATGCGTACGTTGCGGCGGACCATGTCTTGTTTGACGTAAGCACACTGAGCGATTACGGCCGGCTTGCGAAGCGTTCTCTCGAGGAAATGGAGGCAGGTGCCCGTGTTGATGTGGCTCCATACAAAAAAGGCGCGATGGATTTTGTTCTTTGGAAGCCATCAAACGCTGAGGAGCCGGCGTGGCGATCGCCTGTGGGTATTTCAAAGCCAGGCCGGCCTGGTTGGCATATCGAGTGCTCGGCCATGGCGGAAAAACATCTCGGCCGGGTGTTCGATATTCACGGGGGAGGCGTTGATCTGATATTTCCGCATCACGAGAACGAGATTGCGCAAAGTCGTTGTGCTCATGGCACAGGCGCGATGGCCCAAATTTGGATGCATAATGGATTTCTTCAGGTCGAGGGACAGAAAATGTCCAAATCCTTGGGCAACTTCACAACCATCAATCAATTGTTGGGGAGTTGGCCTGGCGAAGTTCTGCGATTGAATATGCTTAGAACGCACTACCGTCAGCCGATCAATTGGACTGTCCGCGGCCTAGAGGAGAGTTGGCGGATCCTTGACCGCTGGTATGCAGCTATAGGGAATGATCCCGGCGAGGTTGTTGGGCCCGAAGAAGTCGTAGTTACCGCCTTGGCCGATGATCTCAACACGCCTCAGGCAATCGCAGAACTTCACGGCCTTGCGAGTGGGGCGAGCGGCAACGCTGCAAAGCTAAAGGCATCTGCTCATTTGATTGGTCTGTTAGATCGTACAAACGCAGACTGGTTGGCGGCTACTCAGCCGGCAAGTACGGTAAGTTATGACCAAGTTGAGCGTCTCGTTCAGGAGCGCCTCGTGGCACGGCGTGCGAAGAATTGGACTGAGTCAGATCGAATCCGCGATGAGCTGGTGGCAAAGGGCGTTCGCCTTAGTGATTCGATTGATGCGGAGACGAAGCAGTTGACCACAACTTGGGAGGTTGTGCGTCAAGCGGGTTCCTCGAAGTCCTAAGGACTGTGAGGAGAACTCGTCTCAGTTAACAATCTCTCTAGAATTGTTTCAACGGCATCTTCCGGTGTTGATGTCCCATCGAGGATGGCATCTACCAAATTTTCGGTCTCGCCGGATTCCGTGTCTCTCGCAATTCTTTCCTGAACGCGCTTCATTGCGATTTTGGTCACCAGATATCGTGCTCGCCGCTTACGTCGCGCTTGGAGTGTGGTGGCGTCAGTCGCTGCAGTCAACTTGTCGATTTTAGATGACAGGTCTTTAATGCCTTTTTCGGATAAGACCGAAACTATGGCAATTTGGGGCTTGGAGCTTTCATCAGATCGCAATGAGACTGCACCTGCAAGCTGCTGAGCAGTAGCGTCAGCCTCAGGTTGATCGGCTTTACTAATCACGATGATGTCAGCGATCTCGAGCAAACCAGATTTTATTGCTTGAATGTCGTCGCCGAGACCTGGTGGAATTACGACGATGCGGACGTCGGTGACCTCGAACACATCAATTTCGGATTGGCCCGTACCAACTGTTTCTAAGACGATGCGGTCGAAGCCGGCGGCATCAAAAACGTCAATCATCCTTATCGCGGTCGGTGTAAGACCGCCGAGGTGCCCGTTGCTTGCCAAGGACCGAACAAAAACCCCACAATCCTGTAGCGCGGTTGACATGCGGACCCGATCACCCAGTATGGAGCCGCGCGAATGCGGGCTGGATGGATCGACCGCGAGAATGCCTACCGTTCTGTTGGTTTGTCTCCATGTTTTTGCCAAAGCGTTTGCGAGGCTTGATTTTCCTGCGCCGGGTGGCCCCGTAATTCCAATGACCGCGCGGCCTGTCACCTTTCGAGCCAAGGCTCGAATAAATGAATTCTTGGGGGGCGTAGTTGCTTCCACTTCGGTGAGACATCGTGCGATGGCTCTTCGTTCTGCCTGAGCCAATCGTGTGAGCAATTCCTCAATTGCCGAGTCACCAGACGCGTTTATCGACGGCATGATGTTTTCCCGATCGATCAATACCATAGTCCCGGGAAGCGGTGACGTGGTCGCAGTTCAATGGGACCGAAGCCGACGAGCGAGAACATTGGTTCTTCGACAACGGCGATTTGTGGCAGTATGGATTGAGCATCCAAGTCACGTAGCCCGGCTATGCGTCGCTCGCTGGCTGGGTGACTTCTCAGGACGGATGGTTGCGGCACACGCCGTCCTGGGACCGGAAACATGAAATCCTCCCAGAAATGACCGGTATGGCGCTCCACTTTAATAAGTGCAGATTCGAGAGCTTCGGGATCGCCAGTCAATTGAGCAGCTTTGAGATCGGCGTCAAACTCCCGTACTCGGGACAGACCAAGTTGCAGTAGACTGGACATTGCAGGCGCCAGATACAGCAATGCAATTGCATACCAGCTGTAGATCGCTTCGCCTCTCAAGATCATCGTGGAGAAGTTAATGACGGCGAGAAGGGCCGCAGCATAAGCCAATAATTGTGTGAAGCGGCTCACCAGATCGGCCTGTCCTAACACCGACAAATCGTCGTTTCGTATGTGGCTGATCTCATGCGCCATGATACCCGTTGTCTCCCGCATGGTTAGTCTGCGCAACAATCCTTCAGTGAGGCCGATAGCAGCGTGATCAGCATGTCCTACGGCGAACGCATTGATGGAGAGGCTAGGGATAATGTAAAGCTTTGGCCGGTGGGATATTTCAGCACGTTGGCTGAGGACATCGACGATGCGTGTCAATTGCCCGCGGGATTGCGGATCGACGAGTTGGCCGTTGTAGAGCCGCATGATGATGTCGGCCGGCATCCTGCGAGCGCATATCACAAGCAGACAAAGACTAACCACAGTCACGAGGAGACCGGTCCAGCCAAACAAGAGGACCGTCGAAATTCCGAGTATTGCACCAATCCCCACGAGGAGGACGACTGTATGAATTAGGTTGGTCGATGTATGTGACTGTTGAGTCGTGATGTCCAGCATCGTTCCCTCGCATGCCCGGTCGTTGTGCGTGGCGGATGAGTCTGGGACAGTCAATCTTGCTTAGTCAGTCTTGCTTAGTCAGTCGCGGTACTATGGTGTTCGCAAAGCTGTCTGGTCACTACGCCGTCTGGTCACTACGCCGTCTGGTCACAACGCCGTCTGGTCACTTGAGTGATTGCCTTGATCCGTCAAGAGAAGATCTGTCGGCTGTTGGTGCGAATCAGTCGTGGTCCCTACCGATACAGTTTTTGTCCCAACACCTGAATTCTATCCAACAAATATTACTTCCAATCAGCCACGCCACCTAGACGCCGTTCGTCCCCGAACATCCATCACCCGGAAGTTTACACAACATTGTGTTGGCGATCTGACCGATCATTCGGAATGTCGCCGTAAGCGTTTAGAATTGTGCGGTGATTGTAGCATCTCGTTCCTTTTCCTCGCCGGTTGTCCGGAGCTGTTCGCTTATGACGGACACGATGTCTGCGGCGTTATCGATCACAGTATAGTCGACATCAAGTTCTTTGCGGATAAACGTCTCACTCCGCATATGTTCAAGTAGAGCGAGAAATGGCGACCAGAAATCGGCTACATTTGCTAGAACAATAGGTCTGCGATGTTGACCGAGCTGAGCCCATGTCAGCTGCTCAACAAGTTCTTCGAGCGTACCAATTCCTCCGGGTAGGGCAACGAACGCCACGGAGTGTTCGAACATCAGCATTTTACGCTGGTGCATGTTCTGTACCACGATCGTCTCATCGATGTCTTGAGCCAGTCGCTCACGGTCCGACAAAAACGACGGCATAATTCCAGTGACGTAGCCGCCAGCGTCTCTAGCTGCATGGGCAACTTCGCCCATCAATCCAAGTACTCCACCGCCGTAGACTAGGCCGAAGCCGGCGCGGGCCAAATCACGGCCAAGCGTTCGGGCGGCTTGAGCGTATTTTGTATTGCGGCCCGTGCCAGAGCCGCAGTAAACGCAGACGTTTCGACGTTTGCTCGTTTCTGCTGCGCGTCGCGTTTCAGTCATGTTAGGTTCGCTCCAGTACTCTGCCAGGGCGGGTTTCACGTGCATGCCCACGGAATCGCTAGTTTAGCCTAACGTTGGCCCTTTCGTCGTGTTTTCACGAGGAGGCTGTGGAGGGAGTCGATCGTACTGGGCCTTGCGGTTCTTTTGGTATCCTGATCACGGGCAATGTTTCCTGCGTACCCGTTGTCTGGTACATGTTGTCTGATCAACGGGAAATCTTGGTTTCGCTCCTCTGGGGGCGCTGAGCGCGCACAGCGCTCCAAACCTGTTCGCTGCGGAAGAGTTCTGAACACGTGATCCGATCCTTGGCGATGCGCCGAGCCTGTGGATCTGGATCGATAACGGATAAGTCTGAAATCATTGTTGTCGTGCTTTCGAGTACGCCGTTGCGGTCTGAGCGGACTGAGGACGGAGCGCGCAATAGCCAGACCAAAAATCAAAAAGGTGACCCACGATGGCCGCGAGTTCAGTTCCGAATGGGGCAGATACCGCACCCGGTAAAGGTGGTCATAGTGGCACTGGGGGCGGAAAACGTAGCGCGCATCTCTTTGTCCTCCAGGGGTTGCGGCCATTTGTTTGGCCCAAAGACCGACCAGATCTCAGAATTCGCGTCGTAGTCGCGGGAATTACTCTTGTCGCAGCCAAGGTTGTTACAGTCTTGGTGCCAGTTCTCTACAAGCTTGCAACGGATCGGCTCACAGGGGACGCTACGGGAGAATTGGCCCTTTCGTCGGGCGTCGCGGCTGTTGGGGTTTTGGCTTTGATAGTTGCCTACGGGGCGGGTCGCGTCATGATGATGGTGATGACCCAGATTCGTGATGTTCTCTTTACCGCAGTCGGTCAACATGCGGTGCGCTCGCTCAATAATCGAACCTTTCGACATTTGCATAACATGGGCCTTCGTTTCCATTTGGAGCGACGCACTGGAGGCCTGTCTCGGGTGATCGAAAGAGCCACCCGAGCGATTGAGTTGATTATGCGCATGGGCGTTCTCAATCTCGCGCCCACCTTTCTCGAACTGCTCTTTATCGCGTTAGTGGTATTATATTACTTTAATTGGATTTATGTTTTTGTCATTGTTCTTACTGTCATCCTATACGTTTGGTTCACGCTTGTAGCGACCGAGTGGCGCATCACTATTCGCCGCGAAATGAACGACAGCGATACGGAAGCCAATACGAAGGCCGTCGATAGTTTGCTAAACTATGAGACTGTCAAGTATTTCGGCAACGAGGAAATGGAGGCGCGACGATTTGATGAGTCGATGGCGCGATACGAAAAAGCCGCCATTAAAACTTATTATTCACTTGGCATCCTAAATTGCGGCCAGTCGATAATTTTTACGATTGGTATGACGCTCTGCATGATTATGGCGGCGCGTGGTGTGTTGGCGCAAGAACACACAATTGGTGATTTTGTCTTGATCAATGCCTTGCTCATTCAGCTTTATATGCCACTTAACTTCATGGGGTTTGTTTATCGTGAGATCCGACAGGGTTTAGTGGATTTGGAAAACATGTTTGCAATATTGGAAGGTGATCCTGAAATTGAGGATCCATCTAGTGGAGCCGATTTGCAGGTAAGACAAGGGGAGATTCGTTTTGAGAATGTGTCGTTTTCCTATGATCGCGAGCGATCGGTAATAAATGATTTATCCTTTGTTGTTGCGCCAGGAAACATGGTGGCGATTGTTGGGCCGTCTGGTGCGGGTAAGTCAACAATTAGCCGGCTCCTATTTCGTTTCTATGAAATAAATTCGGGGAAAATCTTAATAGACGACCAAAGCATCTCCGAGGTGACGCAGAGCTCTCTGCGGGCGGCAATAGGTGTCGTTCCGCAAGATACGGTGCTTTTCAACGATACGATCCTCTATAATATTCAGTATGGCCGCATTGAAGCGAAATACGAAGAGGTAATTGCTGCAGCTCGGATGGCGCAGGTCGATGACTTTGTGGGGCTTCTGCCTGGAGGATACCACACAGTCGTCGGCGAGCGTGGTTTGAAACTGTCGGGCGGAGAGAAGCAACGTATGGCGATTGCGCGAGCCATTTTGAAGAGCCCGCCAATCTTGATACTCGATGAAGCGACCAGCGCACTAGATAGCCAGACCGAGAAGGACATACAGGAGGCGCTAGACCGGGTCTCGAAGGGACGTACATCTCTTGTCATCGCTCACCGTTTGTCGACTATTGTGCATGCAGATGTAATACTTGTTCTGGATAAGGGTGATTTGGTTGAGAGCGGGACGCATGCCGAACTGATGGCCAGAGATGGCTTGTATGCTAGTCTTTGGAATCAGCAGCGAAAGGCGGAGCAGGCACGGGCAGAACTGGCGAAAACACTAGAAGAGGCAGAGCGCTCTGGCGCTCTGCGAACACGAAATGAGTTTTGGGATTAATTGTCAGTCCCTAATTTAATCCGCGTCTGGACGGTTTTGTGGGGCGTCCATTCCAACAGTCTGACAGGCTTAGTTCAGGTGACGGAAGCGGCTAGTACGTAAAGATACAGCCCATAGCCGGCAAATAGTATGAGGCCTTCAATTCTACTCAGTCGGAAACCAGAGCGCGCAAAGATCAGCAAGAGGACGGAGGCGGCCACCAAGACTATATTGTCGAAGTATATGATCTGGTCAGGTACTGCAGTCGGAGATATGATGCCGATCATGCCTCCGACGCCCAGTATGTTGTAGATATTGGAGCCAAGAATGTTGCCGACGGCAACTGCGGGTTGGCGGCGGAACGCCGCGACGAGAGATGTGACCAGTTCCGGCATGGATGTGCCAACTGCGACGATTGTAAGTCCAATGATTGCTTGATCGATGTTGAACTGGCGTGCCAGCTGTACCGCCCCTTCGACAAGGATCCGTCCGCCGATCACAAGTAGGATGAGGCCGGCGATGGCCAATGTGAGGGCCAGAATGATGGGTCTGCCAGCTTTGACACGCGCCACAACACGCGTGCCTATAGTCATGTTGCGCAATTGGCCATGCGCCTCAGCTTTTTGCATGGCACTTGTGGATCCTTGATCCTTCTCGCGGCGCTCTTGACGCCATGCGTACACAAGATAGCTTGCGAGCCAAAGCAGAAAGACGAATCCGACATATGTATCCAGCGGTAGGAAGAGGCTTACGGCAGCGAACGCGACTGCCGCCAGCACGACAACCATTCCATCGCGTGACAAGGCGCGGGAGGTTACGTCAATCGGCATAACCAAAGCGGAAAGACCTAGGATGAAGAGGATGTTGGAGATACTGGATCCAACGAAATTGCCGACCGCGATTCCGGGTGAGCCCAGGGTCGCTGCCTGCAGCGAAATAGCCATTTCAGGCGCCGATGTCCCGAATCCAACTAACACGATCCCAATGATGAGTGGTGAGACATTAAATATTTCGGCAATCCGAACAGCGCCGCGAACGAGCGCCTCGCCACCAAGAATGAGCATGATGAAGCCTAAGGCAATGGCCAGTATCGGATCCATTCAAGCTCCCTGAATATTCAATCATATAGTGAGCTACACCGATGGTGATGTAGTGCGAATTTAGACGTGCACAATTTCGGTATGGGTGTATCCTTGGAGATACAAGAGTGCGGTCAAATCGCTATGCGAGAGTACGGCGTCTGCTTCTCGAGCGACGATCGGCTTGGCGCGAAAGGCAACGCCCAAACCTGCGTGCCTTATCATTGCCAGGTCATTGGCACCGTCTCCAACGGCCAGAGTTGCTTTGCGTGACAATCCTCGACTTTCGATCAGCCGCTTGAGCGTTAGTCCTTTCGCTTCTTGGCCGAGAATTGGCGCTGATACGCGGCCATCGAGACAATCTGCATTATCAAACGACAAGACATTTGCATGCGCCTCGTCGAAACCGACGTCTGCTTGAATAGCATTGGCAAAGAACGTGAAGCCGCCGGAGACGAGTGCGGTGTAAGCGCCGTCTGCCCGCATAGTCTTGATGAGGGTCTTGGCGCCATGTTGCAGCGATATTCTGGTCTTTAATACCCGTTTAAGGGCTTCTCTAGAGAGCCCCTTAATTAGCGAGACGCGTTCGCGGAGTGCGTCTTCGAACGCGATTTCGCCAAGCATCGCCCGATTCGTTATCGCTGCCACTTGGATTCCTAAGCCCGCGTAGTCCGCGAGTTCGTCGATGCATTCTTGTTTTATGATGGTTGAGTCCATATCCGCGATCAACAGGCTCTTGCGGCGATCTGATCCAGGCTTGATGAGGTTTACGTCGATGGGGTGGTCTGCAACGTCGGAACGGGTATGCTGAAGTAGCGCGGCCGCATCCATTTCGTCTCCGCTAATGATGTACTCCAGAGCGATTCCGGGTGCGAGGACGCGCGTCGACGTGTGGTTGATGCCTGATGGCAGGTGAGTCAGCTCGGCAATGGACTGCGCAGTGATTGATGTCCGGTACGGTGAGCACGTGAAGATAAGAGCAAACTGTCGCATAATGGCGTGCAACTCGTTTTGACAATGACGAAAACTCAGCGAAACTCGTCGGTAAAAGCGTGCTCACGTGGGGAAGGAGGTCATGAACAAATATCGCGCTATCCTCATCGCAGGTCCGACCGCAAGCGGCAAGTCTCAACTCGCTCTAGAAATTGGCGAAAAGGTTGATGGTGTTGTTGTCAATGCGGATAGCATGCAGGTGTACGAAGATCTTGACATTCTGACGGCTCGTCCGCCCGCGCGGGCACGCGAGATCGTACCTCACATGCTATATGGCACGGTGTCCGGTGCCACGGCGTACTCCGCTGGGCGGTACGCCAAAGACGTAGAGCTTGCAATATCGCAATGCGCGAGCCGCGGAAAAATGCCGATCATTGTGGGCGGTACTGGATTGTATTTTCGGGTTTTGCTCGAAGGACTCTCGCCAATCCCTGATGTTCCGCCGGAGATCAGGCAGCGGTGGCGGCTCGAGGCAGACAAGTTGGGTGCTGCGGGTCTTCACGTCATTTTGGCGAAACGTGATCCAGAAATGGCTCATCGGATCGCCGCTACGGATCGCCAGAGGGTGGTTCGGGCCCTGGAAGTGTTGGACGCGACCGGTCGGTCTTTGGCGGCCTGGCAGCGTATTCCAGGGGTTCCGCTTCTGCCACCTTCTTCGACCGTACGGATTGTCATCAATCCCGACCGGGCATCACTCTACAAGACTTGTGATGCGCGATTTGACGCAATGTTGACTGGGGGGGCCTTGGAAGAGGTCATGGCTCTCGCAGAGAAAAACTACGAACACGAATTGCCGGTTATGAGGGCTCTCGGTGTTCAGCCGCTATTGGCTTACCTGAAGGGGCGAATAGATCTCGGAACTGCAATCAGTACAGCGAAAACCGACACGCGCAACTACGTCAAACGACAACAAACTTGGCAAAAGAGATATATGATTGCGTGGAATTGGATTTCTACGCAACAAATAGAAAGTCTTGCCCGAAAAATTTTGCCGATTATTGACTGATGGCCTTTTTTTAGGTAGGTGGTTCCTGCTACGTCAGGAGGCGGGTTGCGCAAGCGTGTGCAGCGTGCGGGTTGAGTTGGGCTGCTGTGTCGGTCTGGTTTGGCTGATTGGGTTAGGGTTGATGGTCGACGGGCGGCGGCGCCGAGACGGTGAGTTGTTGCTAAGTCAAACCGAATAATGTCAACGACGCTTTATTCGTGTCGTGATTGGCGCGACCGTATTTGGCTGTTGCCACTTGAACGCTTTGGGCCGAGTTGAGTTGATGGAAGGGTAGGCGCAATGGCGCGTAAGATGACAGGCGCAGAGATGGTTGCTCAGGCACTCATGGATCAGGGTGTCGACGTCATTTTTGGGTACCCCGGTGGCGCTGTTCTGCCGATATACGACGAGCTCTACCAGCAGGACAAGGTGCGTCACATACTGGTCCGCCAGGAAGGCGGAGCCGTTCACGCGGCAGAAGGCTATGCGCGCTCAACCGGTAAGGTAGGTGTCGTGCTTGTCACTTCTGGTCCAGGGGCGACCAACGCTGTTACCGGTCTGACGGACGCGCTTATGGATTCCGTCCCGCTCGTTTGCATTACGGGACAGGTGCCAACCCATTTAATCGGTTCGGACGCTTTCCAAGAATGTGACACAGTTGGGATTACGCGTTCCTGCACAAAACACAATTATCTTGTGAAGAGCACCGATGATCTAGCGCGTGTGTTGCATGAGGCATTTTACGTGGCACGTTCTGGTCGGCCCGGTCCAGTGGTCGTCGATATTCCAAAGGACGTCCAGTTCGCGTCTGGCAATTATGTAGGCCCTTCCAATATACAGCACAAAACCTACCGGCCTAAGATGAAGGGAGATCCGCGACAGATAAGGATCGCAATGAACCTCATTGCGAACGCAAAGAAGCCGATCTTTTACACTGGAGGCGGCGTCATAAACTCGGGGCCAAAGGCCTCTCAACTGCTGCGAGAATTCGTCAAGCTGACGGGCTTTCCAATAACGTCGACTTTGATGGGCCTTGGCGCATTTCCTGCTAGTGGAAACGAGTGGCTAGGCATGCTTGGCATGCACGGGACCTACGAGGCGAATATGGCGATGCACGATTGCGATGTGATGATCGCGGTCGGTGCACGATTTGATGATCGAATTACTGGTCGGTTGGATGCGTTTTCGCCCAAATCGAAACGAATACACATCGACATTGATCCCTCGTCGATCAACAAGAATGTCCGTGTTGACGTCCCGATAATTGGCGATTGCGCCTATGTCCTCGACGAATTCGTCCGAACGTGGAAGGCCGAGGTGCCACAGGTCAATAGGGCGGCGCTTAAGGGGTGGTGGAAGGAAATCGGGGGATGGCGTGGTCGCAAATCTCTATCCTACAAGAATTCGGACAAGTTCATAATGCCCCAATTTGCTGTTGAGAGATTGCATGCGTTGACCAAGGACTATGATGCCTATTTCACGACGGAGGTCGGTCAACATCAGATGTGGGCTGCGCAATTTCTCCAGTTTGACAAACCCAACCGTTGGATGACCTCTGGTGGTCTAGGAACGATGGGATATGGCCTGCCGGCTGCCATTGGTGTGCAGATCGCTCATCCAAAGTCGTTAGTTATTGATGTCGCAGGAGATGCTTCGATATTGATGAACATCCAGGAGATGTCGACGTCCATACAGTATGGACTACCCGTCAAGATATTTATTTTGAACAACCAATATATGGGGATGGTGAGGCAGTGGCAGCAATTGCTGCATGGCAATAGATATTCAGAGAGCTATACCGAATCATTGCCAAACTTCGAAAAACTGGCGGAGGCCTATGGCGCTACCGGAATGACCTGTGAGGATCCTGCGAATCTCGACGATGCAATTCGAGAAATGATCGCAACCCCGGGTCCTGTATTGTTTGATTGTCGGGTGGCCAGTTTGGCGAATTGTTTTCCAATGATCCCGTCCGGCAAAGCGCACAACGAAATGCTCTTGGGTGAGGACGTCGCAGACGAAGAGATCGATAGAGCCATTAGTGAAGAAGGCAAGATGCTTGTATAGTGTCACTAGTTGCAGGCAATGGATCGTCCCATGCATCTTTTTATTGGAAATAAGTTGTATTCTTCGTGGTCGTTGCGCGTTTGGTTTTTGCTGACAGCGTTCGATTTCGAGTTCAGCGAAACCGTCATCCCGCTTGATGAGCCGGATACGGCGGCGCGGATCATGTCTTTGTCCGCAGCGGGTCGGGTGCCGGTCCTTAAAGACGACGGGGTTGTGATCTGGGAAAGCTTGTCAATCATTGAGTATCTGCACGATCGCTTTCCAGAGCGCCGTATCTGGCCGCTCGACAGCGCCGCTAGAGCCCATGCGCGATCAGCTGCATCGGAAATGCATGCGAGCTTTCTTTGTCTTCGTAGCGCATGTCCGATGAACCTTGGCAAGCGGTTTGCGCGGCGCGATCGGGGTGTAGGCGTCGCCGAAGATGTCAAGCGGATAGAAGCACTGTGGGATGAGGCGCGGACGACATTTGGCGTGGGGTCTGATGATCCCTTTCTCTACGGGCAACTGAGTGCGGCCGATGCCATGTTTGCGCCGGTTGTGTCGCGGTTAGATACGTACAACATCGATGTCACTTCACGGAGTCGTATGTATATGGATGCAGTGCTTTCACACCCCGCCTTCGTTGCTTGGCGGGAGGCTGCAGTTAGGGAGACTTGGATTGTCGCGAGTGATGAAGTGCCCGAGTTAGCAATTGCTGATCTGCGGGACGGAATGTCGTAGATGCAACTAAGAAATAAACAAAATGCGCGCTTTATGGTGAGCCAAAGTTTTCGAGTGAACGATGTCTGAGACGCAGCCCCTCTCCCACTATCCCGATCCCGTATCTGATCAGGAAATTGTCTGTCGGACACTGTCTGTCTTGGTCGACAACGAACCGGGAGTGCTCGCGCGCGTTATCGGATTATTTTCGGGGCGTGGCTACAATATTGACTCGTTGACGGTCACAGAGACGGAGCACGAAAAGCACCTGTCGCGCATCACTATCATCACGCGCGGTACCGCGAGTGTTATTCTGCAAATAAAGCACCAACTCGAGCGGATGGTTCCGGTTCATCGGGTCATTGACCTGACTCTAGAAAGTGAGTCGCTCGAGCGCGAACTGGCGCTGATCAAGGTTGCAGGCAAAGGAGATCACCGTATCGAGGCGCTCAGGCTGGCAGAGACCTTCAAGGCAGATGTCATAGATGCTTCGACAGAGCATTTTGTTTTTCAACTGACCGGTCGCTCAATAGACATTGAACGGTTCATCGGGATCATGACTGAGCTTGGTTTGGTGGAGGTGTCACGTACTGGCATTGCCGCCATTGGCCGGGGAAAGGAAAGTTTGTAGAAAGTTTGTAGCCTATCGATGTGATGGAGGCTGAGCGACCGCGCGCGGTGGTTTGCTGACCGTTTGCTTCCTCTGATCGTTCAATTTGCTTCCTCTGGCCGTTCAAGATGTGTCATTAACGGGATTTGCGTCGATTGGCAGTCCTGGCTCGAGTTTCGTGCGTTTGATCGAGACAGCAGTTTTAACACTGGCGACATTGGGTGTAGCGGTGAGTTGCGAGATTAAGAATTCCTGAAATACCGACATACTCGGTGCGATGCACTTCATTAAGAAATCCACCTCGCCCGACATCATGTAGGATTCTCGGACCAGAGGCCACGCCAGAACGACATTCTCAAACGCCTGTAGATCACTCTCCGTGTGACTGTGAAGGGACACCATTACAAAGACCGTGAGTTCGTAGCCGAGTGCGATGTGATCTAATTCGGCGTGATATCCCCTAATCAGCCCGGCATCTTCTAGTGCACGGACTCGCCGCAGGCATGGAGGTGGCGTTATCCCTACCCGTTGAGCCAGCTGGACGTTGGTCATGCGACCATCTAACATCAGTGTGCGGAGTATGCGCCAGTCAGTCGCATCGAGTTTTGCGGCCATCGCTGTCCTCTCATCTGAATTCGTTTGCCCTAACATCCACAATGCGGCGTGACGCGCAATCGACTTGAAGGGCATCAGGGCTCATCCACTAAATGATGAACGAATTTACCCATCAAAATTCGATTGCCGGATCTAAGTTGCGTGGCGCCAAGGGTTGGCTCATCACCGATGGAAAGGCTGGCATGGTTGCGCAGGTCCAAGGCGTGGCCGAGGCGCTCGGCCTCGATTATTGCTTCAAGACCGTGAACCCAACCGGCCTATTGAAGTGGATGTCACCCTGGGGTCCTGTTGGTCGCCACGTGCGTTTCGGGGAACAGGGGGCGGAATTTGGTCCGCCGTGGCCGGAGATTGCTATTGCCACTGGGCGGGTTAGCATTCCTTACGTGCGCGCACTCAAGGCTCAGGCAGGTTCAAGTTGCTTCACTGTCGTCTTACAGGATCCAAAGACGGGCCCGTCGACTGCGGATTTGATTTGGGTTCCGGAGCACGATCGCAGACGAGGTGCCAATGTAATCACTACCTTAACAGCGCCCCACGGTTTTTCCTCAGAACGTTTGGAATTACGCAGACAAGTTATTCCGGATGCAATCAGCAAACTCCCGAAGCCCCGCGTTGCAGTGATTCTTGGTGGGAAGAATTCTGTCTATAAATTTGAAGAACAAGATGACCTAAACTTGCAGAGTGCGCTCCAGTCGATTGCATTGCAAGGTGTCGGCTTTATGGTTACGACCTCACGGCGCACGCACAAGCGTCTTGAAAATGCCGTGCGAATGGCAATCGAAGCTGCGCCGCACATATTTTGGAGTGGCACTGGTGACAATCCATACGTTGATTTTCTGGCGCACGCAGATTGGCTGATCGTGACGGCCGACTCGGTCAATATGACGAGTGAAGCATGCGCGACAGGACGGCCGGTCTATGTTTTCGAACCAGAGGGAGGATCGGCAAAATTTACCCGGTTTCATGAGGCGCTGCGGCGATAT
>JBPCWA010000513.1:0-8566 GCA_051009975.1 Hyphomicrobiaceae bacterium
CTCCAACGCTGGGCTGGTATGACCGTGCGCGCCGGTTTCCGTGTCCGTGCGCCGCGAACGAGTGTCTTCAGCTTGGGTTAAGTCGAAGTTAACCAGAGCGATGAATTTCGCGAGAAATTCAGAAAGAACTGCTTGAAATCAAAATAAAATTATGTGTGCTGCGACGCTCCACTCCCGGTTAGCCTTCTTTGGCGGCTCACCGGTGCGTCGACAAACTCCGAACAAATCCGCCCAAAAAATCTATATTGATCTGATTTACATGCGAAATTTAGGTTCGCATGGCATGATGTCTTACTGGAATTGGCTTTGACGCACACTCGGCAATCAAGGGGCATCGCGCCGCCAACTGATAAATTGTTAGCTGATTTTATTGTGCGTGGTACGTCGGGAGTGATGCATACTGGTCCTAGCGCCAGCGAGGAGGCCGAACGATCTGTCTGACGCAGTCGACGAGACCTTGTCGAAAAGACAACATTGCTTTTATTTCAAAGGCAGAAGCATCTTCAGCCTTCTTGCCTTTTTGGCAACACACGAATCGAACAGTTACTCAGCATCCTCGTGGTTCGGCGATTTGGCGTGCTTTTTCCGCTGGTTGCTGGACCACGAGGGGTTGGTCGAGCACAGCATTGCAGCCCCTTCCTCCTGTCTCCTCTAAGGCCTCAACGTGCCTCGTTCACAGAGCTTGGTTCGAGATTCGTTGTTTGCGGCGATGATTGGCCCGATGATTGGCCGTTCACATCAAGCGAATCATGATGCTGGCACCGCAGGACTGCGTCCTCGCATTCCTGTCAACCGGCGCGGCGCAATCCCATCTATTGAGTATGAAGAAATACGCCGCCAACAGGCAAATCGGTAGCGACAAGCCGCGGGACGAAATTCCAAGGAGGCCGACGCCAGCCGGCTTCGATGGCAACTAACTCATTATAAAACCACCGCTCGTTGCGAGACGCAGCAACCTTCGTCAGGGCGTACCATCTGGACCATGGCAGGTGATAAATATTGCGGCCTAATCCATAGGTGTTTCCTTTGAAGCGGCGCCTGGCTTTGCCGCTTTGCCCAGCATGCACCGTTGATCTGCCGCAGGCGCTTCGATGTGCGCCAAAGCGATGCCCTTTCCGGCGATCACAATAAGACTCGCGTCGACAACGTAGGCTTTGCCACGAATGGCCACATCGAGAGCGGATGAGGGATGGTTGAACGGAATGCATGCAAGGATCAATGTACTTGTGCGCCACGCTCGGCGCCTGGCTTTGATCCACCAAGGACACCGGCGGTGAAAACCAAGCACTCACACCTCCTGCAAATATTCGCGCAGACTAGCCCCGCCGTACTCTCGCCGAAAACGGCCGCGTTTTTGGAGTAAGGGCACAACCTGGTCGACAAACTCATCTATCGCACCCGGTGTGTAGATTGGTGATAGCATGAAACCATCTCCGCCCGCGTGGTCAATGAAATCTAACAATTGGTCCGTCACAGTCTCAGGCGTTCCTACAAACTGCGGAAGGCCGACGCTTTGGCCGTGTTTTTGGGCGACTTCCGCCACGGTAAGCGCGCGGCCTTCATCTGTTCGATAGCGAGTCCGCATCCGCTGCAGTTGCGGAACGTCATGGTCCTCCATAATTGAATCCGGCGGCAACTGTGACAGATCATAGTCAAGGTGGGCAGACAATATGGTCATTCCTGCCTCAGGAAGGACGAGAGCGTTATGCGCGGCTTGTTTATCGAGAGCCTCCCGTTCGGACGCCCCGATGATGACTTGGGCACCGAACAGCAGTTTACAGGCATCTGGATCGCGCCCAAGCTGCGCGACGCGTTCACGAATGTCATCGCGATACCTACGTGCCTCTTCGCGCTGTGGCTGGATGGCAAAGATCCCCTCGGCATACTTCGCGGCAAAGTCGCGGCCCTTAGCGGAAGTTCCAGCCTGGAGGATCACTGGTCCAACCTGCGGTGAAGGCGTCACATTGAGCGGACCACGCGAGCGAAAAAACTCACCTTCAAAATCTATGCGATGGACTTTTTTGGCGTCAGCAAACACTGGCTCGTCAGGATCGGCCACCAATGCATCCGCATCCCAACTCCGCCAGAGCCTTTTGCAGACCTCATAGTACTCATGCGCCCGTTCGTACCGCCGGTCCGTCGCCTCACGCTCAGTGCCATAGTTGGCGGCTTGGTTATGATTGATCGATGAAACAACGTTCCAACCGGCTCGACCCGCCGTCAAATGATCAATCGTCGCCCACATCCTGGCAGCATAGAATGGGTGCTGATTGCTCACGGAAAAGGTCGATGCGAGACCGATTTTATCGGTGACGGCGCCGAGCCACGACAGTAGCGGCATCGGATCGTGCTCGGGCGCCTGTGACGCATATCTCAATGCCGGCGCCAGCGTGCCACCATAAGAATCAGAGATGTAGTTGAGGTCGGCGAAGAAAACCATGTCGAACTTACCGCGCTCGCAGGTTTTCGCAATGTGCTCATAGAGCGCCGGCCTTCGCCAATCGTAGCCCGCAGCGAGAGTAGCGGGATGACGCCACATGGCGTGGCTATGGTATGTCGGCCCATGGACGAGGAATTGGGCGAGATGTAATTTCTTTGGCACGCACGCCATTGCGACTATCCTAAATGCAAGTTTCAGTACAATGGTTCGCCGACTATATACAGGAGATATAATTATGCGAAACGTTAGAGTCGGCGCTGCTCAATTAGGGCCCATCCAAAAATCGGACAGCCGCGATAGCGTCGTCGCGCGCATGATCGTTCTGCTGGAAGAAGCCGCAGCGCAGCGATGCAAACTTGTCGTTTATCCGGAGCTGGCACTTACGACCTTCTTCCCGCGCTGGTATCACGAAGATAAGACCGAGGCCGACATTTGGTTTGAGACAGAAATGCCTAGTCCAGCCACGCAACCATTGTTTGACAAGGCCAGAACCTTTGGCATGGCTATGTCGTTCGGATACGGTGAATTGACGGCAGAAGGCGACCACTTTAATACGGCAATCTTGGTCGATCCGGAGGGTCGTATCGTGGGCAAATACCGCAAAGTGCATTTGCCTGGCCACACCGAATACGATCCCGAACGCACCCACCAGCACCTCGAGAAACGCTACTTCCTCCCCGGTGATCTCGGTTTTCCGGTTTATCGTTTGCTGGATGGAATATTTGGTATGTGCATTTGTAATGATCGTCGTTGGCCAGAGACTTATCGCGTCATGGGTCTTCAAGGTGTCGAAATGGTCGTTCTTGGCTTCAACACACCATCATCGAATTCGCAAAACGGGCATGAGAACGAAGAACGCCGGATATTCCATCACAAGCTTTCGCTGCAAGCCGGCGCCTATCAAAACGCCACGTGGGTCGTCGCAGTTGCCAAAGCCGGGGTCGAGGATGGCCATCCTTTGTTCGGCGCAAGTTGCATCGTCAACCCCGAAGGGGAGATCGTGGCGATATCTGAAAGCAAAAACGACGAACTAATTGTCGCCGACTGCGATCTCGATGCGACACGGTTCGGCAAAGAAACAATCTTCGATTTCAAACGTCACCGCCGGATCGAACACTACGGTCGCATCACTTCGCAGACTGGGGTGGAGTTGCCCGATTAGAATTCATTCGGATCGCTGTGGTAGCGAATGGGCTAAACGCACCTGAACGAAGAGACGGTGGAGCGAGCGAACCGCGTTTGGACCACTCGTGGATGAAATCATTCATCATAGAGCGCGGGCGATTCTAGCCTCGGCACAATGCTAGAATGCCGCCTCAACCATCACGACGGTCGCAATCTCAGGCATGCAACCCCGCCCTCTCCCACGAGCTAGCTACACTCTGACTGGTCCGAGAGAAATGGCTGCCGCTGACAAGAACACGCGTCACACGCTGGTACAGTTAGCGTCCTCCATGTCCATATGTTGGTCTTGGCTAGACCAGGTCGCTCCCCATCGCCTGTTTCATGACATCGGTGATCGCAGAACATATCGTCTCGGGAGACGCCATGGATGAAGCCAAACGGACCCAATCATTCCCTTCGAACTCAATAAAAATTGAATCTTGACCACATGTGTGCTGGAGCGCGATCCGCAATTCCTGGCTTGGAATAATGGGTGTTCCGCTTTGCGCAAGTTCCCCGCTCAAAGTCGATGGGCTGATAAGGCGCCAGCGAGCGGTAAGGTAGCCGTCATCCGCAATGTCGTCGCAGGGTTGTCCCAAACAGGATTCCCACTGCGGAGCATCCTTTTCCTGATGCAATTGCAAATTGCACTGCCTGCTCAGCCTTGCGTTAACGTCATCTATGGCGTCGGCAAAGCGGCACGACCACTCTGGCCATTCGCCCTCAAGCCGCGTCCTAAGATGCGCGAGCGGTTCCGCGCTGCTATTGACGTTCGAAGCTAGTTCAAGCTTCGAGCTGACCGCTTCGCCGACCCAGTCTGAACCCTCATGACCAGAGTCGATCGCATCGCGTTGCGATGAGTAGTTCACCCGATCCATAGCCCCCTCGGTCCATTGCCGCATTGCCCCTGGAGAACCGCACAGCTGCAAGCATACTCCCCCGCGTCGTTCTGATGCTGCCCCGATGAACGCCGCAACTGCCAATGACCGGCGAGTCTCCGCAGCAAATGATACCTCCGTCCCTTGCCTGGAACTATCGTTAAGCGAGGTTTTCACCAGTTATGAATAGAGGCTTGGAAAACCTGTGTTTTCGATATCGAGGTCACATTGGGACTGAAGTAGCTCCCGACCGAGCACCGCGCTTTGCCAACCGAAGCGTTCTAGACCGCAAGTCCGTGCCTTGGCAGGTCAAGACCTCGCCCATGTAGAGGCGCGCGGCAAGCTATTGGCGCGCAATGGAAACCGCTGATCATTTCGGAACTCCCGAGTGCCCAACTGATTCGTCCGAAAGTCCAGGTCATACACTCAATCACGACACAAAGCGGCTCGCAGCCGCCTTGTGAACGCACCGATGCCGGCAAAAGCTAACAATTCCGCAACAGTTTTGCCACCCTTCAACCGGAATCAGTGCGGTATTGCCATGTCAAGGATTGGCATTGCCGTCGGCCATGACTATGTCGTGTAGGGGCTCTGAAGGCATGATATAATGAATAGCAAGCGCGCAGTTCTCGAGGCTGTTTATCGTCTCTATGAGCACAGTCAATTCTCTATGGCTGGCGCTGTCGCATTTTCGTTCCTCGTCTCACTGTTTCCGTTCTGCATTCTGCTGGCAGCATTGTCTGGTATTTTCGGAGGCCCTGACCTCGCCAAATCGGCTATCGATCATCTATTCCAGGTCTTGCCTCCTGATGTTGCAAAAGCTCTTGTTCCGCAGGTCGAGTCCATCATGACGAGTAGCCGTATCGATCTCTTAACACTGGGTGGTGCAATCACTTTGTTTTTTGCAACTAGTGCAATCGAAACATTGCGAGCGGCGTTAAATTTTGCGTATCGGGTGCGTGAGACCCGCAACTACTTTGTTTGTCTCGGCCTCAGCATGTTGCACGTCTGCGTCACAGCGGTCGTATTGCTAGTCTTGACGTGGACCGCCTTGGTCGCTCCCAGCATCGCCGCGCTCGTCCAGTCGGATGCGCTCAATTCATTTTTGAGCTCCTCTTGGGTACAGTCCGGAGCTCTCTACATCATTGCAGGCGTCGTTACCGCGCTGCAACTGTTCGCCATGCATCTGTGGCTAGCTGCCGGACGACGCTCGCTCGGCGAGGTCTGGCCTGGTATTCTTCTGACTGTGGTTCTATGGTTGGCACTCGGTACCGCATATTCGTACTATCTGGGCTACAGTAACTACACGCGATTTTATGCTGGTCTTTCACAGCTGATGATCGCACTGATCTTTTTCCAGCTTACGGCCGTCATCATCTTATTGGGTGCAGAACTCAATCGCGGCCTAATGGCGTTCCAAGACATGCGAGATGACCAGCGTAATAAGAACAACGATGCGCAAGGCAAAGGCACTTTGTCTCCGGAAGACACTCCGGCGAATTCGCGCCGGGCCGACGGTATCCGCCGCAAGAGCCGCGCAAGACACGGAGCGGATCAGGAAGGCATACACCCATGGCACAGCGTATCGACGCCGGACCGCAAACCGTCCACTGGGGTTTTTTCGATGCCGCGCTGGCGCCGGTTGTCTCCATCGAAAGCGGGGAGACGGTCACGCTAACTACCGTTTCCGGTACGCACGACACCTTGCCGGATCCACCACTTGTCGTGCCGCAAGCCCTACAAGATATTCAAGCTACGGTAAGCCAGGAACTGCCGGGTCATATCTGTACCGGACCGGTTGCCGTACGCGGTGCCCGGCCAGGTAACGTGCTAGAGGTACGCATCCGATCCATCGAATTGCTATATGAATGGGGCTATACCCGCATACGCCCACTGCACGGTGCACTCCCTGATGACTTTCCAACACCACATATGATCCACAGCGTGCTCGACCGCTCTCAAATGACAGCAACTCTGCCATGGGGGCAGAAGTTGAAGCTGTCGCCATTTTTTGGCGTGATGGCCGTCGCCCCGCCAGCGGCCTGGGGTAAGATCAGCACCCTGCCACCACGCCGGAATGGTGGCAATCTCGACAATAAAGAACTCGTGGCCGGCTCAACTTTATATTTGCCTATTCATGTTAGCGACGCATTATTCTCAATTGGTGACGGGCACGGTGTGCAGGGCGACGGCGAGGTCTGCGTCACGGCCATTGAAACCGGCCTCGTGGGCGAGCTCCAGTTGATCGTGCGCCACGACCTTAAACTCGAGTGGCCACAGGCAGAAACGCCGAGCCATGTCATTACCATGGCATTTGATCCCGACCTCGACAGTGCAGTCGTTATTGCATTGCGCCAGATGGTCGATTTGATTGCATCTCGTACCGGCCTTAGCCGCGAGAATGCCTACATGCTGTCCAGCCTCGTCGCCGATGTCCGTGTCACACAAGTGGTCAATGGAAATAAAGGCATCCACGTCATGCTAGCGAAGGCACACCTCGCTCACGCGTCCCAGCAGGCATCAGCTTATTAGCGCACTCAACTCTCGGCCGCTGCGCGTGGACGTCTCCATATACTGCCGGCCCAGGCCGCCAGGAGCACGACCAAGCATATCATCGCGCCCATGCCTTCACGAGAGGTCTCCGAATTCCACCAGACATCGACGCGCCAGAACGCATCAGCCGAAGGCCAGTAGTAAATGACCGTCGCGATTGCCGCTGCGATTGCCGCAAAATGAGCGTAACGCGCCACACCCGCATGCAACAAGCTCGGCTGCCAGGCAGCTAGTCCCGCAAACAATGCAGGCACAGCATAAATCAACGCCCATAGCAAACCATCAGGGTCGTTGTACTGAACAACGGCAAACAAGACCATCAAGAGGCACAAAACACCGTTTAATATTCGCATGGTTCGCTTCCGGTCAAAGCCTCATAGCTCGCGCTAGACTTCTATTTTAGCTGGCCATTTGAAGCGGCGCAACAAACGAGCAACAATGCTCATCCACCCTTATTCCTGGTTCGAGCATCGAACGAAAGGCGGCTCCGGTTTAGTAAACCTAACTTTGCCGACACTTCATCTCTGATCGAAAATGCTGCAATGTCGTCCAGCGACGCCTAGATCGACTTCCGGCCCCAGCGGCTCAAGATTGCCGGCATCGGACTTCCAATTTAACCTTCTATGCGCTGCAGCGCTCGGTTATGACAAGCAGGTATTAAGCGCTCTCGGCGGGCCACAGTCCGCTCGACGAATCACGATGAATTGGGCGAAACTCGATATTGTTGGATCGACATCGTGTACAAGTTCGTTTTAATCGAAGTTCACCAACAACCGCATCGGCTTCAAACTTCTGCATCCCGACGTACCTGAACCTGCCGCAATCCAGACAGTAAATGCCAAGCCGCAAATCATTCTCGACCAGATCAGCAATTGTTGTTAGCCCTCGCCCTTGGGCGTTTGATGAGGTCATCGCAGATTTCGCCAGTGTCTTTGCCATTGAAGACTTCAAATCAATTGTTCAACGCATAATTCGCAGAATGGTACATCTCTGGACCGAGTGGTCGCAACTCCCGAATTCCAGCTCAGCTTTCCCAGTTTAGGGTTCTACTCGTCAAACTCTCCCCCAGGCTGCAATTTTCGATACCGCGTCGTCCAATCGCGACGCATCTCCCGTTCCGCAACCCCGGCATCGTATCCAGGTGAAATCAATGGCAAAGCTCTTTCGACGCGTACAACGACCACTCCGCGAAAACGGTCTTCTCGTCCACCGCGCAAATAACCAACTAGATCGGCAAATGTCGGTTCTCCACGCTTGACGACGTGCGCGACCCCGGTAAAACGGTAACCCTTGCGAACAAATGGATCTACAAAGTTAATCTCGATGCGGGAATCGTTCTCCAAGTTTCGAACAGTGCCTGGCGAACGAATGTCGCCAAAGACCAGCGTTTGATCGTCAACGACGACAAAGGTGCCCTTAGGGGAAACATGCGGCGCACCACCAGCATCTACCGTCGCAACAAATCCTAGACGTTGCTCTTCGACGATCCTCCTCATATCACCAGTCAGTACCATTGCGGTCTACTCTTCCC
>JBPCWA010000514.1:0-30698 GCA_051009975.1 Hyphomicrobiaceae bacterium
TTCCGGGCGAGTGTACGGGCTGAATCCAACCATTTTGCTCAGCCTCAGCGTTAAGCTTATGGTGTTGGACAACGTCGTAAAGAGTACTTGCACTGTCGCGGAGCAGCGCCACGAAGCGTTCTCCAGCCGCTCCGTATCGGGCGACAAGATCGTCTGGTTCAGCGCGGGTTAGTGTTGGGATCACTTGGCCATTATTGCGACCCGAAGCTCCCCATCCTGGATAGGCGGCTTCCAGCACAACAACGTCGACGCCCTGCTCCGCCAAATGCAGTGCCGTCGACAGGCCAGTAAAACCGGCTCCAACCACCACGACGTCCGCCGTCGTATTGCCCTCTAGTTTGGGGAGTTCAGGCAATGTTGGCGTAACTGCCGCCCAAAGCGAGTCCGGCCAGGTCGGAGCCGGGTATTGATTGCGCACCATTTGCCTCCGCCCCGCGTTCCTCCGACTTTGTTTGCCGCGCCTCACGTTGTCGTGCAGCCAGAGCCTAACATGCCGGCGACGCTGATGCCACGTGCACAGAATGCGTCAAGCGGCCATCGCATAGCGCATTACACGCACAAACTATTGTGCTTGAGACGTCCAGTGTTGATACACGCATCGCTTATCATGCATGGATTATTAGACTATCACGCATGGATCATTGCACGTGAACTACCACGGCCAAAGCATCATGCGTGGCAAGAATGAAATCGAAAATCAGACACGCAATACCATCATCGAGCATGGCAACAGGAGAAATGGCATGGCGCTGCCCGATCAAATGAACTACGTCGAACTCAGGGGTTTTGGCGGACCGGAAGTCCTCCAAGCGGCGACAACGCTGGTGCCAGCACCCGGCGAGGGCGAGGTCCTCATCAAAGTCGCGGCAGCGGGCGTCAACCGCCCGGATGTGCAACAGCGATTGGGCCAGTACAATCCGCCGCCAGGATCAAGCCCCATTCCCGGCCTTGAAATTGCGGGCGAAATCGTCGCTCTCGGCGCCCGTTCGCGGCGTTTCCGACTTGGCGATCGCGTGTGTGCACTGGTCGCCGGAGGCGGGTATGCAGAGTACTGCATAGCACCAGAACCACAAGTACTTCCGGTTCCAGAAGGACTATCGCTTGTGGATGCGGGTGGTGTTCCCGAGACTTTTTTTACCGTCTGGACAAATGTATTCGAGCGCGGCCAACTCAAGCCAGACGAGACACTCTTGGTCCACGGTGGATCAAGCGGAATTGGTACGACTGCGATCCAGCTCGCAAAGTCCTTCGGTTCCCGCGTTTTTACCACTGCTGGAAGTGAAGAGAAATGTGCGGCTTGCCATAGCCTCGGCGCCGACCACGCCATCAATTATCAGAACGAAGATTTTGTCAAAGTCGTCAAGGAGCTCACAGACGGCAAGGGGGTAGACGTCATCCTCGATATGGTTGGCGGAGCCTATGTCCAACGCAACATTGACTCCCTTGCTTGGGACGGCCGGCTTGTCCAAATCGCCTGGCTGGATACGTCAGAGGTCACCGCGAACTTTATGAAGCTCATGCTGAAAAGACTAACTTGGACTGGGTCGACGTTGCGACCTCGGACCATTGAACAAAAAGGGGCGATTGCAAAGGCATTACAGGAAAAAGTCTGGCCACTACTCGCCGCTGGAACAGTTAGGCCTGTTATCCACTGTACGATGCCGCTGGCAGCTGCAGGCGAGGCGCACCGATTGATGGAATCGAGCAAACATATTGGAAAGATTATCCTGGTGAACTAATATTGCCGACATTCCCGCCTCGCGCCTACCTGCTGTGCATGCACAGTGTTGATGTCGCTCTCACACATGCTCCGGATAGACTTAGAGACGGCGACGGTCTGTGCCACAGATGAATTCTGCCTCGACGCGATATCCGTACCACGCCCGGTCTACGGCATCGTGCTTATGTTATTCATTGACTTCCTTCCGAAGGGCTTTGTCGGTGCGATCTACGATTGGTGGCAAGGACGCGATGAAGCCGAACCGATTAACGACGCGAAAAAGCAGACGAACTAGCCGGCGGGCGTAGGAGCTCGAGAAGCGGCCCCGAAGCCGGCTGAATAAGTATGGCGTCCCGTCTACTGCCCGTTTTGTTGCTCGTGAATAGTCTTCACTTGGCTAGATCGCCTTGAGCGACGCTTCAGTCGCCCTTTGGGCTCGCAATATTGGGTTACAGAGTTGGATCACAGAGTTGGATCACAGTGTTGGGTTACACTGCTGGGTTACACTGTTAGAACGCCACGCCATTCGCCCATGTGGAATGCCCTGTTTTGTTGCGTTGGTTAAATGCCGTATGCGACTGCCTTTAACCTACTCTAGACATTCGTTACTTCAACTACGTCCATGTCTTTAGAACCGGCAATACCTCTTTTGCAAATAGCTTTAAACCGAGTTCGGCTATTTCGAAAGGCACGCCGCCGAATCGAAACGCAACGTTGAGCTCAAAATCCCCTACCAACTTCCGGCGCTGGTCCAACTCTTTGAGAATCCGATCGGGTGTGCCCCAGCTGGCAGCTTGCATGAACCCGTTGACAGCGGAATCCAAACCGCCGCTTTGGCGAGCTATATCGGCCTTTTGCTGGTACGAGTCATAGCCCTTCACATTCTTGAAGTGCTGCCCCAGAAACTCATAGTGTTCGAAGTTACTCTCTACAAACTTCCCTTGATACAGCCTCGCCCACTCTTTCGCCTGCTGGTTCGACGATGCACACACAGCAAAGTCAGTGAGCAATATTGAAGGCGGTTCAGTGTTGTGAAATTCCCGGTGAAGTTCACGTCCACGGTCGATGACCGCCGCCCGCAGGTCCCAGGGCCTGTCAGCGAACATTACAATATGCGCGCCGAGTTTCGCTGCCGATGTCACCGAGTCCTCACTTGACGCAACTGCATAGATCCGACCTTCGAATGAATGCTGAGGACGCGGTCGGATCGCAACTCGAGGCTGTTTGTAATAAGGACCGCTCCCTTCAATAAATCCGGTCTTCAATGCATTGACTATCATCGGCGCCGCCTCGTCAAAACGACCACGTGATTCATCCATACTGACACGAAATGCTTCAAATTCTCTTCGCGCAAGTCCTCTACCGAATCCCAGGCGCAACCGTCCTCCGCTAAGGAGATCGAGAACCGACGCGTTCTCTGCGACGCGCAGCGGATCGTGCCATGGCAAAATGACGGCCGCAGTTCCGATGCCAATATCTCCATGACGCGCTGCCAGATGTGTCATCAACTGAATATTGTCCGGAACAAAAGAGTAATCTCGAAAATGATGCTCCGTGGACCAAAGGACATCAAAACCGGAGTCGGCGGCGATTGCTGCTAACCTGAGTTCCTCGTCCCACACTTGACTGTCGGGGCAATTGTCCCAACCGTAGCTGGCGAACAACATCATAAATCCAACGTCCATCGACGGTCTCCCTGGCTGGCTACCCACATTCGACAAGATGTCAATTGCCCGACATTGCCATATTCACTCGATCATGTCTGTTTCGCTCGACGATGTCTCTTGTGCGACAACACATCAGCCGACCGGCGCCTTCTTCGCTGCAATCAGAATTTTATTTGCAAGTCGAATTCTTGGACAGAGAAGTCCTCGAAAGTATCGTAACCGGGATACGGATAAAAGTTGCTCCCGCGCTGGCCTCTGTGCTCGATTGGTAAGGTCGTTAATGGAGGAACTGAGTTATGCGCTTTCAGGACCGAAATGTCATAATCACTGGCGCCGGAAGCGGGATCGGACGCGAAACTGCTTTCGCTTTTGGCGCCGAAGGCGCCATGGTCTGGTGTACCGACCTCGACCCGGATACGGCCACTCGTACGGCTGACGAAATCGTTCGACGCGGCGCGAGAGCCCGTGGATGGAAATTGGACACCACGGATCCTGATGCCGTCCAGAGCTTCTTCGAGACTGCAGAACATCAAATTGGAAGTCTCGATGTGTTGGTCAACAGTGCCGGCGTTCGAGAAATACAACCCGTAGTTAATCTAACCTACGACGAATGGTGCCGCGTTATAAACGTCAATATCACTGGTGTTTTTCTATGCTCTCAAGCATTCGTACGACATCTCTTTAAAAATGATCGATCCGGCGCAATTGTCAATCTCGCTTCAACCCTAGGACTAACAGCTGCGCCAAATAGACCAGCCTATACTGCTTCCAAACATGCCGTCGTTGGGCTGACCAAGGAGATGGGACTGGAACTCGGCGAAACCGGCATCAGGGTCAATGCAGTTGGCCCGGGCGTTACTCGCACGGCGCTGACAGAGCGCTACTTTCAAGACGCCGAAATGGCACAAACGGTGCGCCAAATCCATGCGATGAACCGATGGGGCGAGGCTAGCGAAATAGCTCGCGCCATCCTGTTTCTTGCTTCCGAGGAGGCAAGCTTCATCACGGGTGTAACTCTTCCTGTAGACGGGGGCTGGCTAGCTGGAAAGAAGATGTAAATGGCACCAAAAAGAATATTGAGCCCGCGCATTCCCGGACAGTTGTAGAATCGATTCAGGAACGGAAGGTCCGCGATGAAACAAGAAAGTGTGCGCGGTCGACAAGTGTTCATGGACAGCCTTATGGCGCATCATGTTGAATTCATTTTCGGGAATCCTGGCACAACCGAGAGCCCACTGCTGGATAGTTTAATTTCCTATCCGGGACTTCGCTACATCACCGCTCTTCAGGAGAGCATTGCCCTTAGTGCGGCCAGCTACTACGCGCAAGCGTCGGGCAAAACAGGAGTGGTCAGCCTTCACGTGGCACCTGGTCTTGGCAACGCTATCGGCATGATGTACGGGGCGCTTCGCGCAGACTCTCCGATGATTGTCACTGCGGGTCAGCAGGACACAAGAATGCGTCTGGATAGACCGGTCTTGGGGCACGATCTCGTGGCAATGGCTGCTCCTGTGAGCAAGTGGAGTATTCAAGTCGAACGTTCCGACGAAATGGCATCCATTATGAGACGTGCCTTTAAGGTCGCGCATGATCCGCCGTCAGGGCCAGTTTTTGTCGCTCTACCCATCGACGTTTTGGAGCAGGAAACACTTTTATCCGCTGCAACTCCTACGCGCCTTGAACGTCTACCAATACCAACCCAATCTGCAGTTGACGAATTCGCAGACCTGATCTTGAAAGCAAAATCGCCGGCGATCGTAGCGGGAGATGATGTCGCGCGGTCGGGTGCGACGCACCCCCTGGTCAATCTGACAGAGTTGATTGGGGCATCGGTCTGGCGCGAAGGCCTGGCAATGCAGAACTCATTTCCGACTGACCATCAGTCCGCGCGCCTGGGACTTCCGTTGGATGCCGAAGGCATCGCTGAGTCGCTGGCGGAATACGATCTTATCCTGCTCGTGGGGGGGGCATTCTTCGAAAACGTCTGGCACGTGAAAATTGATCCGCTTGCCGGCTCGAAAACGATCTTGCAGGTGGAGACCAGTGCTTCAAGACTGGCCCAATCAGTCCGACCGAAATTTGGCTTGGTTGGCGATATCTCACTAACGCTCGAAATGTTGCATGCATCAATTAGCGCGAGTTTAACTTCTGAATATCGATCTGAAACCAGCGCAAGAAATGGAGCTTTGGCCGAACGAAAAGCCGAAGAGCGAAGCAAACAACAAAGTCGTGTTGAAAGAGCTTGGTCGCGCGAACCGCTTTCGGTGCCGCGCGTAATGTCAGAGATTCGCGACGCTCTACCTGATAGGACCATTGTTGTCGACGAGTCAATTTCTGCAAGTCTCGATGTCGCCCGAACACTCACATTCAGATCGGAAGGAGACTACTACGGTGCTAAAGGGGGCGGGATTGGCCAGGGCATCGCAGGGGCTCTTGGAATCAAACTTGCCTGTCCCAACCGTCCCGTCGTATGCATTACCGGGGACGGTTCCGCCATGTACTCCATTCAAGCCCTTTGGACAGCAGCCCATGTCCGGCTAGCCATCGTTTTCATTGTATTGGCCAACCGAGAGTATAGAATTCTTAAGCACAACATCGACGTCTACCGACAACGGTTCTCGGTCGCGTCTCAAGCGCCTTACGCTCACATGGATTTGACCCAGCCTCCTCTCAACTTCGTTGAAATGGCAAGCGGCATGGGTGTCGTTGCCAGACAGATTAGTCGTGCCGAGGATATTGGCCCTCAGTTGTCGACCGCCTTCACGTCGGGAGTTCCATATCTCCTCGAAATCCAAGTAGAAGCAAAACGCTGACCTGTGCTTGGAGATTCCAACCGCGGATACAGTCTAATTGATCTAATTGATCTAGTTGATGCAGTTGATCTAGTTGGTCTAGTTGACCTCGCCGAAGATGTTGCGTGCTGCCGCCCCCCGAGAACTGTCGCGTAGACGATGACCCAGCGACCAATACCTCTCTTCGCCTACGCAGATTACCGACGAGGATGGTTCTTAGGATTGCTCACCGGGGTCGTCAGATGGTTGGAGTTCTTGGCGCTCGGAATTCTTGCCTATCAGTTGACCGAATCGCCCCCACTGGTCGCATTACTCGCGATTTTTCGTCTCGCCCCCTACGCACTGTTTGGCTACCTCGTCGGCACATTAACCGACAAGATCGATCGCAGACGTTGGCTCCTTATCGGTCTGTTCGCAATGATGTCCGTCTCAGCAGCCATGACCTGCTTGGCAATGACCGAGCATATAAACTACAGCACGATTGTTCTGGCCACACTCTGCACAGGCCTTTTCTGGTTGACTGATATGCCAATCCGACGCCGCGTTATGCTCGATGCTGTCGGCTCGAATCGTGCCGGAAGGGCGATGGGCATCGACAACATCACAAACTATGCAACGCGCGGTCTCGGACCACTTGTCGGGGGCGTCGCTTTCCAGTGGTTTGGTGCAACAGGCGTATTCAGCATCAATTTTTGCTTGTACTTGGTCTGCCTGATACTGGCTACGGGCTTCCAACAAATGAAGCCTGCCGACGTGCGTCAGAGCGAAGCCGAGGCTGCCTCGGCGCACCCGAACTCGCCACGCCGCCATCTGCTTTCGGACACGCGCTTTTGCCTCACGCTCGGCATCACTGTCATATACAATCTCTTCTGTACGCCGTTTCTGGCAATGTTACCGGTATTCGCGCGAAAGGACTTTGACTTGACGCCCGCCGCAGTGGGAACCTTGGCTGCGTTCGAAGGCGTCGGCGGCCTGATCGGCTCGATCGTTATCGGGCTCTTCATCCGCCCCTCGGCCTTCTTTGGCATCTACTTTGCCGGACCACTTGTCTATTTGCTCAGCATGCTCGCACTTTCGTTCATGCTAACGCCGTCCACAACCTTATTGGCGCTCATTGCCGTTGGAACCGGCGGAGCATTCTTCTCAGCAACTCAGTATGCGCTCATCTATACGACGACCCCGCCTGACGCGCGGGGGCGGGCCTTCGGATTTCTCTCGTTAGGAATAGGCTGCGGTACACTTGGTCTCATGAATGCCGGCCTCGTGTTCAAGACGTACGAATCGGCGATGGCGCTTCAGATCTTAGCACTGGAGGGCCTCGGGCTCCTACTTTGTCTCGGAGTGTTTGCTATCTGGCGCAGATTGTCCGCGAGGCGATAGACGGCCCCCTCTATCAAAAATTTAGAAAAACACATCAGACGTCGTCCTTAGAATCCGCGAATTGGCGGAATTTGTGCTTACGATCGCCAAAAATCGAGCGCTTAGTTCCCGTAATTCCGGAGAAACACATGCTTCAAATCTATGGACGCGCCAATTCAATCAATGTTCGCAAAGTCTTGTGGGTCGCCGACGAAATTGGGCTGACCTATCAGCGCGAGGACTGGGGTCGTGGATTTCGTCCGACATCGGAGGCTACATTCAGGCGCTTGAACCCGTTCGAAATCGTCCCCGTAATCGAGGATGATGGCTACATTCTTCGCGAAAGCAACACGATCGTGCGGTATCTCACCACAAAGCACGGCCGTAGCGACCTCTATCCAACCGACATCGAAAAGCGCTTCCAAGTCGAAGCCTGGATGGATTGGGCTAACGTTGACATGTATGCTGATGCTCGCCCCGTGATGATGGGCAAAGTGTTCGGTTTACCTGACTTCCAAGAGCAATCGACTCAGGATCGAGCAATTGCAGGTTGGAGCCGTATCATGCAGTTGTTTGAAAGCTATTTGAACTCTCACGGCCCCTTTGTGATGGGTGAAGCATTCACAATTGCAGATATTCCGGCCGGTCTCATTGTCAATCGTTGGTTCAACATCGACTTCCCAAAGCCCGCTCTACCGGCTACGGCGGCCTACTATGATCTCTTGGCTGAGCGACCGGCATATAGGACGCACGGCCGCAACGGAACCCCGTAGGTCGAGCCCGTAGGTCGAGGTCGAGGTCGATCTGCAATATACTAAATGTACTAAGGAGGCCATATGCCCGATGCCAGCGCAAGAGCATTGGTGGTGATTCTCGGAGCAGCAGCGTTTGTTCCGATAACACTCGTCAGCAATGCACTGGCGATCGACGAAAATGGTGTAGCGACGGCCCCACTTGACGCAATCTGCGTTCAATGTGAGCAGCCCGACCTCACATATCGTTGCTTGCCACACATCTCCGAGGAGTATCGTGACCTGCTATCTGGCAGTCGCGCACTCCGCGTGGCATGCATTCGCGACATTGCCAAGACCATGGCGCATCAAAGCTGCAAAGCCAAACGTTCAAGCGACGGTCATTGCGATGGTGAAGATTTCGCACTGGACCTCAACAGGTTAGCCGCTCAACACGCTCGCCGTATCCCCTTCCTGAAACCCAATGACAGAAAATTGCACCATTCTCACCCGAAAAATCCGAATGAAGGAGTGGCAGAAGCAGATCAAGCATTGGACCGAGCAGATCGCCCGCCAAGAACCGTTGTTGAACTCGCCCAACGAACGGCTAAATCGTCCAAAAAGCAAATTCAAGGGGCCGGTGAAGCCGTTGGGGACACGATGAAGAAAACTTGGCGATGCCTCACTTCACTTTTCCAAGACTGCTGATACGGCCCCCAAAAAGAGCATAAGGCATTGACTTAAAAGAAAAGTACGCTTGACTCTTGGGGTGTCAAGAATAGTGGAGGGGCATACAATGGAATACAATGTGACGTCATGAATGCACTGTCATAGCTAGAAGTCGGCCGATCTTCCAATAAGCGTACGCAACTGGTCTGACGACCAGCGTGAGAGCCTCACGGAGCAGATAGGCTGATACAAAGTAGCACCGAAATCTGCGGGTATCCACGGGAACAGGACAGTGATCAGCCGGCTGAAGTTAACCGCAACGATTTTGAGCGTCTCGGTGACACTGCTATTGTCTGGGTGCGGAGGCCACACACCCAATTCGACATTGCTGTCCACCGGCGCATCCAGCATAAGTGAGCGAGAGACAGAACAAAGTGAGCGCGCTAAAAATAGCGCGCGCTCCGACGCGTCAAGAATTCTTACGATCCTAGCCATTGAGCGCGTTGTCGGTCGTAGATCAACGCTCGATGCCGAAATTGACTGAACCCGTCAATCTGTGTCCCTCGGCAATAGATAGTGTTAGCGGAGCAGCCTCCCCGGACTGACAGCAGGCGTGTTCGTCAGTAAGAACGAGTGTCTTCCCATCCATCACCAACACAACTAGCGGTCAGCGCGCTCGCTGTCCGAAAAGAACGGCCTGGGCCTCAGCATCATTGGCGAGGTTCCACTTCTCACGCTCTTCCTTGCCAACTAACAGAGCGCGAGCGACAGCAGGTCGGGAAGCGATGCGATCGAGCCACGACCTCATGTTCGGAAATTCTGATACGTCCTGTCCCTGCTTTTCCCAACCTCTTGCCCACGGGAATATGGCCATGTCCGCTATGGAATACTCGCCCGCAACGAATTCTCGGTTCGAAAGTCGTTTGTCTAATACGCCATACAATCGGTTGACCTCATTAATGTAACGATCGATTGCATAAGGCACCTTCTGAGGAGCATAATTGCGAAAATGATGGCACTGACCAGCCATCGGCCCTACTCCTCCCATCTGCCACATCAGCCACTCTTCAACGACGATCCGCTGGCGCTCGCCAATGGGATAGAATTGGCCCGTCTTTCGACCGAGGTACAGCAAAATAGCGGCCGATTCAAAAACCGAAACCGGCTCGCCATCGGGTCCATTCGGATCAACAATCGCCGGCATTCGATTATTCGGCGATATTTCTAGAAAGGCTGGGTCAAATTGATCGCCGCGGCCAATATTGATAAATTTGACTTCGTAGGGAAGACCACACTCTTCGAGCATTAGTGTTATTTTCCAGCCATTGGGCGTCGGCCAGTAGAAGAGCTCTATTGGTTTGCTGCTCACTTCCAGTTCCCCTGTTGCCGCAAAGGCATGCGCCGACAGAAAACTCGTCCCAATCGGCGCTTCACGATGCTCTCGTCGATCAACTAAGTAGATTCATCTTCGCAACGGCCTGATGACCCTCACTAAAATGACACCTTGTTTCAACGCGTATCTGAACTTCAAATTATGGAATCAGAACCGTCGACCCCGTCGTCTTACGAGCTTCCAAGTCGCGATGCGCCTGCATCGCTTCCTTAAGCGCGTAAGTTTGATTAACTGGTATCTTCACAGTTCCGTCTGCGACCACACTGAATAGTTCGCCCGCATTTGCCAGTAGATCCTTGCGCGAGGCAACATAGGTGAAGAGCGTAGGTCGCGTCACATACAGAGATCCCTTGGCCCCAAGCGCACCTACGTCAAAGTCCCTAATCGGTCCAGACGCATTTCCAAATGTGACGAAAAGGCCGAGTGGACGGAGACAATCCAGCGAAGCAGGATAGGTCGCCTGACCAATCGAATCATAAACCACATCTACCCCTTTGCCGTCGGTAATCTGCTTGACGCGATCGACAAAATTCTCAGTGTTGTAGTTGATGCAATGGGTTGCGCCATGGGCTTTCGCCAGCTCACACTTTTCTGACGAACCAGCGGTGCCGATAATCGTAGCTCCCAGGTGTTTGGCCCACTGGCAGGCAACCAAACCAACTCCCCCTGCCGCGGCATGCAGCAGCATTGTGGTATCAGGCCCAACCTTGTACGTCTGACGCAGAAGATAACGTACCGTCATCCCCTGCAACATCATCGCTGCGGCCGTCTCGAATTCAATTGCATCGGGTAGCTTCACGGCCCGATCGGCAGGCATCAGCCGCTCCTCGGCATAACTGCCCATCGGATTAGCGTAGGCGATGCGATCACCTACTGCAAATTCTTCGACGTTCGCCCCAACGGCGAGCACCTCACCTGCCCCCTCCATTCCGATCACGGCAGGCAAATTGGCTATGGGATACAAACCGCTGCGCTGATAGGTGTCGATATAATTCAGACCGACGGCATGGTGGCGAACCCGAATCTCACCTTCGCCCGGATCGCCAACTTCCACAGAATCCCACACGAGTTTCTCCGGGCCACCATAGTCATGAATACGGATTGCATTTACCATGGGCGTTTTCCTTGCTGTAAGTTATTGGTCTTGGACAACGAATTGCCCGATCTCCGCCACATTTTGACACTGATTGGTCGCTACGCGGAAACGAATTCGTGCAAGTGTTTCAAATTGCGCTGCGGTCCAGGTAACGTCTGAGGCAAATCTTCTACCGAACGCTGCGTTGAGACGCGCCTCCGGTGGGTTTCAAGGCATTTACGTTCGATGGTTATCAAAGCTTCGAAGGTTATCAAGGCCGTCCGAGTCCTATTGGGGATCCAATTTGTGATTGCAGCGATTGTTTCAAGTACCGGTTGTAGCATGAGTCTGCAACACGAACTCGGCGACCGTACTGGCCTGAATTGCGTCGATGACAGCCCGAGGTGCCTCAACGAGAGGCAAACCGCGCTGACCGCGATGGTGAGTGATACGTCCAGAACCTGGATCGAAACCCCGCCAACGGCGACAGCAGACGCCTCTGGCGTGCGCCTTTTCGCTTACAAAAAGCAGAAAAAAAATCTGAACTGTCGACAATTAAGGATCGGCTATGGCGAGGCAAAGGGAGCACGCGAACGCCTAAGAACAGCAAAAAACCCACAACTCACCCCGGCGCTCAAAGCACGCAGCGCCATCCTAGGCGACGAAGTCGCGCGCGAACTCAGACGCGAAATGAAGCGACGAAAGTGTCAGCCAGTTTGAGGATCAACCAAGCTTGACCGTTCATTCGCTTTTGGGGACAGCTCAACAGATCTCCGACACCATTGTCGAGATTCTACAATCCCAACCCTTGCTCGCTGCGCCAATCGTCCTCGTTTTGGCATTTGGGGAGAGCCTTGCGTTTATCTCGCTCGTCTTTCCATTCTGGGGAATATTGGTCGCTATTGGCGCCGTGATCGGATTTCAGAGCTCGACATTCGTGATTGTTTGGATTGCAGCGAGCGTCGGCGCTGCTCTCGGAGATTGGGTCTCTTACTGGATCGGAAAGACGTTCCACGATCGCCTAGAAGACATGTGGCCGCTATCACGCCACCCGGAGCTGATGCCCCGGGGCCGTGCTTTCTTTGCAAAGTATGGCGTATGGGCAATCGTAATTGGCCGATTTTCTGGTCCACTGCGGGCTACGGTGCCACTCGTGGCAGGTGCTGTCGAGATGAAGCCGCGTACATTTCAATTAGCGAATTGGAGTTCGGCCTTCCTATGGGCCATTGTACTGCTGGTTTTTGGTGATGCAGTCGGTCGCCTGATGTCGCTGGTCTGGCACTCCGTGGGATTTGCCTCACTCCCCGTAGAGCCGACCTTCTACTTGGCTCGGCTCACAATCGCGTAATGTGCATAATCGCGATATAATGCCTGGCCGTCGTACGAAAAGCCTAAAGCTTCTGCCCTTCGTTTCACCTCGGATGAGAGCTCAGATCGCGGGGTCACTGAGAACCGCGCAAGCCAAGCAAATAGAGCGGCTTTGAACCAAGCCGGCAAACCGGATTGCTGGCCGAAATCAACAATGTGCAGACGCCCACCGATACTCACTGCTCGCAAGGCCGCATCGATGGATTCTCGCCAAGGCGGAATCATAGACAGTGAATAAGAGATGAACACTCGGTCCGCGGCCTTTAAGCCGAACAGCCTCTCCAAATCGAAGTTCGATGCGTCACCCTGGTCCACGATCACGCGATCTTCAAGTCCCGCACGAGCAATAGCGGATCGCGCCGTCGTCAGCATCTCCGTCGAGATGTCAAAGCCATAGAATGTGCTATCGGGATACCGTCGAGCGGCAAGAATCAAGTTCCGCCCGGTTCCGCAACCTATCTCGAGAACCGCGGCGCCCGGCTCCGGCTGCAGATCAACGAGTAGACGATCTCGGCCCAGGAGATAGTATTTGCGTGTTACGTCGTAAATGAAACGCTGATACTTATAGATGCCATTCATATGGCGGGCGGCATCATCGTTCGCACTCTCGCTCACGCTCTCTCCTCGCTCGACTTGCGCAAATACAAATGAAATCCGCCATAGATCGATGATCTGTCTTGCGCGTTCCACATTCGGCATTTCGCGGCATCGTAGGCAAACTTTGAAATGATCTCGTCGGGAATCTTACCGGGCAGTATGCTTTCTTCTCCGGCGGTACGAAACACAATCCGCGCGCCCGGTTTCGCCGTGCGAACGATCTCTGTCCACAGTGACGTTAGAATATCTTTCGTCATCCAATCCTGTGCATCGAGCAGAACATAAGCATCGAGCGAAGCATCACCTTGAGCCGCGAGATACTCTGTGAAAGATCGATGCTGCACCTCAAGATCTCCAATTCGCTCGCGGAGATGGTCGAACGCCTCCGGCTTCAGGTAGGGAGGCAATGGTCCTGCGCCGCCGGACGCGTAGCGCCGGCCAAACGCTTGCCAGGCAAAATAGTTATCCTGCAGATCGAAGTCACAGGCCAATCGCTCAAGACGCTGTTGCAGCACCTTGGCCATGTGGGTCTCCTTGCCTTTCAAAGCCTCGAACTGGGACGGCGGGATTCCAAGTCCAAAAAGCGCTGACGGCTTGTCTAGCAACCATCTGATATGTCGCTTCTCGAATAAGGGAGCGAGCTCTGATTCAAATATCTCCCTCTGCTCCTGACGGCTGCGGGCAGCTAGAATCTTACGCGGATTGCGCCCATGCACCCGTGCAAGCAAGTGACTTGCCCCTATAAAGGTTCCTAACAGGCCGTGGCGATAGAGATTGGACCGGAAATATCCTATGCGACGACGACCGAAGAGATTGCGACTTTCCCAGTATTTCCGGGACGTTTCGTCCAGATGCGGTCTTATGTAGTCCTCATATGCACTGACGTTCTCTCGCCCGTCCGCCTCAGCGAAAAAACGATGAAAGGCACGATAGTCCGGCAAGTAACGAACCGCTGCCTGCTTCAATTTGTTCAGCGCCACATGGGCCGGGTTAAGGTCGACGGCAGTGACCTTGATTGGGGCGGCAGCCAGATAACTCAAAATATTGCAACCGCCTGACGCAATCGCGACCAGGTGGTCGCCGGGTTGCAGCTGCAGCGCCTCCAGATCAACGACTGGATCTTCCCAAATCTGCGGGTAGACCAATCCCGAAAAGACAAGCGTGAACAAACGCTCCTGTATACCTTGTTTAGAAATTGCCCGGTGGCGGTGTACCGCCTGTCGCAAGCGTACATTTTTCCCGGCATCTTTTTTGAGTAAATGGGCTACGCGGGCGCCGCTTTGTTGCGGCTCTTGGATAGAATTCATGTGTTTCTAGGACCCTGTGCCAGCGACGAGGCTACGAGCGCTGCACGCAAAACGCAGTATTGCTCTCCAGCCTGTCACACTACAAAGACGTCATTGCCACGATTAGCATCTCTCGTCGAGCGTACAAAATTGCGGCATTCAGGACCATGATGACGCGGACTGCACGAAACGGCGTCCGTCAACAGATGCACTGGCGATAAACTAGACTATTTTTCATATAGGGCAGAAACCTCTCGCCGGCTCGCGACCTCAGACCAGGGACATTTAATCCTCCATGACCGCGCTCAGTACGTTAGTGCAAGACAATGCTGAATATGCCGTTGCAGCTGTCTTTCTGCTCGGTTTCGCCGAAAGCCTAGTGCTGGTCGCGCTTTTTGTCCCATCAACAGTCTTTTTTGCCGGCATTGGAGCCACTTACGCAGCCGCCGGAGGGACGCTGGAAGCTCTGTGGGTCGCGGGTGCGCTTGGCGCAACGGCGGGAGATACTTTATCGTTTGGTTTAGGTCGATACTTTCGCGACGATGCAGCCAAACGGTGGCCACTCAATCAGTTTCCAGATCTTATAACGCGAGGTGAGCGGCTTTTTGCCGCTTGGGGTTGGCTTGCCATCGTCATCAGCAAATTCGCCTTCGGCCTGCGGCCATTTGTGCCGGTAGTTGCAGGAATAGTTGCAATGCCGGTCGTTCGCTTTCTCGCAGCCAGCGCAATATCATGTGTAATCTGGGCAGGTTCAGCACTCGGTTTAGGTTATGCGGCGACGATTGTCGTTCGCCGAGCTTTCGGTAGCTTCTAAGTCCGTCGCGGCCAGCCCTAGCGTCTCGTGATGGAGAAGAAACGCAGTGCGTTTTTCAATCCACACATCGGACCCAGGGCGTGAGGTAATCCTGGGCGTTCCCAGATATACATCGTCCAGGAAGATGTCATGACCCGACAAACAACTTATTCGGCTCCCTCGCGACTCTACCCGCCAACGGTCACGCCCCCGGACCAGCCATTGCCGCTTGCCAAATATTGCCTGACGTTTATCAAAAATCCGTTGCAGGCGATTCCGAGGCAAGTCTACGAACAGCCGATAGTCACCTATCGGCCGGCCCCGAACACGACTATAGTTTGGGTGACCGATCCGCCGCTTATCGAGAGCATCTTGCGAGATAAAGACGGCAGATTTGAAAAATCTCCTCTGGAAAAGCGGGCGTTCCAACGGACCGTTCGCCAGAGTCTCCTCACCGCCGAGGGGACAGACTGGCGCTGGCAAAGACATGCAATTGCTCCGCTATTTCGCCTGACCGAGATCGCCGGGTATGTTCCGGCAATGCTGGCAGCGGCTCAGGACCTGATTAAAGATTGGCATTCACACCCGCCTGAGGCACTGCGCCGGATCGACAAGGATATGACGGACGTCACTTTCTCTGTCATCGCACGCACGATGCTAAAGGGCGGCGAACCATCTCAAAGCCTGGCCATAAAGCAAGCTGGAGAGGCTTATCTATCCTCAATCCCCTGGGAAATGATCTGGGCTCTATTGCAAATGCCGCAATGGTTGCCTCACCTCGCAACGTGGAAGCTCAATCGCAAATCACAAGCCATGCGGCGTGCTGTGGCCACCGTTGTCGCCCAGCATCCTTCCAGCGATCCCTCGAAAGATGATCTCATGGCGCGCCTTAAGGCAGCGCGTCATCCCGACACGGGCGAAACGATGGATACCAACCTGCTCGTCGACAACTTGCTAACGCTGTTAATCGCAGGACACGAAACGACGGCCAAAGCACTAGCCTGGACATTGTATCTGCTCGCCCGCGCACCGGATTGGCAGGAAGCTGTCCGACACGAAATAAATTGCGTGACACATGGCTCCCAAATCTCAGAAGAGCATCTCGGGCAATTGCATATAACGAGTCGTGTAATAAAGGAGTCGATGCGCCTTTATCCTCCCGCGCCAGTACTCGCTCGCCAGCCTCTGGAAACTATCGAATTGGCAGGAAATAGAATTCCTTCGAAAGCGCAGGTTGTCATTCCGATTTTCTGTGTCCACCGCCATCGACGTCTGTGGGATGATCCGGACCTATTCAACCCTGACCGATTCTTGCCGGCCCAGTCGGGTCATATCTCGCGAACTCAGTATATGCCGTTCGGGGCTGGCTTGCGCACCTGTGTCGGCATGTCCTTCGCCATGGTGGAAGCTACCGCCCTTCTTGCTGCATTCATCCAAAATGCGGAATTTTCTTGGGATGGTCAGCATACTCCAGAACCGATCAGCCGCATAACTCTGCGATCCAAGGGCGGCATGCCCCTCTTCGTGCGGACGATTTAGTTGACCAGGTCGTCCCTTAGCCTCTTCGTTGTAGCAGCGCCGACAATCCACCGACCTGCACAAATTCCATAATGACGTTATTTTCGATAGCGGTAGCTACCGCGGCCACATTCAGCGCCGAATGCAACGTTGCAGGCAGTTGCGCAACTGTGCATCGCACCTCGGACTTGCTTTGGTCCGAATTCGACATGCCGCATGTCTTTTATAACAACCATTGGCGCAGCTGTTTGCTGTCGCTGTCTCTACTCGAAACGCTATGGTTGATACGACAGCTCCGATCGCCAGCACAGCAGCTAACACGAAACGGCAGAAGTTTTTAAGCCTCACGCTGACCTCCCACCGCCCAGCGACCTGCCCCACCCAGACATCCTCGACCTAACACCAAGAGCATGAACATTACCTGAATTGCCGCGCTGGCCCAACTTCAAAAGGCATATTCCTGAAAGACGCGGTCAATCTCACGATCCCAAGTCTTGTGATATCTCATCAAAAGCTCATCTGCAGGTGTTCGACCAGAAATCGCAACTTCCTCTACAGAATCAAGAAATATCGTTTCATCCTCACCTTTGCTGTTAAGGCGACGCCGATTCCTCAAACCACTCGCAGATATTTTAACCGCCTCTCGAGCAAGTTCCAACGCCGTGATGGTTCGAAACGGCGCCGTCAATCCCATGGCTGGTGTTGTATCACGCAAACCCTGGCGCTCTTCAGCTGACCAGCTCTTTACCAAATCCCAGGCAGCGTCAAGCGCCGAGGTGTCGTAAAGCAGGCCCACCCAAAATGCCGGAAGCCCGCAGATTCGACGCCAAGGCCCCCCATCGCCCCCGCGCATTTCTAGAAAACGCTTGAGCCGGACCTCGGGGAACAGCGTAGTCAGGTGGTCAGACCAGTCGTCATGTGTCGGCAACTCACCTGGCAATTGCTGAAGGCGACCTTCCAAGAACGTCCGGAAGGACTCTCCTGCTACGTCAATGTATTTGCCATCCCGGTACACAAAGTACATGGGAACATCCAAGGCATAGTCCACGTAGCGCTCATAACTCATCGAGTCATCGAATACAAACGGAAGCAGCCCAGTGCGGTCCGGATCCGTGTCGCGCCAAACCTCGCTGCGCATCGATTTAAAGCCATTGGGTACACCGTTAGTGAAAGGTGACGACGCAAACAAAGCCGTGGCTATCGACTGCAGTGCTAGCGATACTCGCAGCTTTTTCACCATGTCGACCTCATCCGAGTAGTCGAGATTGACCTGGATCGTTGCGGTACGATACATCATGTCAAGCCCCCGGCTTCCAACTTTGGGCATGTATCGCGTCATGACCGCATACCGCCGCTTGGGCATTGTCGGCACGTCCTCTAGCCGCCAGGTGGGCGCAAAACCCATTCCAAGAAAACCAATGCCCAGACGCTCGGCAATGATGAGGCACTCGCGCAAGTGCTCTCCCGCTTCGGCGCAGGTCTCGTGCAAAGTCGCCAGTGGAGCCCCCGAAAGTTCGAATTGCCCTCCCGGCTCTAACGAAATGGTTTCCGTGGTATTGCCATTGGAACGCTTCAGGGCGATGGTTGTTTCGCCCTCTCGAATAGGATGCCAGCCGAATTCGTTGACCAAGGCTTGCATCAGTTCCGCTATACCGCCATCGCCATCATAGGTTACGGGACCGTGGTCTGCGACACGAAAAACGAACTTTTCGTGCTCCGTGCCGATCCGCCAGTCTTTTCGGGGTTTTTCGCCAGTCGCGACCCAGTCAACCAGATCACGATACCTCTCAATGACCGGGCTCGCCGCTCCGGGTTCTTTCGTCGACATGGCGAGTCCTTTCCGCTGGTCAATGCGCAACGCCGATCATTACGACGCTATCGCCCACACACAATAACTTTGATCCACATGAGGTGGCTTGACGCAGAACCGTCCACATTCCCGCACTGCGATGCAGCTCGGCCAGAACAATGAACATACCTGGTCTGTCTACATCCAGTCTCCCCAGTCTCCCATGACCGCATTCACTAGAGCCAGAACGGCGACGGCGGCTGTATCGGCGCGCATAATGCGCGGACCAAGACTAATACGCAGCGTCGTATTGTTGGCGAGCAGCATTTCGCGCTCTCTTGGCGTAAATCCGCCTTCTGGCCCGATCAGAACCGCTACTGGGCCATCTACGGCGGTCCTCAACGCGGCAATTGGTGATGCCACGTCAGCGGCCTCATCTGCAAACACCAGAGTCCTATTCGCAGGCCAAGCACCAACGACGACATTGAATTTCTCGGGCTCTGCGACCTCGGGCAAGCGCAGAATGCCGCATTGCTCCGCTGCTTCGATAACATTTGAGCGCATACGTTTGACATTGACACGATCGACAACAGTCCGTTCCGTGAAAACGGGCCGGAGTCTGGCGACGCCCATTTCGGTCGCTTTCTGCACCATGTAGTCAAGACGTGCGCGTTTGAGAGGGGCGAACACGTAGTCGATATCTGGTCCGTCCATTTGCGGGGCTTCGCAGACTAAGACACACAATTGACAGGACCGCTTGTCCGCATCGCGTATGACAGCACGCCAGACTCCGTTTCGCCCATTGAAAACCAACAGTTTGTCGCCGGCCTTGAGGCGAAGTACATTGACAAGGTAGTGTGATTGATCAGTATTGCACGAGATGACTGCGCCTTCCGACAAGGCCGTGTCAATAAAGAGCCGCTGCGCCCGGAAGTCGCGAATCGCCATCGTTTCTTCTATTCTGCTTGAACTTTGTTCCCGTCGCGGAAGGCCTTCCTCGCGGGACGGAGCAATTGTAAGTTGCGGCCCCCCCACCACATGCCACCTACGCGAGGCGCCACCTACGCCATACATTGCCAACGCGAGACGTCGCCATTTTGATACGCCAGCATCATGTTTCGCCAGCATCGTGATAAGCCATCCTTGCAAGACACCGCCGTCACGAGACGTTAGACCGCGGCGGAAAGCCATGAACCCCTCACTAAGATACACATCTCATCGGAACGAAATTCCAACTGTCTAAATTCTCACAAAACCAATGCTACCATCTGCAGAACTGAAGAACCACATCGAGCATCTTCCACCAGTTTGATAACACCAGCCCGATGACCTCGCCCTCCAATACGCCGTTGATGATCGCCGACGCGCCGCGCGACAATTGGGTTGACCGCTGCGCTCCCCCGCTGGTTCGTCCCTACCTGAAATTGGCACGAGCCGATCGACCGATCGGCTCGTGGCTGCTGCTGTTTCCTTGCTGGTGGGCTCAATCCCTGGCCGAGTTGGAAGCAGGTCACCGACTTCCAGGCCTCTGGTATCTCACACTTTTTTTGATCGGCGCGTTTGTGATGCGCGGCGCTGGCTGCACATGGAACGATATCGTCGACCGCCACATCGACGGCCGTGTTGAGCGAACGGCCCTGCGCCCTATTCCGTCGGGACAAGTCACCGTCAGCCAAGCACTGGCTTTCGCAATCGCCCTCAGCCTGATTGGTTTTCTCGTCCTGATCCAATTCAATTATTTCACGATCGGCCTTGGAATCGCGTCGCTCGGTCTGATCGCTGTTTATCCTTACTCAAAACGATTCACCTATTGGCCGCAATTTATATTGGGACTGACATTTAAATGGGGGGCGTTGATGGGTTGGGCTGCAATCCAAAGCAATGTCGCTGCTCCAGCACTGGCGCTTTACGCCGGTTGCGTCTGCTGGACCATCGGCTATGACACCATCTACGCTCATCAGGACAAAGATGATGATGCGATCCTCGGACTCAAATCCACAGCCTTGCGTTTCGGCGACTCGACAAGACAGTGGTTGACGATTTTCTATGGGGTGGCCGTAGCACTTTGGGCTTTGGCGGTAGCGCTGGTTGGCGTCGGTGCGTTCCTCATCCTGTCACTCGTGGCAATCGCCGTGCACTTGGCTTGGCAAGTCCACACACTTGACGCAAATGACCCGCACAACTGTCTCAAACGATTCCGCTCCAACCGCATCGTTGGCTGGATGTTCTTTTTAGGAATCGTGGCCGAAATGACACTACCGAGCATATAAATGCCTTCGATGACCGTTTTACTTTGGCTCGCGACAGAGACCTCGGCACTTGCAGGTGTTAGGGCTCAGCTTTCGCTACGTAACCGGTGAGGACGAGCTATGCCACCGCTGGAGATCAACAGCAAAAGGCCGACAAAGTCAGGCCAGAAAAATTTGAACGACGGCGGTTTTGATGCTGATCTGATCAAACGGTACATCAGAGAGTTCGTAACCCCACGATGGCGCGAAATTGCTTGGGCCATGCTCCTTACGGCAGGTCTCGCTGCCGTGACTGGCGGCTACCCGCTGATCATTAAATATTCATTTGATACCATCCTTTCGGGCAAAGAAGGCTCTATACACATAATCATTTTCGCAGTGATCGCCGTGACCTTGGCCCGTAGCCTGCTTATGTATTTTCAATCGATCGCAAGTGGCCGCCTCGGCTTGAATATTTCACTGACTATGAAAAAAAGAGCGTTCGAAAAACTGATGGCTGCGGATTTTGCGCGCCAAACCGAACTCCCCGCTGGCCAGCGTGTCTCGAGGTTGACTAACGATGTCGGCGGAATCGTTGGTGCAACGCAAGCTGTATTCAGTACGGCAGCACGCGACACGCTATCTATAATCGTGCTGATCGGTACGATGTTTTACCTCGACCCCGTCATGGCCGGTATCGTGCTGTGCGTCTACCCAATTTCAGCATGGCCTATTTCGGCTATTTCCACGCGCCTGCGCGTAATCGCCAGAAATACCCAAGAGCAAGTGGGCGACATGCTGTCGCTCTTAACCGAGCTCTTGGCCTCGTCTCGACTAATCAAGGCATTTCGCCTCGAAGACTATGCCGTCGGCCGGCTCGGCCATAGTTTTGAGCTACTTTACGCACTGAACTACAAGGGGCTAAAGACCCGCTCTCGCCTCAACCCCGCATTGGAAGCTCTTGGCGGTTTAGCCGTGGCGGGCGTCATCGGTTTGGCATACTGGCGCATTTCCAGTGGTAACGCCACAGTTGGCGACTTTATGGGGTTCGTCAGTGCTCTTCTATTGGCCGCGCAGCCCATTCGGGCCGTGGGAAACCTCGTTGCCACTCTCAATAGTGGGATCGCGTCTGCCGAGAGAGTGTATCAGATTATCGATGATCAACCGAAGTTAGTAGATGCTCCGAACGCGAAAGCTCTGCGGATCGAGAGAGCTAGGATAGAATTTGACAACGTCTCTTTCGCCTATGGTGCAGAAGATACTTTTGCCGCAGTTCGCCAGCTGTCGCTGATCGTCGATGGAGGAAGCACCGTTGCACTTGTTGGTCGCTCTGGGGCTGGAAAGTCAACGCTTGTCAACCTCATTCCTCGTCTGTTCGACGTCACCTCCGGACAGATCGCAATAGATCGTCAAGACATTCGCAACGTAACTGTCTCCAGCCTTCGCGACAGTATCGCGATCGTCAGCCAGGACGTTACGCTGTTCGATGACACGATCGCGGCCAATATTGCTCTGGGTCGTCCGGATGCCTCGCTTGCAGACATTCAAAACGCAGCGCAAGCGGCCGCGGCACACGATTTCATTATGGAAAAACCCAACGGCTACCATTCGACCGCTGGCGAAAGCGGATCTCTATTATCGGGTGGTCAACGCCAAAGGTTGGCGTTGGCCCGAGCTATTCTTAAGGATGCACCGATACTATTGCTCGATGAGGCTACAAGCGCCCTCGATACCCACTCCGAAGCACACGTTCAACGCGCACTATCCGAGTTCTCCAAAGATCGAACAACAGTCGTCATCGCCCACCGACTGTCCACGGTTCAAAATGCCGACATGATATGCGTCATGGATGAAGGACGCATCATAGAACAAGGAACCCATGCAGAGCTCATGGACCGCGGCGGAGCCTACGCAGACTTGTGCAAGACACAACTATTGGCTGGTCACGATGGTCCTGAGCCCGAGCAAGGCCCTCTGTCCCAGTCCGGCGCACCTCAGTCGGAAAACGAGCCAGAAACCCAAGATAATCCGGCGTCAGGACGCTCAAACACCGTTACCGGGTCTATGGCCTCCTAGAGGCCTCTACTCTCTTTTCAAAACGGAATTAACCAGTCGATCCGCCCAGCCATTCGACTGGAAGGACTCCTTGACTTCCACAGGGTCGTAATAGCTATCGATCCAGTCATAAAAAGCAATTGGATTGTCTCGATTGTGAGCCATGTAGCGCTCGAAAAAATAATCAAGCACACCTGTTTCTGCCTGACGAATATGCCCGAACTTCAAAGACAGCTGCTTGATAGCATCCTCTATCGGTAACTGTTCATGAACGTGTAAATACAGCACACTCATCAGGCCCGCCCGATCAGCACCGGACTTGCAATGCATCAGGATCGGATACTCAATCCGCTGGAACAGATCTCGGGCGCCCAATAACTCTTCCCGACTAGGCGCAGCCCTGGATCGGACCTGATAATTCTCAAGTTTTATGCCATGGCGTGCGCATGCCGACCGTTCAAGCCAAAAGCTTCCACACAATCGCTCGCCCCGGAGATTGACGATCGTCTTGATTCCCATCTTGGCAATTGATGTGATCTGATGCGGTGCGGGCTGGGCTGAACGCCAAGCGTCAGTCCCTGCAATACGGTGGCGATTGAGGTAAATCAGGCGAAAAATCCCGTGATCGAGAAAAAGCATGTCGCAATAGGACGCCACCGGTCCCAAGTTACGCTTGACCCACTCCGGAGAGTGAGTCAGCGCGGCCCTGCGGCTTCTCATCCCGGCAGACTTCATCGCCCTCCGGGCACCCTTTGCAAATTTCGCCATTTGCCCCAAGCGTTTGTTGTTTGAATCGTGTTCTGATACTTCGATTACTTTGATTCGTCTCCAGCGAAAATGGAGCAAATCCCACAGTTACCCCATCAAGTACCATTGTAAATGGTGCATATCCACTGTAGAGAAGTCATTCAAGTGGGGTGCGGATTCCCCGGCCAGCGCAGAGATGACCGGACGTGAGCTGAGCGCCCCATATGGCGGACACCAAACTGAAAAAGCCTCGCATCAATAACCTCATTGGACGGATGGGGGCCCAGTACATTCGCCTCGTTCGGATCACCTCGCGCACCGCCGCGGACACGGATTCCGAACGCGAAAAAGCGAAAGAACATCATCCCTGCATTTACGCTTTCTGGCATGGCCAGTTTATGATGATTCCAGCGCTAAAGCCGACCAACATTCCAGTAGCCAATATTGTTGCGCGTCACGGTGACGCTGACTTAATCGGCGCAGCGCTGAGTTCATTTGATATGGAGTTGATCCGCGGTTCAGGGGCAGGCGGACGTCGAAAGAATCGCGGCGGCGCTCACGCGCTGCGCGAGGCCGTTCGTGCCTTGCGGCGCGGAAGCAGTGTCGCCATGACTGCCGACGTACCGCCCGGACCGGCCCGGTGCGCGAGCATAGGCGTCATCAAACTTGCGCAGCTGTCGGGTCGCCCCATCATTCCACTTGCTGTGGCTTCATCGCGATTTCATGCATTGCGCACGTGGAGTCGCATGACACTGAATTTGCCGTTTTCCACTCTCGGGGTAGTCGTCGGCGAACCGATTTTCGTCGGATCCGAGGCGGACGATCAGACGTTGGAATTGAGGCGGGAGCAACTAGAAAACAGGCTCAACGCCGCGACTGCGGCCGTCTATGATAAAGTCGGTGGCGATGTGCTTCGCGCAACACCGACCTGTGCCTTGCCCGAGAACGCGCCCCCGCAACCAGACAGCATGCGCTTGAGCGCCTACCGAGCGGCGACCCGACTTGGTCAAGGTGTCGCACCGCTACTCTTGCGATACCGGGCACGTCAGGGCAAGGAAGACCCCCAGCGCAGCAACGAAAAACTGGGCTATGCGTCTCGTGAGCGTCCTCGCGGACCACTGGTCTGGCTACATGCCGCCAGCGTCGGTGAGACAAACGCAGTATTACCTCTCATCAAAAAGTTGCAGACACATCGCCCGTCCCTGCAATTTCTGTTGACAACCGGCACCGTCACGTCGGCCAAGATCGCAGATGAGCGCTTGGGGGACTGCGGCGTTCATCAGTTCGCACCACTCGATATGCCACAGGCCGTAGCGAGATTTCTCGACCATTGGCGGCCGGGGCTCATCATTCTAACTGAGTCAGAAATCTGGCCAAATACAATCGTCGACAGTCATGCCAGGTCGATCCCGATCGCGATAGTGAATGCGCGAATGTCCGATAGGTCGTACCGGCGTTGGAAAAAACAGAAAGGACTGGCGCACTCTGTTTTTGGCCGATTGAAGCTGATCCTGGCGCAAAGCGAAAAGTTGCGGCGTCAGTTCGTGGATCTTGGTTCCCGCGATGTCCGCAATGCTGGAAACCTCAAAATAGATGCGCCGATATTGCCCATCGATCAACACGCTTTGAGTGAAATGCGCGTCGCGGTCGAGAATCGGACAATCTGGGTGGCGGCCTCTACACATCCTGGAGAAGAAAAGTCCGTTATTGCTGCACACCATAGCATCGCCGCTCAGCAGAAAGACTTACTCACGATTATTGTGCCGCGTCATCCGGAGCGCGGATTTGATGTTGCAGAACTCGCCAGCAACCAAGGGTTGACAGTGCGGCGCCGGAGTTTGTCACCCAACCCAAGCCGCGATTGCGACATATTTGTTGTTGATACGATTGGTGAACTCGGACTGTTCTATGCGCTCTCGCCCGTTGCCTTCATCGGTGGTTCGCTCCATTCGCGAGGCGGGCACAATCCGGTGGAAGCAATTCAGTTTCATGCCGCTGTGATCACCGGCCCAGATCAATCCAATTTTGCGGATGCCTATCGTTTGTTGTTTGACTGCCATGGAGCACGCGAGGTCTGTGACGAAGAACAGTTATCTGAGGCCGTTAATCAACTGCTACGTGACGACGTAGAGCGAGCCAGAACAAACCGCGAAGCGCAAGCAGCGCTGGAACAAATGTCGGGCGCGCTCGATCGTACCGTGGCCGCATTATTGCCATTGCTGCCGCCGGACGATCGAGGCCTCAAGCGTGCTTCTTGAAGAGCCAAAATGGTGGTATAAAAAACAGCAGGCAAATACCGCGCAGTTGCTGCGCCCCTTGGGCTGGGTGGTAGCAATGCTGGCGCGTCGACGCCTCGAGACTTCTCAAACAGCTGGGCAGGTCCCGATCCCAGTTCTCTGTGTCGGTAACTTTGTCGCCGGAGGCACGGGAAAAACGCCGCTCGCTCGATGCGTAGCAGATTTTCTGAAGAAGTCTGGCTACCGACCGGCCTTTCTTACGCGTGGTTATGGTGGAAAACTACGTGGACCTCACATTGTCAAGGCCGACGCGGATAAGGCCGTTGACATTGGTGACGAGGCCATACTTCTTGCTCGAACCGGACCGACGGTGGTGGCGCGTGACCGACTGGCAGGTGCACAATTCATTGTCGCCAATGACCTGGGCGACACAATTGTCATGGACGACGGCCTCCAAAACCCGACCCTAAAGAAGGATCTGACCATCGCCGTCGTTGATCACTCCCGCGGCATCGGCAATGGCCTAGTCATTCCGGCAGGTCCTCTTCGTGCGCGCCTCGCCGATCAGCTGGCGGTTACAGATGTTCTGGTCGTCAACATGGGCACGGGTGCGCAATCAGCAGACGAGAAAACCGGTGACATTGACCGTTGCGGACCTTGGTGGGGGCCATTTGCGACCTTCCGGGGCCCCAAGTTTGCCGTTTCTGTGGTACCCGAGGGCTCCGTCACTTGGCTTAGGGGACTTGACGTAGTGGCCTATGCGGGAATAGCAAATCCACAGCGCTTTTATGAGCTGGTCCGTGATTTAGGTGGCAAGGTCGTCGCAACCCGCAGCTTTCCGGACCATCATAACCTGTCTGAAATTGAGGCAAATACTCTGCTGGATCTGGCCAAATCCAGCGCCGCTCAGCTCGTCACAACAGAGAAGGACTTTGCACGCCTCTCTCGGGACTGCAGAGCTCAAAGAAAACTCGCGGACCAATCGCGGGTATTGGCGATTTCGAGTCAGGTCGCAAAGGAGCAAGAACAAGATTTTGCTATGCTTCTGGCCAAAGCCTCTGGCGGTGCTAACTATCCGCTAGATCGCATTGGGTGATGTTCGCAACGCCAGGGCCCTCTGCATCGCGACTTCCGCCGAAGCATAGGCCTCTTGGCGCTCCACACTCCAATACTTGAGATGGGATAGCGGTATTGGTTTACCTGTAATGGCGCAGCGGACAAAATCCCCTGGCGCCATTACCTGGTATTCGCTATCCAGATAGCGCACGCGCGCCTCGCTCTTAAATCCAAACATGCGGTCAAAACGATCCATCACAACGCTCGGAAGACTTAAGCTACAGTCCAACACCGAACAAGTCCGAACGGTTGCCCGAGCACACTCTACTTCTGGCGACAGCCTCGCAACGCAATGACAATGTGCTGCCGCGGCATGTTTCCAAATGCCACAGATCCCATGTCTTCAAAACAGAGAGCCCTGGCGCCCACGATTTTTTACCGCTTCTCGTACGCTGCCAGGTTTAGCACGCACCTCTGGCGGCGCGGTAGGGCCGCGCGTTTCGGCCTCAAATTGCCCGTCCATCACCTCGACATTCAGCGTCATCCCGGTTGCAACGTCACGAGCCGAACGCACGGCTTTGCCACTGCGATCGCGCACGACGGCAAATCCGCGCCGAAGCACGCTGTGATATCCGAGAGACGATATAAGCTTGGACAGTGTCTCGAGTCGACGTTTTTGGTCAGAAACCCTTTGATGAAGACCCCGATCGAGTTGAACACGCAGGGCGTCGTATCGCTCGCGGGCGCGCTGACTTCTATGGCGCACCGTCGCAGGATTGAGCCGTCCGGTTAGTCTGGAATATGAAGAAACTGTGCGGTGCACGATACCTTGATAACCTGCGAGATTGCGACGGGAAAGAATGACTAACTTGCTCTTTGCGGCTGACAAATGCCCTCGCAATACCGACGGACTAAGGCGACCGGCCACACGCGTCAATCGCGTTGCGTGCGCACGGGTGTTCGTCTGCAATCCGATGGCCAGTCGTCGCTCGACTGCGTCGAAGCGTTGGCGAGACATTGCGACCAGATCGCGAGGGCGCGGCAAACCGCGAGCGGCGGCGCGCAACAGTGTTTTTGATACCTCGACTCTTCGCCGCGTACTGAGCGCCAATCGGTGGGCCAACTCGTCTTTTTGGGCCGATAAATCTGAGAACATTGGAACGGCCCACTCTGCCGCTTTGGTCGGCGTAGGTGCCCGTGCATCCGCGGCGAAGTCGATCAATGTCCAATCGGTTTCGTGACCAACGGCAGAAATCAATGGAATCTCGCTGCTGGCCACCGCGCGAACAACCTTTTCTTCATTGAAGCTCCAAAGATCCTCAAGGCTGCCCCCTCCTCGCGCAACTATTATAACATCGGGCCGCGTGATTGGACCGTCCAAGTTGAGCGCATTGAAACCACGAACGGCCGCTGCGATTTCATCGGCACTGCCATCGCCCTGCACGCGTACTGGCCACAATATGACATGCACCGGGAACCTCTCGCGGAAACCATGGAGCATGTCGCGAATGACTGCGCCGGTGGGTGATGTCACAACGCCGACTGCACGAGGCAGGAACGGAATCCGCTGCTTGCGATCTTCCTCAAACAATCCTTCTTCGGTCAGCTTCTTCTTGCGCTCTTCAAGTAGCGCCATCAGCGCTCCGACTCCGGCCGGCTCCAGAGAGTCAATCACAATCTGGTATTTGGACGAATTCGCATAGGTCGTCACGCGGCCCTGAGCGACCACTTCCATACCTTCTTCCGGCTTGATCCGCAATTTGGCGTACACGCCACGCCAAACTACGGCCTCGATCTTGGCACGCTCATCCTTCAGAGCAAAATAGCAATGGCCCGAGGCATGCGGACCGCGATACCCGCTGATTTCTCCGCGTAGCCGCACATGAGCGAAGCCATCTTCAATTGATCGTTTGATGGCTGCCGATAATTCCGTAACTGTGAATTCCGAAGCGTTGGTCTTGTTTGGTGAGTGGTCCGTAGTTGGGTCCGCCAAAATTCCGATCCGTTCTGGTTTGACGCGAGAGATGATACTGCATTGCAAAGGAAGAATACCAAATTTAGTCATGTTATGACCACTGGCACTCATTACCGACAATCCCAAATGGTCTCTAAACTAAGAACGGGCTTCGCTCTAGCCGTCAATTTCGATCGGCCAGAATGATCAGCAGAGGATGCCAAACACAATGAATGTACTTATTTTGGGTGGCGGCGGACGCGAACATGCGTTGGCCTGGTCCGTGAGTACAAGTCCCTTGCTATCAAAACTCTACTGTGCGCCTGGCAACGCTGGTATCGCTGAAGTTGCCACGTGCGTCGACCTGGATGTGGCTCACCATTCGGTTGTTATTGAGTTCTGCAACGCGCACAGCATTTCGTTTGTCATCGTCGGACCGGAAGCGCCTTTGGTCGAAGGTATCGTAGATTCGCTTCAAGCTGCCGGCATTAAGTCGTTTGGCCCCAGCAAAGCGGCCGCTCAGCTTGAAGGCTCCAAGGGATTCGCGAAAGATTTTTGTCGCGAGTTTTCGATTCCGACAGCTGACTACGTCAGACTGGACAATCGAGAGGAAGCTACGAAACACCTCGCTGAGCGTCGTCTGCCCATCGTAATCAAGGCCGACGGGTTGGCAGCCGGCAAAGGGGTCGTCATTGCGACAACCCATGAACAAGCACAGAGCGCTGTTGATGACTGTTTTGCCGGTGCGTTTGGCAAGGCGGGCCAGTCTATAGTTCTGGAAGACTACCTCGAAGGAGAAGAAGCAAGTTTTTTTGCTCTCGTTGACGGGACCACAGCTCTCGCGTTGGCAACCGCACAGGATTACAAGCGCGTCGGAGATGGCGATACAGGCCCCAATACTGGCGGAATGGGCGCCTGTTCGCCGGCACCAATCATGACTCCGAACATTTGCCAGAATGTAATGGATACGATCATTACCCCGACTGTAGAGGGCATGGTTCAGAGGGGCACACCATTTACGGGTTTGCTTTATGCGGGCTTGATGATCACCCGTTCGGGACCGCAACTCATCGAATACAATGTTCGTTTCGGGGATCCCGAATGCCAAGTCCTCATGGTTCGACTCAAGTCAGACCTATTGGCAGCGCTGATCGCAACGTGCGATGGCGTCCTTGGAACCTTCGATTTGCGCTGGCTCGAAGATGTGGCCACAACAGTGGTGATGGCTGCTAAGGGCTACCCTGAAAGCCCACAATCGGGTACGCCAATATTGGGCCTCGATAACATAGACGATCCCCATGTGTCGGTGTTCCACGCAGGGACACGCACGCAAGACGGACAGATTATTGCGGCAGGAGGGCGAGTCTTGAATGTCACAGCGCGGGCGCCAACTTTTGCAGAAGCGCAGACAAGGGCATACCTTGCGATTGAAAATATCAATTGGCCAGGTGGGTTTTGCCGCCGGGATATCGGGTGGCGGACCATAGACTTCGAGACCAGAGGCAGTTGAATAGCCGCAAGGGACCGCATTTGAAAGACCGACTTTTGTCGGAAACTTGTGTCGGCGCCTTGGGTTGAAGATTTGGGGTCGGAGACTTGGGGTCGGAGACTTGGGGTCGGAGACTTGGGGTCGGAGACTTGGGGTCGGAGACTTGGGGTCGGAG
>JBPCWA010000515.1:0-12397 GCA_051009975.1 Hyphomicrobiaceae bacterium
GTCTCGAGGACAACATTTGGCTTGCCAAAGGTCAACTGGCAACCAACGAGGCACTAGTAGAGCGCGCGGCATCGATCATTAAGGCTATGGGGGCAACAATCATGGGCCCAGTCGCAGTGCGAGAAAAGCTCGGGTTGACAAAACATGCACCCCGATAGTCGGCGCTGCGCGCATCGTTCGTGCATTCCGTGTCAAGGCCGCCCGTTCTTCGTCTCTTCATCGACCAGGTGTGGCTGAACGCCGCCCCACTCCGTCCAAACTGAGAGGCAAGACGCAATGTCAATCACTCCGGCAGATTTGCGAGGATCCGATTCGAGTAGCGTTGGTCCAGCGCGAGTACTTTGTCATCGCAGAGCCGTTGGGCCTATCTTTGCGACCGACATCAACGGTGAAATCGGAGAAGTCCGCTATACTCCCTGGTTGCGAGCACCATTAAAAGCGCCTGTGAACGAACAGCGGCGCGCCTACGCCGCAATACGTGCATTCATGGAGCTCAATTCAATCGTGACCCCAAGTTCCAAATGCGCATAGTCTATAGGCCCGGCGACCTGTTGGCATTTGACAATCGTCGCATTTTGCATGGTCGGGATAGATATGATGCTAGCGGCGGTAAGCGGCATCTCCATGGCTGCGACATGGATCGTGATGATCTCTTGTCGTGTATTCGAGTGTTAAGGCGACGTGGCATGTCTTGGGTGTTGGCAGACAGAACATGTGATGTGACTATAAATCAAACAATTGTTGAGCTACGTCTGAACTTATCGCGCGCGTTTCGCCATCTGAGAAGCCCGCTTGCTCGATCACGTCCATGGGCGAATGATCACCGATCGGGAATGGCATGTCGGACCCCATCATCAAACGTTTCGTACCGGCCATGTCAGCTACGAAACCTAGGACCTTCGGGTCATGAACCACTGTATCATAGTAAAGTCGCGCGAGCGAAGCATCCGGATCTGCCAGGTCATCTGGATGAAGAGTGTAGTTGCGGCGCAGTCTCCCAGCTATGAAAGGTAGTGCAGCGCCGCCTATGCCAATCACAATTTTCACATTCGAGTATGTGAGTAAATGCCCAGAATATATAATCCTGCTGATCGCGATCAGCGTGTCTCTCACGCGTCCAGTAGCGTTTTGTATGCATAGTCGACATTACGGGAATCGCCGCTTTCGAATACTGGATGGATAAACAACACCGTTCCCAACTCGTGTGCTGCCTGCCAGAGCGGCTTCAAAGACTCATCATCAAGTACACTGCCAAGTCCTTTGGGTTGGGTGCCGATCATTGCTCCCTTGATAACGGCTTGCCGGATGGTTTTGATGGATGGCAAAGTGCATTAATTGTCCAAATCGTTCGATCCTTGAACCTGATCGGCCTCAATACGAGAAATAGAAATGTGGGTGAGGACCTAGGGCGTCGGACGCAAATGCATTATTGTCGTCCGGCTCGACTGACTAAGACGACATCATTTCAGCTATCACGGTCGACAGCACTATTCGCCGGTGGACCGACTGCGAGACTTCAAGAGTCGCAGTTCAATAGGAGATGTCGCTCAATCGCCATCCACTTATGTGAAGATTCTGATGAGGCCATTGTAAATGAGAACGCAGGTCGCAATCATAGGTGGCGGACCCTCAGGTTTGTTGCTCTCGCAACTCCTTCACCGCAAGGGAATCGACACCGTTGTCTTGGAACGCAAGACGCGTGACTATGTCTTGTCTCGCGTACGTGCGGGAATATTGGAAGCCGGCTTGGTCAATCTTATGCGCGACGCTGGCGTAGGCGACCGTTTGGATCGGGAGGGCTTCGTTCATGATGGTACCGTCATTTCGTTCGGCAACGAGCGACTTGGCATCAACTTCAAGAAATTAACTGGTAAGACAGTTGTTGTTTACGGCCAAACGGAACTCACCCGCGATCTCTACGATGCCCGCGAAGAAGTCTCCGGCAAGATTGTCTTCAATGTCGGGAATGTTGCGATTTGTGATACCGATACAGACGCGCCAATTGTAAATTATCAAGTTGACGGTGAGGAAAGACGTCTCGTATGCGAATTTGTAGCCGGGTGTGACGGTTTTCACGGCGTTAGCCGACAGACAATCCCACTCTCACAGCGTCGCGAATACGAAAAAATCTACCCATTCGGATGGCTCGGTGTGTTGTCCGAAACACCGCCAGTTAACGACGAATTGATATATTCAAACTCTGACCGGGGTTTTGCTTTGTGCTCAATGCGAAACTCGAATTTGAGCCGCTACTACATTCAGTGCCCTCTTAGTGATGGACCTGATAATTGGCCAGACGAAAAGTTCTGGGACGAGCTGCGACAACGCATACCCGAGGATGCAGCAGAGAATTTGACAACGGGGGCGTCGATTGAAAAGTCGATTGCGCCGCTGCGCTCTTTCGTGAGCGAGCCGATGCGCTGGGGGCGCCTATTCCTTTGTGGAGATGCGTCACACATTGTGCCTCCGACTGGTGCAAAGGGGTTGAATACTGCCGCGTCCGACGTCTACTACCTCTACAATGCGTTGCTGCAATTTTTTGAGGATAAAGATCAAGAAGGAATTGACCGTTACTCGGAACGTGCTCTGGCGCGCGTTTGGAAGGCAGAGCGCTTCAGTTGGTGGATGACTAACCTGCTTCACCGCTATCCCGATCAATCAGAGTTTGACCTAAAGATACAGCGTGCCGATCTTGAGTTTTTGCGAGATAGTGAAGATGCAAAAAGGGTGCTGGCCCAAAATTATGTTGGCTTGCCCTATTGAAGGTTCCCGGTTCGACTGGAGAGGCGAGCCAGATCGATGCGGAATTCACTCACATGCCAACCGACATTGTATCGGTGCCGCAGCTAGCTGCGGCTGTTAATCCGGCATGGGCCACTTTTGTTCGTTCAGAAATTCCTGTCCCCAAAAGACAAGGACTATTGATTGTGGTGGCTCCGATTAGCAAAATCCAAGGCGTCCGGGGGCGAGCGTGGTAGCACCGCTCGCTCGCAACGACCCAACTGGCAAGGACTAGGTTGCAAAATTTGGAGGAAGGGAATGGCAGTGGTGATCAATAAGGAGCCGGTCTCAAAGGTTGGTGTTATAGGCTTGGGGCAAATGGGTAGCGGCATTGCAAGAAATCTGCATCAGCAGGGCCTGTTGGCTGCGGTATGGGATATTGATCCATCCGCCTTGGCGCCGCTCGCAGAAGAGAGGTTGGTGCCCGTTGTACGCTCACCGCGAGAAGTTGCCGAATTTTCCGATGTCGTAGTCTTCGTCGTGCCGTCGAGCAACGAAGTCCGCGACTGTCTCAACGGTTCCGATGGCGTCCTTTCAACTGACAAAGCCGGTCAGGTCATTCTTGATTTGACAACGTCTGATCCCAGAGTAACCAAATCGACAGTTGGTCATGTTCAGTCGCACGGTCGTGCCTACCTCGACGCTGGAATGAGCGGAGGGGCACAGGCAGCTGCAAACGCCCAGCTTTCATTGATGGTTGGAGGGAGTTTGGAGGTATACGAGCGCTGTATGCCGGTGTTCGAGGCCATCGCAGATGTGCAGAGGGTGAGGCGAGTAGGGGCCGAAGGGGCCGGTCATACGATGAAGTTGATCCACAACATGATATGCCACAGCATATTCTTGATAACCGCCGAAGGGTGCCGGCTGGCCGAGCACTCGGGTATTGATTTAGCGACTGCGATCGACGTGATAAATGACGGCAACGCCAGAAGCTTCGTCAGTGAGCTGCGCTTTCCTAGGCATATTCTATCGGGCAAGTGGGACGGGCGCTCGCGGGTTGCCAACCTCGAAAAGGATCTGCGTTTGGGCGTAGATTTCGCCAGGGAAGTCGGAGTGCCAGCACTTTTTGCTGCCCCGACGGCAGCCTTCTTGTCTCACGCGCTCGAGGAAGGCATGGCGGAACAAGATTTCACTCTGCTGTATCGGGAGTTTGACCGACTGACTGGCTTTGCCCAAAGTCAACTCGACTGAGTTATTTGTGTGGCGCTCAATTGCAATCACTGGGGTGTGATGGTTATTTTCCACGCTTTTCCGGCGTATTGTTCTCGCGTTATGTTTTGAAAGAGGCATCATAGTGTGATTCGTGATTGCCGGGGGGCAGGATCCGGGGTTCTGCTAGGCGGAAAGGCATGCTTGGGATGCCGGTCTTGCCGATCCTCACAGTCAGCCAATTCTTCCAAAATTCAATGTGTTGTCGCGCGTACTACAAAACCTTGATTCTATAGGCACGCGCCTCGGGTGCGCGACGCCCCTCTTCACGTATTGTGATGAGCATCGTCCGATAAAAATGACGCAAGATTTGCGCGAAGCTTTTGGGGCCAAGGAATTGACGTGTGCGTCTCGAGATCGCTCGCGACAAGAACTTGGGTGCTGGTCCAGCGAATTTCGTCGCCGCAACGTATGGTGTGATGAATAGTGACTGAAGAACGCCCGACCTTGACGACGGTTAACTCGAACGAGAGCACATCGCCGAAAAGAGATGGTTTGAAGAAATCGCACGAAATATGCACGGTCGGCGTGCCCCAGCGTTCTTTCGGAATGATGTCATGCCAGGGAAATCCAATGGAAGCCCAAAACTCTTCGTTTACGCCATTCAGCAAATCGAGATAGGATGGAAAATAGGCGGTACCAGATATGTCGCAGTCGCCAAAACGCAACTCGCGCTTTGTCTCAAATGTCTTGTTTGTCATCGGACCTTGCCTTAACGAGGTGCCTGTTTGATGTAACTTTTTCTGAGAGCAGATCAGCTCGCTTTCATTTCGCTCGCGAATGACTGGATTGTTGACAGTGCCCCGTCGAGAGCTGCTTCGCTTTCATCTTCCAAAGCTGCCTCGCGTAGGCGTCGGACCCACTGCGCCGCGTCCTTGCGACCAGCCACAAGCATGGCCCCTTTGCCCACCTTGTCAAACTTAGTTAACCCTCGGGCATGTGTATCAGAGTATCCTTTGATCAGTCGGCGATTACGAATGAGTTCGACAGCAAATTCATAGTCGGTTTCAACAAATCTTACTGCACTGTCGAGCCAATCTTGCATGTGCTTTTCCTCGATGGCATGACGTAGCGTTCCGCGCCGCCATCGGCGAAGTCCAGCAATGAGGTAAAGCTGCAGGAAGGGAAGAAGACGGTCTGTCCTGATTCGACGGCCACGACCAAACAACCAATCGATCAACTTCATCGTGTTCGAACTGGCGGATACTCGTCGGCCCATAATCCGGGGCAGCATGCCGACGAGTTCATCAGCGCGTGGATGCATAAACTCAGTCATATTTAGTATGACGTCGTTGCCAGGAGCCATTTCCCGGCGAACTTTGGCAAAGCGGCTACCTCTTGTCTTCAGATCTGCAACGCGAAAAACGTCGTCATACGTCATGCTCTTGGCGAGGTACTTCGCCGCCTCTCTCGAGAACAAAAATTCCTTTTGGTCGCTGTCCTGTCGCAATAACGCGTCGAGCCGATCAAGATATTCATTTCCGTATACAATGTCCTGATAATCAACGACTGCTTTGAGGCCAGGCAAAGCCAGCTCGCGGACAGGCGCCGGCATGTCATTTACCCTTCGTTCAAGAGTCTGCCAGCCTGGCGCCAGTGGGGCGGGAATGTTCTCTTGCGAGACCGTAGTTTCGACAGCGCTGCTGACAGGGTCTTGCGGGTCGGGCCGTTTTGCCCTGTTGTAGGCCAAATCAAATGCCGCAAGGCTTGGCTCTACACCTCGCCCTGAGGCCTTTATCGCATCTTCGAATTGCTGACGCGAAAATGGGAGGATCTCTGTCCCGGCCAATGCTCCGCACAGACTGGCGGAAATGACAGTGCCAGAACTGACCGCCATCTGCTCCATGTCGAAATGGATAAACTTTCGCGCTGCCAACTCGGCCGCAGAAATAACCGCATCGGCGTCGGCGATTCCGTTGCCAGGCATCATTTTCTCTGAGATTGCAAGGGCGCGGTGGGAAGATGCGATGAGAGTTGTAAGGTCAGGAGTAACAAATCCACGCATGATAGCTCGGCCGGCCTCCATCAATTCGGCAGCCACGACAATATCAACATCTCCGGCCGCCGGGCTTAACGAAAAGACTGGTTCACGTCCAAGATCTGGGGTCATTTCGATGTAGTAGATTGTCGCTCCTGTGCGCTGAGCCACACCAGCGACAGAAGTTGATTGAACCAGGTATCCATTGCTTCTGGCGCAAGCTTCGATCCAATTTGCAAGCACGCCACCGCCCTGCCCGCCGACCGCCATGATAGCGAGCTTGATTATTTGAGCTGTTGTGGGATCAGAGGTTGGTTGTGTCATGCTTTTTATTCCAGTTCGAAATTCGAAGTTCGAAGTTCGAAGTTCAAAGTTCAAAGTTCAAAGTTCTCCGTTCAGACCTTAGCAAATTCAATTCTCTTGCTAGATCTGCGCCTTTGTAGCCAGGAAATGATCCGACCCGAAATGCCGGCAAAGGTTCTTTCAAGCCAACTCGGATTGTGGATGACGTCGGCACGGTAGAAGGACGGACAAAGCACAGCGGCATCGGCCACTTCGCCACAGTTTCCGCATCCGACGCAGCTTTGGTCGATACTGGCGACCGGATCGTCACTAAGTGGGTCATCAAGCCGCTTGAGTGACAATGATGGACACCCTGAGAGCCGAATGCAGGCATGATCGCCTGTGCAAATTTCCTCGTCGACACCAAAACGCGGAACCGTAGCCCTTCCGCCTGCCGCGATTGCCTTGTTGCGCAGCGGCTTTTCTCGGCGCTGACGATTGAGCATGCATTCCGAAGAGGCGACAATGACTTTTGGACCTTCGTGATCTGTGGTCAGCGCTTCTTCAATGACCTTTCGCATTTTAGGCACATCATAAGTGCGATCCACTTGTCGAACCCAATTGACGCCAATTCCTTTGACCGCCTCGCTAATCTTGTGGCCGGTAGATTTGGTCTCGTTCTGGGCGCGAGATGACAGGACATCCTGCCCTCCGGTTGCCGCTGAGTAATAGTTGTCCACCACTACGATCAATCCATCGGACCTGTTGTAAACTGCATTGCCGATAGACGATGAAAGACCGTTGTGCCAAAAACCGCCGTCGCCAATAATGGAGATCGAACGCTTTTCTCCACCACCGTCGAAAGCACCGTTCGATGCGGGGCCCAATCCGTACCCCATCGTAGACCCACCGATTTCGAATGGTGGCAGGCTGGCAAACAGATGGCAGCCAATGTCACCAGCAATCTGGTGTTTGCCAAGTTTCTGCTCGGTCAACTTGAGCGCCGCAAATATGGGACGCTCCGGGCAGCCCGTACAAAAACCCGGTGGTCTCGTGGGGACAGTTTCCGTTAAATCGGGAATATCATTGTTTGGCCCGCGATTAGGAGCGCGAAGGCGTGCGGGTATGAGGTTGGGTGCCGCTTTTCTCAAGAAGGCATCAACGGCATCGAGCATCACTTGGCCAGTGTACTCCCCAGCCATGGGAAAGACATCTTTGCCGTAAATTTTGACACGGCCGCCCGCCCGGTAGAGAACCGAACCAAATGCCTGCTCCAGGAAATTCGGTTGTCCTTCCTCAACGATCAGAATTGATGATTTTCCTTGGCAAAATTCCAGAAATTCTTCGTCGACAACGGGGTAGGTGACATTCAGCACGTAGAGTGGAACCTCTGTTTCACCATAGATGCTGGCCAAGCCCAGACGCTGAAGCGCGCGGATTACGCCATTGTACATGCCGCCCTGCATCACGATACCGACCGGGGCCTCTCGGGGACCTAGGATCTCGTTGAGCTTGTTGTTGAGAATGTAATTTTGTGCGGCTGGCCAACGATTGTTGACCTTATCCTGTTCCTGGATATAGGACATGGGAGGCAGTACGACACGCGAATAGTCGCTGGTTGGGTTCGCCAGTGCATCTTTGACACTGAAGGGTGGACGCCTATTGTTTCTAGCTGCAAAGCTACCAGTTACGTGGCAGGAGCGAATGCGGACCATTAGCATAACCGGCGTGTTGGTCGCTTCGGAAAGCTCGAACCCGTTTTCGACGGTTTTGACGATCGAGGGTAAGTTGGGACGAGGATCGAGGAGCCAAATTTGGGATTTCATGGCAAACGCGTGACTGCGTTCCTGCATGATTGACGAGCCTTCGCCATAGTCTTCGCCGACTATCACAAGGGCCCCACCGGTCACGCCAGATGATGCGAGGTTTGCTAGTGCATCCGAGGCGACATTGACCCCGACTGAGCCCTTAAAGGTTACAGCGCCGCGGATCGGGTAGTGGACGGACGCTGCGAGCATAGCAGCAGCTGCCGCCTCAGAGGCGTTGGCCTCGAAATGTACACCAAGATGATGCAGTATTTGCTGCGAGTCGGCCAAAACGTCCATTAGATGGCTTATTGGAGCCCCCTGGTACCCACCCACGTAACCAACGCCGCATTCCAACAACGCCTTTGTGATCGCAAGAATGCCCTCACCTTGAAAGGTCTCCCCTGAGCCTAGCTTCAGCTTTTGCACTTCGTCGACAAAGGACCGTTCGGCCATCTCGTGTATTCCCTGTTCAAAGCCTACTCAGACGTTCGCTGTCATTCCCGCGTCTCAGCAGTCGTTCCGCTAATCTTGGCATCAGGCGAGTGAGCCGTCCACTGTGTCCGCAAGTGATTCTCGAGGCCTTACTTCGGGCTACGTTCCATCCCCGAGTGTCCAGGCTTGCGAGAGGTCTTGATGGATCGTGCGTCCGCGTATAGGGGGAAACACACCTGAAATTCGATCTATCGCGTAGAAACTCCCGCGCGGACGTGTGGTCCGGTTCGGAAGCCGCTGCGTCGGATTTTTGTGAGCCGTTCATTCTGTTGGTCAAGGTCTGAAATAGTCTGCGCTGTCCTTAACTGATTAGCCGGTGCCGAGCCCCCGCGGTGCATGCTACTGCTCGTTTTAGGAGCTGCAGCCCAAGGCATGCTCAAGACTTTGAACTTTTCGGCAGCATATGCTCCAGCTTGCTTCAAACAGGCTGGTCGTCACCTGGCGATTAGTCACCGATTCCATCGACAAGACTTCTCCGGTTACGATACCAAGTCTGATTGCACAGGTATCGTCCGCTCGCTCACACGACCCAATGGGATTAAACATGATTATTCTTGAGTCAAAACCGTTGACCTTATTGGTGGCAATCGTTGCACTTCTCTTCATATCACCATTCATAGAGGCAACCCCGACCGGCGATTTTCTTCTGACACTGGCCTTCTCCGCTGTTCTTCTGTCGATAGTCCGCATGGTTTGGGACAGGCAATTGCTCCAGATCGGTGTTGGCCTCTTGTCATGCTGCGCAATATTCCTGCTCGCGCTCGGTGATCCGTTTCCGCAAAACCGTCTTTGGCTGGCGGGGGAAGCTTTTTATATCTTACTGTGCATATTCATCATTTCGTATGCCTTGGTTCAGATTATGATGTCAGAGGTTGTCGACCGCGACGTCTTAGTCGGTGCGATCACTATATATCTTTTGATTGGCGTAACATGGTCCTTGATCTACAGTCTTGCTTTCGGTCTCGATCCGGATTCGTTTGGCGATCTGCTAAGTCGGGATCAAGCTTATTGGAGTGAGTTCGTCTATTTCAGCTTTGCCACGTTAACGACTTTGGGCTACGGAGACATCGTTGCTATTGGTCCGGTAACTCGGCTCTTGTCGGTCTTTGAAGCAATCATTGGTGTCGTCTTTGAAGCCATGATAATTGCCCGATTGGTCGGCCTCTATAGAGGGGGAAGAATCCGCAGGGACGACGAACCTGTCAAGTAGGCCTGTCGCTGGAAAACGAGTATGCTTTTGCAGTACCGCTATTGTATTGCGACAGCCCCGCAACAAGAAAGATCGACGACACCAAGTTCGTGTGCCCGTACCTCAAGGTGGAAGTCAGACGGTGACAACAGTTCGAGAAACAAGCGATTGCATAGCAAAGCAGTATGGTGTTTGCTGCCAACTAATGACGGTTTCGAATGTTGAGCAAAAGTCGATGTGTAAGAAACTATTCGATGGATTTCGCAGGGGCTTTGTCCTGGCATCTACCGTCCTCATAGTTGGTTGCGAAAGCAATGAAGTAGCTGCCCCATTAGAGCATGCAAGGCCGGTTAAGACGATCGTTATTCCCGAGGCCGAAGTCAGCGGGATTCGAAAGTTTCCTGCCCGTATAGAATCTACGAAGCGGGCTAAGGTTTCCTTTCGCGTGTCTGGTAAATTGAAAACATTGCCGGTTACAGAGGGGCAGCGCCTCAAGCAAGACGAAGTAATTGCCACTCTTGATCAGACCGATTTCAAACTAGCAGTCGACGACCGACAGGCGGCCTATCTGCGCGCCAAGAAGGATTACGACCGCGCCGTACCTCTGGCAGAGAAGGGCATTGTGACCCGCAGAGAGTTTGATCGACGCGAGGCCGAAATGAAGCGCACTCTTGCTGCTCTGAGGCATGCCGAAAAGGAATTGGAATATACGGTCTTAAAGGCTCCATTTGATGGAGAAGTGTCCAATCGCTTGGTTCAAAATTTCGAGGAAATTCAGGCCAAGCAACCGGTCGTGGAGCTGCGTGATATCCTGGCGCTGGAAGTGAAGTTCGACGTTCCAGAACAGATTATGATACGAGTTGCGCAGGACAGCGAAACGGCCAATTCTGAACCTGAAGTGCTGGTTAGTTTCGATGCGGCGCCGGGGCAAAAGTACAAGCTTGTCTACCGTGAAGTGGCGACCAAGGCAGACCCTGCAACGCGTACATTCGAGGCAACCTATACCTTGCGGGCACCCAGCGACTTGGCGATACTTCCGGGCATGTCGGCAAATGTTACTGTTGACCTCTCAAGTTATGTCGCATCCGAGCCAGGCATCTATGTCCCGGTCGCGGCGGTGATGTCGACGAACGAGTTAAAAGGCAGAGTTTGGGTCGTCGAAGAAGACACCATGACGCTTTCACCACGTAGGGTGGAAGTCGGCACGCTCTCTGGAAATTCAATCGCCGTCGTCAGCGGGCTGGCGGCGGGTGACCGCATTGTCGTCGCCGGCGCTCCATTCCTGAACGAAGGTATGAAAGTCACATTGATGCCGATGCCGGAACAAGCGCTTGAGAGGGCAGATGATGTCACTCTGCGCCGCGACGCCGAACGGCAAGTCGAAAGGACAGGGAGTGCCGAATAGGTAGTCTCGCGCGACGGCCCACAATTGACCCAAAATTGAGATATCCTACCAATGAACATTGGCGAATTATCGGTCCGCTACAAAGTCGTCGCATGGCTATTTGTTGTCATTCTGGTGGGAGGAGGGATCGCGGGCTTCGACGCTATGGGCAAGCTCGAAGATCCGAACTTTACGCTCAAAGAAGCCAAAATCATCACAGAATATCCCGGTGCTACTGCCCGTCAGACGCAGGATGAGGTGACTTATCATATCGAAGAAGCTATCCAGCGCCTTCCACAGCTCAAACGCATCAAAATGTCGATCTCGAGACCGGGTTATTCCGACATTCAAATTGAATTCAAGGACCAGTATACGACTGCGGACTTTCCAAATATCTACGATGAACTCAGACGCAAAATAGCGGATATGCGCCATAAGCTCCCTCCTGGCGCTCGCGAACCAATGATCGTCGACGACTTTGCTGATGTATACGGCGTCTACTTTGCCCTGACTGGATTTGGATACACCTATCGGGATCTGAAGGACGCCGCTGACCGAATGCAGCGTGATCTCATATTGGTGTCTGGTGTAAGGAAGGTGATCATCGGTGGTGCGCAAGACGAGGTTGTCTATGTCGAAATCTCGCGAGCGAGACTGGGGGAGTTAGGAATTTCACTTGAACGTGTTGCTGAAGTGCTGGCGTCACAGAATTTGGTGGCTGACAGCGGTCGGGTGAAGGTGGGGGATGACTTCATCCGAATTTCTCCCACCGGTGAATTCCAGTCTGCAGGCGAGATAGGTAATATCTTGATCAGCTCGGCAGGCGAAGGTGCCGACAAGAAGCTGATATATCTGAATGACATCGCTTCGATTAAGCGATCCTACCGAGACGAACCCAACAATCTCGTGTTTTTTAATGGCCGGCCCGCGCTGACGATTGGCATTTCGATGTTACCTGGCGAAAACGTTGTCAACGTGGGCCATCGATTGAGCGAGCGATTCGCTCATATGCGTCAATCACTTCCGATCGGAATGGAAGTTCACGAGATTTACAACCAACCATCGGCCGTCGACAGATCGGTGAATGGATTTGTCGTCAACGTCGCCGAGGCTTTGGTCATCGTTATTGTGGTTTTGCTTCTCTTCATGGGGATCAGGACCGGATTGATCATTGGTGCCGTGCTACTGATCACAGTCGCGGGTACGCTCTGGATCATGCAGCTCTTCGGTATCCAGCTGCAGCGCGTTTCACTGGGTGCCTTGGTAATTGCGCT
>JBPCWA010000516.1:0-38911 GCA_051009975.1 Hyphomicrobiaceae bacterium
TACGATGGGGCCATTCTTTTTATTGACGAGATACATACCGTCATTGGGGCGGGGGCAACCTCGGGTGGCGCTATGGACGCCTCGAATTTGCTAAAGCCAGCGTTGCAATCAGGTACAGTCCGTTGCATTGGCTCAACTACATATAAAGAGTATCGACAACATTTTGAAAAAGACCGCGCTCTGGTTCGACGGTTCCAAAAAATCGATGTAAATGAACCTACGGTAGAAGATGCCGTTGAGATTCTTAAAGGGCTGAAACCGTACTTCGAGGAATATCACAAATTAAAATATTCTAACGAAGCCATTCGCGCGGCGGTCGAGCTTTCGGCGCGTTACATCAATGACCGCAAGTTGCCAGATAAGGCCATCGACGTCATCGACGAGACGGGTGCCTCGCAGATGCTCGTTGATGAAGGCAAGAGGAAAAAGCGGATCTCGTTGAAGGAGATCGAAGCGACGGTTGCGACGATGGCGCGGATTCCGCCGAAAACCGTTACAAAATCCGATGCAGCGCTTTTAGCGAACATCGACCGCGATATGAAGCGGCTGGTATTTGGTCAGGACAAAGCTATTGAAATGCTTTCTTCGGCCATCAAACTATCGCGTGCGGGATTGCGTGAGCCGGAAAAGCCAATAGGTTGTTATCTGTTCACAGGCCCAACCGGGGTTGGCAAGACGGAAGTTGCTAAACAATTGGCCTCATTGATGGGGGTGGAACTGCTCCGTTTCGACATGTCGGAGTACATGGAGAAACATACTGTGTCGCGGCTGATCGGTGCGCCTCCAGGTTATGTTGGCTTCGATCAGGGTGGCCTGTTGACCGATGGGGTTGACCAGCATCCACATTCAGTTGTGCTTCTCGACGAGATCGAGAAAGCGCATCCTGACTTGTTCAACATTTTGCTGCAAATTATGGATCACGGCAAGCTTACCGATCACAATGGTAAGCAAATAGATTTTCGCAATGTTGTACTGATCATGACGTCAAACGCGGGTGCGGCGGACCTCGCCAAACCTCCGATGGGTTTCAATAGGGACAAACGTGAGGGCGAGGATACCGAGGCAGTCAATCGGATGTTCACTCCTGAGTTCCGAAACCGGCTGGATGCAATTGTTCCGTTCTCTGGCCTACCGCCAGCGGTTATCCGCAAGGTGGTCGAAAAGTTCATCTTCCAACTGGAGGCGCAGTTGGCTGATCGGGGCGTCACAATTGAGTTGTCTGAAGACGCTGCGCAGTGGCTTGCGGAGAAAGGTTATGATGAAAAGTATGGCGCCAGGCCGCTTGCCCGCGTCATACAGGAGCACATTAAGAAACCTCTGGCTGAGGAGTTGTTGTTCGGCAAGCTCGAGCATGGAGGTGCGGTGAAGGTGATTACCGCGAAGGATGGGCTTGAAGCACGGTTGGACTTTGAGCTTTTCCCAGCCGCCCCGAAACGCGGCGGTGACGTCGATGACGACGACAACGAGGACGAGTTTGAACATGATAATGAGAAGGCTCTAATTGAGGCGACGCCCCGAAAAGCCTTACCCGGACCTAAGGAAAAGAAACAGCGTGGCCAGAAAACCTCTGGGACGGTACCAACAGTGACGCCACGCAAAGGCAAACCCAGTGGCTGAGACTGCTCGTCTGAGTCGACCCTGGCCAGGTTTTGTTGGTGTGCGCCGAGAGCTAGACCGAGGAAGTTCAAGGGTTCACTCTTGAGCCGCGCCTTAGGCGTGAACTGCTTCGTCCTCAGGCGTGACCTGCCTCTCCAACCAAATGCGAGGGGTCAATGCCCAGGCCGGATAGAGCCCGCTGGTATTTGGAGCCGTGGTCATCATCAAAAATCAGATCCGGATCGCCAGCACAGTTGAGCCAGCCGTTGTGCCGGAACTCACTCTCTAGCTGTCCGGGCCCCCAACCTGAATAACCAAGCGCCAATAGCGCTTGCGTGGGACCTGTGCCGTCAAGCATTGCCTTGAGAATATCTAAGGTTGCCGTTAGGCAGACATCGTTGGCGACCCGCACCGTTGACGAGGCCACAAAATAGTCAGGAGAGTGCAAGACAAAACCGCGACCAGATTCGACCGGTCCGCCGACGATGACGGATCGGTTCCGCACGTCTGGCGGGGGGAGATCGACATCGTCCCCGGTAATTTGGAGGCGTCTCAGAACATCTTGAAATCCAACCTCGCGAGTGGGATTGTTAATGATCAAACCCATCGCGCCTTCTCGTGAGTGTGCACAAACGTACACTACGGAACGCGCGAAGCAGCCGTCAGTGATGGTTGGCATCGCGATGAGGAACTGGCCTTCGAGGCTGCCATCCAAATCCGACACCAATTTGTTGTTTCGTCCCACCATGCTTGCAGACTAACGCTAGTGTGATGAGAAAGTGAAGCCTTGATGCGCGAGATAAGAGCTGTTCGGTAAATCTCTGTGCTAGGTTCGAGCGATATGGCGCTCTTCGCCGGCGGGTTGATTGGTGGATATGAATGCAGCAATTCCCTTCAATATGGCTCTTGTGTCGCACTGTGAGTCGTCTGCTCCGCACATGCGGGCGCGCGGGAGTGGTGCTCTTAGTCTTTGGATCTGTGTCCCATAGTGCACCGGCCGTGGCGACTGACTGGTTCGACGGACATAAATCTAGAGCACGTTTGTTGGTTGGTTCGGTCCCGGTGAACAAAGGTGGCGTTCGCATTTATGCTGGTCTTGAAGTTGAGTTGGCGGAAGGGTGGAAGACCTATTGGCGCCAACCTGGAGACGCGGGCGGCATTCCACCCTATTTTGATTGGTCGAAGTCCAAGAATCTCAAATCGACGGCTGTAAAATTTCCACCTCCCACGCGATTTCGTGATTCCCTGGGGGAGGCTATCGGCTATAAGCGGCGGGTCGTTTATCCGGTATTGTTAGAACCGGAGGATTGGAGGCGGCCTCTTGGCTTGGCATTGGATGTTCACTACGGAGTTTGTCGTGAAATTTGCATTCCGGCGCAGGCGAGGTTTGCTATCGAAGTTCATTTCAAACAGCTTCAAATCATGCCGCCGTCACTCGCTGAGGCGCTCCAGCGACTTCCGAAGGGGCTGGACGAGGCCACATCTCACGCTCCACGATTAGCCTATGCAACCAGCACATTGACGGGGGCAAGTCCGTCTCTTGTTTTTGACGTCACATATCCTCAAGGTCTGGACGGAGCGGATCTTTTCATTGACGCCGGGAGCGACGTTTACCTGCCTATGGCAAAGCCGATCGAACACCTCAGCAGTGTGAGCGTGCGCTACCGAGTGGATTTGGGCAATGGGGTTGATCGATCCGTACTCGCCGGTCGCAGGTTGGTGTTGACTTTGGTTGGTGCAAACGAAAGTGTCGAGATGTTTTACGATGTTCCGACGCTGCGGTGATGGTCTGCCTGTGGGCTAGAAAGCCTTCTCATAGGGATGGTCACGCGCTAGGTTCTAAGCGAGCGGTCCGATGCCGCCATTGACCGATGTGCAAGTTGAGAGGATCAAACATGACAATAAGAGTGGGTGACAAGTTGCCGGCTGCAACGTTTACGGTGATGGGGGCAGATGGTCCGGCGCCTGCGTCAACAGCGGATGTTTTCGACGGTAAGAAGGTTGTTCTCTTTGCGGTTCCTGGGGCCTATACGCCGACGTGTCACAAGGGCCATATGCCCGGGTTCGTGCGCGATGTTGATGCAATCAAGGCGAAAGGCGTAGATACGGTCGCGTGCACTTCAGTGAACGACGTTTTTGTAATGGACGCTTGGGCAAAGGATAGCGGCGCGAAGGGGAAGATAGAAATGCTGGCGGATGGTAGCGCTGACTTTGTCCAGAAGCTGGGGCTTGAAATTGACCTGACAGCGCGGGGACTGGGTCTGCGATCGAATAGATATGCGATGTTAGTAGATGACGGTGTGGTGAAAATTTTGAACGTCGAGGCTGCACCGCCGAATCATGAGTCATCAAGTGCGGCACATATGTTGTCCCAGATTGGGGAATGAGAGTTGAGGGCCTGAGGTGGATGGTGTGCGAATGTGGAGTATTGATTTCCATTGATGCCACATTCGACTGCCGCCGGCTGAGGCCTGATTAGGACCGGCGGCAGTCGCGCCAAGACCTGAGGAATGGAGGCATGTTGGTTAGAATTGGGATCATCGGGGTCGTGACGATGATCTTAGCGATCGGCAACCGAGCCGAAGCGGCTCGTTGTGGTGACGTCCAAATAACTGAGATGAACTGGGTATCCGCCAAATTGGTTACGGCCATAGCTGCAACCATCATGGCACGTGGATACGGTTGCACGGTTACAAAAGTGCGAACATCGACCGTCCCGGCGATTGCTGATGTCGGGGCAACGGGAAAGCCCGACGTAATTACGGAACTCTGGGTGAAATCAGCACCAGATTTTTCACGTCTTGAGATGGCCGGCAAAGTAACAACATTGGCTGATGTGTTTTCGAACGGTGGTGTGGAAGCGTGGTGGATTCCGAATTATCTCGCCAGAGCCCACCCAGAGCTGAGATCAATCAAGGGCATTCTGAAGAACCCAGATTTGGTGAAAGGCGTGTTTCACAATTGTCCGTCCGGTTGGGCTTGTCGGGTCATAAACGACAATATGGCATTGGCTTTTAATTTCGATGCGCACGGACTGAGAATCGTGAACCATGATTCCGACGCGTCCTTGGCCGAGTCGCTCGCGTCGGCCTTCGAGGCCCGGCGTCCGTGGTTTGGATACTACTGGTCGCCGACGCCATTGCTCGGGAAATACCCAATGGTCAAGGTGGATGTTGGTCCATACAACGCGAAGGCGCACGCTTGCAATGCTAGTCGTACTTGCAAATCGCCAGCACCCTCTGCCTATCCAAGAAGTCGTGTGGTTACTGCTGCAACGACAAGCTTTGTTGCTCTATACCCGTCCGTCGCCGAATTCTTGCGACGCATGGTGTTTACAAACAACCAGATGGGTAAGTTGTTGGCCTGGGCAGAGAGTGAGAAGGCGACAGCGGAAGAGGCAGTGCAAAATTTCTTGAAGACCAATCGTGGCGTGTGGCCTGAGTGGCTCGATGATGAGGCTCGGGATAGTATGCTCGCAACGCTCAATTGAACCATCGATTCAACGGGTTCAGAGTGAGCGGAGACCACATTGAAGATCGATGTGCCCAAGACATTGGATGAATGGAATGCCCGAGGACGAGAGTTCTTGCCAGGTCACTTGGAGATGTATTTTGTTGAGGTGTCCGGCACGAGAGTTCTGGCCAGGTTGAAAGTCAAAAAGTCCGTATTGTCTTGGAATGGTTTCTTGCACGCTGGCTCAGTTGTTTCGCTTGCTGATACATGTTGTGGGTATGGTACGTTGTCATCATTACCGAATGGAGCAGACGGCTTCACCACGCTGGATCTGACATCCAATTTTATTGGGACAGCGTTGGAAGGCGAGGTGACGTGTTCTGCGCGCCCGTTACATCAAGGGCGAACAACGCAAGTATGGGACGCACGTGTTGTGCACGAAACGACGAGCAAATTGATCGCGTGCTTCCGCTGCACGCAGCTTGTTTTGTGGCCAAGAAAATGATCGCTATTTTTGTTCGTCTTGGAGTTCCAATTGCTCCCGTGCTGCGGAGATCTTGTCTAGCGCTAAATGGATGTTCCTCTTTTCGGTAATCCGCGTAGAAAGAGGACAGTGGCGAACGTGATGTCGAGTTTCTCTTCTCGTTGACCACTCCGCGATCTGATTCGACACCCTTCAGGCATTTAATTCGTTGGGTCGGGCATCGACTCAAACCTTAATCGTAACGTGCGTCATGTGCTTCGTCGAGAGCTGTTGCGCATGACTGGAAATCCGCGGTGCGCTCCGTCGACGCGGCTTTCTCCGCCAGCCCATGAGTGGGAGTGCTCGCCGAAATGCTGCTTGTTGGGTTGTGGTGCCATTGAAAGACCGGGAATGCTTGGGCCCGTGGTTGCTGGCGCGTGTCTAAAAAAGGGTGGAGGCGAAGTGCGCTAATCCAGTTCTGCAACTCCGTTCAATCCTCCGGAGGCTTGGACACGCGCACGTGGTGCGCGGGGAGTGAAAAGGGGTGACATAACCGGTAGTTGCTGTGCAATGATGAAGCCGATTAGTCAGGCCCGAGCGCGCTGGTTTTGCGGCCGGGCTGCGTCGATCGTATGCTCGTATGGGCGAAGGGTGCTGGGATGTTGGATCTGATTATCCAAGGTGGGACGGTTGTTACTCCGCATGACGTTGGCTCCTATGATGTTTGGATCAAAGACGAGAAAATCGTCGCCGTTGCCGAGACGGGAACGTGGAGTGACGAAAAGCAAACACCAGTCATAGACGCGAACGGCATGATAGTAATCCCTGGCGGTATCGATCCTCATGTTCACATGCATCATCCCTGGGTTAAACCAGATGGGACTACGTTGACAACTGCCGGACCGAAACAAGTGGGCAAAGCTGCACTTTACGGCGGGACAACAACATTAATCGACTTCGCATACTGGAACAGCAATTCGACGCCGCAGGATGCAATCGAGTCTCGCGACAAAGTTTTTTGCGGGCAGAGTTACTGTGACTGGGCTTATCATTTGATGCTGCATACGGACCCAGCGCATACGTTTACAGGTCAATTGGCCGAAGCGATCCAGGCTGGTTACCCGACGCTGAAAATCTTTACGACCAACATATTGCCTAGTCGATCCGGACGTATGATTGATTATGGGGATATTTGGGAGGCCTTCCAGGTGCTGGCTCGGGAAGGCGGACTTGGAGTGATTCATGCTGAGGATAACGACATAGTTATGCACATGTATGCGAAGCTGATCCGAGAAGGACAAGTCGGCTTTGAGCATCTTTCCAAGGCTCACAATGCCCTTTCCGAGGATTTAAGTTTTCGTCGGATATTACGCTTGGCGGAAAATGTGGCCGGTACGGCGCTGTACATGATGCATGTCAGCGCCGAAACAGGTGTTCAAGCTATCGCGGATGCGCGTGCAAAGGGCTTGGCAATCTATGGTGAGACTTTGCACCAGTATCTATTATACACCGAGCAAGATTATAAGAAACCAAACGGCCAGATCTATCATACGTATCCTTCGCTGAAGTCGGCACAGGATCAGGCTGCACTTTGGGAGGGCACGCTTACTGGCGACATCAGTTGCGTTGCTACTGATGAGCTGTGTTGTACATTGAAAGATAAACTGTTGGGAGACCGCATCGATAACACAACGGGTGGCAATGCCGGCGTAGAACCGCGTCTCGCTGTCATGTACACTGAAATGGTTGAAAGGCGCAGGTATTCGTTGTCGCAATACGTCGACTTGATCTCAACAAATGCAGCGAAGATCATGGGACTGTATCCGCAGAAAGGTGTCATTGCTGCCGGTAGTGATGCGGATCTTACGTTACTCGATCCCACTCGTCGCGGGAAAATCTCGGCCCATGATTTGCACGAGACGGACTACACTCCGTGGGAGGGGCATGAAATTTATGCTTGGCCGGTGACAACACTGTTGCGCGGTAAAGTCATGGTTGAAGGTGGGGTGTTCCACGGGGCCCCTAGTGACGGTCAATATCTTAAGCGTCGCGTGCAAAGGGACATACTGAATGGTACCGCGATATGAGGTGCTCGCTCCTGGATAGTGTGGAACTCCTATTGACGACGTCGGCTACCTATTGGTTTCCAGACCAGAATATCGTCATTGCAAGACGAGAAGGAGTGTTGCTGGTGCTGGAATCGACGACGTGTAGGTTGACAATATCGCGAGCCCCGCAGGACATGCCATTCAATTGGGTGGTGCAGGATAATGGTCGAACGCGCACGGCGGCTTCAGTTGTTGGCTTGCTTCAAGTTTTTCGATTGGCTTTCTCGGATGACTACGCGGCATCGCATTTGAGAATCGCGCCTTTGGCGATTAGCAAGGAATGATTCCTGTTTCCGTTATCACCGGATTCCTCGGTAGTGGGAAAACCACGATCCTGTCTCATTTATTGGCGCAACGTGCGCTGTCCAATACGGCTGTGATTGTCAACGAATTTGGTGATGTTGGGCTTGATCACGAGTTGCTTGAAACAAGCCAAGAAGATTTGGTGACCCTGAATACGGGGTGCCTTTGTTGTCGGATGCGCGGTGATTTGGGAATTACTTTGAGCGATCTGATGGCGCGGCGTCTTACCGGCACCATTCCGAAATTTAAACGCGTAGTCATTGAAACGAGCGGCTTAGCAGACCCTGTGCCCATTCTTCAGGGATTAATGCTGGATCAGTCAATCATAGAGAGCTTTGCGCTGTCGCGCGTAGTGACTGTTATTGATGCAGTTAGTGGCCTGTCAACATTGCTAACTGAGCCCGAGGCCAGGCGCCAGGTCGCGGTGGCTGATCAGCTTGTTCTCACCAAAAGGGACTTGTCACCGGCCGAACCAGCAGGGCTGTTTGACCAATTGCTGCGGCTGAATGCACTCGCCCCGCTCGTCGAGGCCGATCACGGTGTTGTCGATGCAGATGTTGTCTTTTCGGATCGCACGAATGACACCAGGGCATTGGGGATTCTCGCACGCTCAAATGATTGGTCTTGTCATATCGTTGAAGAGGTTCACGATGGCATCGCGACGTTCTCGCTTGTGCGGGAAGCACCATTGTCTGCGATTGCTCTCTCATTGTTTTTGCAGGCTCTAGCTGCGCATTGTGGTCCCGATCTGTTGCGATTGAAGGGGCTTGTCCAAGTTGCCGAACATCCAACCCAACCTGCGGTCATCCACGGAGTGCAGCACGTCTTTCATCCTCCGAAATGGCTAGAGTGCTGGCCGTCGGGAGATTGGCGCACGAGGATGGTCTTTATCGGTCGGGGGCTGAACGAGGAATGGGTGCGCGCACTGCTGTCTGCAATTGAAAACGAGGTTGCTGAATTTGGCAACGATTGTGACAACGCACGAATATGAGATAGAGGAGCGCGAATTCAGATGAATGCGTCAAAACCACGTGTGGCGTTCATTGGAACAGGCGGAACAATTTCTTCTTTGGGTCGCGATTCATTAGATTTATTGGACTATCCCGACTACGGGACGAAGCTTGGAATCGATGAACTTCTCGGGAAGTTCACGTTGATTGAGAAATTTGTGGAACCTGTTCCGATCCGCTATCGCGCGGTCGGAAGTACTGAGATTGGTCCGGATGATTGGCTAACATTGCAGAGCATGATCACACAGGTTGTCGCTGATGATCCTACGCTCGCTGGTGTTGTCATTACTCATGGCACGGCGTCAGCGGAAGAAACTGCGTATTTCTTGAACTTGACAATGGAGATCGAGCAGCCAATCGTCGTTGTTGGCGCGCAGCGTCCTGCCTCTGCGATTAGTACCGACGCCGAGATAAATTTAGTAAATGCGGCACGGGCGGCGGCAGCAACGGTTTCACGGGGTAAAGGCGTACTATTGATGCTAAACGATGAGATCCAGGCGGCGCGAGACGTGAGCAAAACGGCGACGCTGCGATTGCAAACGTTTCGCACTCCGGATTTCGGCGTCCTTGGACACGTGGATGGCGACGGTGTTCACTACTATCGATCGCCGATTCGCCGGCGGATGCCCGATACAGAATTTGACGTATCGGGAAAAACTACACTACCGCGCGTAGACATCGTTTACTGCTACAGTGGTGCCGACGGCGCGTCGGTGGATGGATTCGTTAAGGCTGGTGCGGAAGGTCTTGTTTCGGCAGGTTTTGCACCGGGCCTTGTGACACCGGCACAGGTTGAAGCATTCAACCGGGCCGTGGCGGATGGCATTATTGTAGTGCAGTCAACTCGGGCAGGGTCAGGCCGGGTGCCGTCCCGCCGGAGGCTTTTGGAGCGGGACTTGATTTCCGCTGACAATTTGACACCTCAAAAGGCGCGCGTGCTATTGATGGTGGCGCTCAGTCACACCAAAGACAAGGCGGAATTGCGTCGCATTTTTAATGAATATTGAGGCCTTAGGTGGTTTGTGGGCAGCATCAAGACGCGGCCGACTAGCATGTCGCCGAAGATATTCCTGAGCACCATTAAAGAAGTCCAGCGGCGGGAAGATGGACTGTGTCTCTTGCCATTCTTTGATCGTGTGACCCGCCTGAAACCCAGAATGTGGGGCACTTCCATTGTCGGCTACGGTCGCTACGCCTACAAATACGAAAGTGGGCATGCGGGTGAATATTTCTTGACGGGTTTTAGTCCACGTAAGAAAGCACTCTCAATTTATGTCATGCCTGGGTATCAAGATATGAGCGACCTACTGGTTCGGCTGGGAAAGCACAAAACGGGAAAGAGCTGCCTCTACATCAACAGACTTTCTGACATCGATCTGGATATTCTCAGAGAGGTAGTCGTAAGGGGACTAAGCTATATGCGCACAAACTATCAGACCTGGGAGTCTTAATTTGTTGTGGCTCGCAGGTGTTTTGGTTGTGGCGCAGGCGGTCTATGGCGAGCATCATGGTCCTCTAGTCAGCTTCAGCGAGCAATGAACCCACGGCTCTCAGGACGACTCGACGGTTGCGACGTTCCGCGGCATAGGTCTCGACCAAAAGGTATTGTTCACCATATCCGACGGATTCGAGATTTTCTGCTGGAACGTCAAATTCTTCAACGAGGATCTCTAGAACCGCAGCTGCGCGTTCTTCAGACAATTCGAGATTGGCTTCGAATGAACCCACGGCATCCGTATGCCCAGCGATAAGAATGCGCTCGTGGGGATTGCGGTCCAAAGTTTCCAGAATCGCGTCGGCCAAATCTTCCAATTTGTCGAGCTGACCGTCCGAAATTTCTGCCGACCCGAATGGAAATGTAATCGTGTCTATATTGATACTACGGACTTTTGCGCGAATGTCTGGATCGGAGATCACGTCGTCCAATGTATAGCGTCGTCGAATGTTGACGACAGGTGGTGCCAAGAATGTATCGAGATAAATGCCAAATGAACCGCTTGACGCAGCAACGACGTAGCGATCCGGTGCAAGCCAAACTCCGGTTGGCGGACGATAATATACACTGACACCTTTGTAGAAACGATTTCGGTATCTCTTTTTCTTGACGTAGTATCTCCGACTGCGTGCGACGCGAATGTGGCCGCGGCGATCTCGAATTCGTCTTTCACGGATGAGCTGATTGTGCGTGCGGCGCACAACGCGGCGAACTTGGCGATTGCGCCGCACTCGCGCTCGGCGCTCTTGTCTATTGGCGATCCATTTCCGACGGTCACGTCTTCTATCGGCATTATCTCGGCGCCGGTCACGCCTTCGTCCGGTATTGTCTTGGCGTCTGTCACGCCTTCTTTCAACATTATCCTGCCGTCTGTCGCGTCGCCGCTCTGCGTTGTCTCGCCGGCGATCGCGTCTGCGTTCGGCTGGGTTGAGGCGTGGATCGGATCGGCGCTCGGCATTGTCTCGGCGCTGGTCACGCCTTCGTTCGGCATTGTCTTGGCGTCTGTCACGCCTTCTTTCTGCATTATCCTGGCGTTTGTCGCGTCGCCGTTCTGCGTTGTCACGCCGGCGATCGCGTCTGCGTTAGCCCGGGCTGAGGCGCGGATCGGATCGGCGCTCGGCATTGTCCCGGCGCCGGTCACGTCTTCGTTCGGCATTGTCTTGGCGTCGATCCCTTTGACGCTCGCGCCTCAGCTCTGTGCCCTGGTTGATTGACTGACTGTCAACTTGCGCATAGCGCAAGGTTGGCGGGTGGGAGTCTACTAAGGATTGTGCTGCCGTGGGGGCGGCGGTCGCTAGGGCAATAACCGCAAAGCATGTGGATGCAAGTATACTTACAGCTACATTTGGAACTGCGATATTCCTTATCATAAGTATCGTAGGCCTTGATCTGTTCCCTGTCATTGCGCTGGCGGCTATCGAGAAACTGAGAAATTGTCGGACGATAGAAGCTAAATTCGCTCTTGCTCCACCGAGCCAAGCCAAACCACAGTATTAAGGCGTTGATGTGCCACAACTGCGTTGAGGTTGGAATGATTGGGGATAGAAGCTTTAACTCTAGATTTGTCTGGCGGACGCATCGCGCAACCAAAGCACCATGCTATGGGAAGGAGTGTCGAAGCGAGCTCGTGAGAGCGCTTTTGTCCTTTCCCACATGACCGTTTCGTGACACGACCGTTCTGGCATGTCTTGAATTGAGCTCATATAGACGACCGGGGTAGAGTTGGCGAGCGAGTCGGATGAGGCTGCTTAGGTCCTATGATACCCGCTCGGGAGTTGCATCCTAAACTGGGAGGAAGCCAACTAGCGACGCCAGTCCTCAAGGATCATGTCGGCGGCTTTTTCAGCAATCATCAGCGTTGGCGAATTTGTATTTCCCGACGTTATGGAGGGCATAACGGAAGCATCGGCAACGCGTACGTTTGTCATCCCATTAACACGGAGCCGCGGGTCAACAACGGCGCTGCCATCGCTTCCCATTCGACAGGTTCCGACCGGATGGAATATCGTTGTTGAGATGTCTCCGGCCGCTTGCACAAGCCCTTCGAGATCGTTGCTATGCACCTTGGGGCCAGGCCTGAATTCCTCTGGTTTATAGGCTTGAAGCGCTGGCTGCGAAACAATATGTCGGGTCAGGCGGATCGAGTCGGCGGCAACTTGACAGTCCTCTTGAGTGGATAGGTAATTGAGCCTTATTTCAGGTGGAGCCGTAGGGTCTGGCGTTTCGATGTGCACGTGTCCTCGGCTAGTCGGTCGAAGATTACATACACTAGCCGTGAATGCCGGAAACGGATCGAGAGGCGCATTGAAATGGTCAAGAGACAGCGGTTGAATGTGATACTGCAAATTTGCTGTTTCTCGGGACGGGTCTGATTTGGCGAATGTGCCTAGTTGCGAGGGGGCCATCGACATTGGTCCACGTCGGGAAAGCGCATATTGCAAGCCGATTTGCGCTTTTTGGAGGAGAGTTTGCGCATTTTCATTGAGAGTCTTTACTCCTGTGACCTTGTATGCGCAGCGGATTTGAAGGTGATCTTGTAAATTGGAGCCCACATCTGAGCTTTCGAAGGCCAGTGGAATATTGTAGTTTTGCAGTAACGCGCCGGGACCGATGCCCGAAAGCTGCAGGAGTTGCGGTGATCCAATTGCGCCAGCAGCAAGTATGATTTCGCGTTTTGCGCCTAGCTTCATTGATATGCTGTTGCGTAGAATTTCAACGCCGGTGGCACGGTTTGCATCAATAATGAGCCTCTGAGCTACGGCATGGGTCACGATTGACAGGTTTTTGCGCGACATGACTGGACGTAAGAAGCCCCGTGCCGTGTTCCAGCGTGTGCCAGACCGTTGGTTGACCTGAAAGTAGCTGGTGCCTTCATTGTCGCCATCATTGAAGTCTTTTATTCTGGGAATGCCGGCTTGTTGGGCTGCCGTTGCCCAAGCATCCAGGATATCCCATCTGATCCGCGGCTGTTCGATCCTCCATTCACCATCACGGGCATGGATCTCGCCAAAATCTTCGAGTTCCATCGCGTGCTGATCTTCGTGTTTCATGAAGTAGGGCAGGACATCCGACCATGCCCATCCAGGATTTCCCTGTTGGCGCCACATATCATAGTCGCGGGCTTGGCCGCGCATATAGATCATGCCGTTGATGGACGAGCAACCACCGAGCACGCGACCGCGGGGGTAATCCAAGCTGCGCCCGTTCAATCCCTCCTCTTGTGCAGTCTTAAATCCCCAGTCAACACGGGGATTGCCGTGGCAATAAAGATAACCCACGGGAATGTGTATCCAGATGTAATCATCTTTGCCACCAGCTTCCAGCAAGAGGACTCGAATGGAAGGATCTGCGGAAAGTCGGTTGGCCAGCAGGCAACCTGCTGTGCCTGCGCCGACGATGATGTAGTCGTAGTCTTCGAGCATGTCGCTCATTCATTCCCCCAATCGAATTGACTTGGCGAACTAGCCATGGCGTGCGGTGGGTTTACTCGAAAGCGGTGGTTGGCTACCGGGATCGGGTCCATGAGGCTGCTGGTGACCGCCGCTGGTTGCTGAAGTCGCGATCTGGCCAGCATGGATAGTCAAATTTCAAAGTACCAGTGCGACCCTGGAGCTGAAAAGCAATTTATCTCTGGACGCCGGAGATTGCTATATGACATTCCAAGCTTGCCTAAAGCCCGTCCGGGGGCTGCCTACCACTAACGTTGCGGTTGCAGCCCATAGCAAAGGCACACGATTCGCGTGTCTTGCCATATAGTTTCCGCTCGCTGGCTGAATCCGAGATGCTGGTAGAATTCCACGCTACGGTGACCAGCGGCAGTAACGACGTGTACGCCTGGAGATCCAGCGCTTCTGGCGTGGGACTGAAACGCTTGGACGAGCAGTTTCCCGATTCCTTTACCCCTATGGTGGGCCGCAACATTGATGTGTAGATGTGCAGGAAACTGAGTTGTGATCGACGCGAACGCCTGGATGTAGGCAAGGTCAAGAAACGCGGGACGGAGCGCGGGGTCTTGTAAACTGCCGACCAAATAGCCGCATGTTTCGCTCTCATGTATAACTGCCAAGAACGCGTGTTCTGGTTCATTCGTGAGATACTGACCTAGCCAGCGCCAGTGAAATGCTGCTTTGATCTTCTCGTTTTCGAATGTCTTAACGCGGCTTGCCTCGAAGAATATTGTGTCGAGATGCGCCATTCGGTCATCGGTGCGTTCAAACTCGTTATATCGTTTGATTTTGATCATGCGGCGGATATCCCTGGGGTCATGGTTTACTGTGCTATGTTTCAAAGACAGTGGATGCTAGCCGCTTCTTTGCTACCGGCGAGTGTTGGGTGCACATTGCCTGCCGGACAGTCGCGATAGGACGATCCTCATGCTTGCGATCCGCGAACGATCTCATCTGGTTGTCATTGACGCACAGGAGCGTCTTATACCTACGATCGCTCGAGCCAATTCGATTTTCACTAACGTCGCGCGCCTCATCAAGTATGCATCGCGCATGGGCGTTCCTGTGACATTTACAGAGCACATGCCGGAAAGGTCAGGGCCTGTCTTGGAGATCTTAATACGGGCTGCCACAAGTAACGCGAGCCATATACAGAAAGCGCATTTTTCCTCTCTGAGTGAACCACGTTTCGAGGCGCGCATCGATGTCCTGAAACAACAAGGTCGTGATCAGGTGGTTATCGCCGGACTAGAAGCACACGTCTGTGTGTTGCAAACTGCGATGGGGTTGCTAGCGCGACATTTTGAGGTTCTCGTCGTGGCCGATGCCGTGGGCTCGCGCGCACAATTGGACTGCGATGCAGCCATTGAGCGCATGTCCAAAGCTGGGGTCGCAGTAGTCACACAAGAAATGATCGCATTTGAATGGCTCACATGTGGAGACGCGCCAGAATATCGGGATGTGATGTCAATCATGATGTAGTCGGGAAATAAAAGGGCAGGAGCACTACAGAATGCAAGATTCAATCGAACGCGTCAGCCAACCGAAATCTGGTTTCCAATGGGATGATCCGCTGCTGTTGAATGATCAGCTGAGTGAAGAGGAGCGGATGGTGCGCGATACCGCTCGTGACTTTAGTCAATCCAAGCTGCTGCCGCGCATTCTTGAGGCATATCGAGAAGAAAAAGTGGATCGTGCCATATTCTCTGAAATGGGCGAACTGGGCTTGCTCGGCTTGACGCTGCCTCAGGATTACGGCTGCGCCGGTGCGAGCTACGTGTCTTACGGCCTCGTCGCGCGTGAGCTGGAGCGCGTTGATTCAGGATATCGCTCGATGAATTCGGTGCAATCCTCCCTCGTTATGTATCCCATTTTTACTTACGGTTCTGAGGAGCAGCGCAGAAGGTATTTGCCGCGGCTTGCGCGGGGCGAGTGGGTCGGATGTTTCGGTTTGACGGAGCCAGATGCGGGTTCCGATCCTGGGGGGATGCTGACGCGGGCCGAGGCGGTGTCAGATGGCTATCGTCTTTCGGGCGTGAAGACATGGATCTCCAATTCACCGATTGCGGACGTTTTCGTGGTTTGGGCTAAGTCAACGCGGCACGACGATCAAATCCGCGGGTTCATTCTTGAGAAGGGAATGACCGGTCTGTCCGCTCCGAAAATCGGCGGGAAACTCAGCTTGAGGGCTTCGATTACTGGCGAAATCGCTATGGACGGTGTGGTTGTACCGGAAGAAAATTTGCTTCCTAATGTCGTTGGACTCAAGGGGCCGTTCGGTTGCCTCAATCGCGCGCGGTTCGGCATTTCGTGGGGCGCTATGGGAGCTGCGGAGGACTGTTGGCATCGTGCTCGAACCTATACGATGGAGCGGAAACAGTTCGGTCGACCATTAGCACAGACACAATTGGTTCAGAAGAAATTGGCGGATATGCAGACAGAAATCACCCTTGGATTCCAATCTTCTTTGCGCGTCGGCCGGTTAATGGATGAGCAGCGCGAAACACCGGAAATGATATCGCTTGTCAAGCGGAATAACTGCGGGAAGGCACTCGATGTGGCTCGTTTGGCGCGGGATATGCATGGCGGTAACGGGATACAGGAAGAATATCACGTGATGCGTCATTTAGCGAATCTTGAGACCGTCAACACCTACGAAGGGACGCACGACATTCATGCCCTCATTCTCGGTAGAGCTCAGACGGGGCTTCAGGCGTTCTATTAGGGTTTGAATTGCTGTGTTGTCCGATGGGAGTGCCCTTGGGTTGGGTTTCCTTGTTGGGATGAACCTTAGATGAACGATTGCTTCAGTTTTGGTTCAACCGCCGCAATCCAAAGTCTGGTGACCCTGGTTTACCATCTTCCCCCGGCGTGATCCGAGGGCGCAGCGTTCCAGGGGCGCTGCGCCCTAATCGGTTTTGGATTTGGCAAGGCGCGTCTCAAGACAGCACGGTGCAATCCATGTTGAGCACAAGTGCTTGACGGCTAACGAACGACAAACCGTCGCAAATTGATTTCCGCAATCGGCCCCATTAGGTTGCTCAGGAACTTGACCTAAGATCAATTAACCCAATTTCTGAGGAGATACGCCGTGGCCTTTTCATTGCCAAAACTGCCATATGCCTACGACGCGCTCGCCCCACATATGTCACAGGAGACGTTGGAATTTCATCACGATAAGCATCACAATGCGTATGTTACTGCCGGAAATGGACTGATTGCCGGGTCTGCGTATGAAGGAATGAGCCTTACGAAGATTGTCAAAAAGGCTTACGCGGACCAGAATCAGGCACTTATAAACCAGGCTGGGCAGCACTATAATCATCTCCATTTTTGGAATTGGATGAAGCCCAATGGCGGCGGCACGAGCCTGCCAGCGCAAGTCGAGCGCCTCGTGAGTGCCTACGGCGGATTGCCAAAAGTTCGCGAAGACTTCATTCAAGCAGGTATCACACAGTTTGGTTCTGGTTGGGCATGGTTGGCTGTCCGCAACGGCAAGCTTGAAGTGACGAAGACTGCGAATGGCGAGAATCCACTTATGACGGGAGCGCAGCCCATTCTTGGTTGTGATGTGTGGGAACACAGCTACTATATTGATTATCGCAACGCCCGACCGAAATACCTCGAAGCGTTTTTCGACAAACTGGTCAACTGGGACTACGTCGAAAAGATGTGCGAGGGAAGCTAGAGGTGGGTGTGAATTTGATCCGAACCACGGACTGAAAAAGCACCTGCAAAAGGCGTGTTAGTCGCCAGTGGTCCTCAGCGTTTCCGCATTGGTCAGAAGCACTTCTGCAGATATCAGGAGCGCTTCTGTAAAGATCCGAAGTGCTCTGCAGTGTTTCCGATCACGCGAGACAACACGGGACGTTTTTACGGGACGTTTTTCGAGAGTCCGGACCAATCGTCAATCGGCGTGGATGCTTTCCACCCATGTGACTGGCGGCTTTTTTGTCTTCTGTATCGGTCGTCGGCGGGCCGGCCTGCGAATGCGTTGCGCAGGTGCGCGCCGTCGGGCAACCCGTTGCCGTGCAACCCTTCGCCGCGCGCTTCGTTGCGGACGGGCGCTTGGTTGTGTTGGAATAATTCGCACGCGTGCGTGGGGGGGTGGTTTTGCTGTCGGCAAAAATACGACGTCTTGGGCGGCGGTGTCGAGGTCGGAGCGTGGTGTCGCAATCGGTTGAGATGGTTCTAAGAGCGCTGGTTCAGAGTCGCGCTGGCGTGGCTCGTTGCGTGACAGGTTCTCCAGCGCGGATGCACTCGCAGTAGCTGACTCGTGATTCTTGGTTGCGCCTGCTGGTCGAAACTGGGGCGTCGTGCTTTGCGTGCGCGATAAGGGCTCGATAGCTCTTTTGCGGTCAGCTTCGGCAAGATGCAAGCGACGATCGCGGAATGGAGCAAGGGCCGGGGGTTCGAAAATGCGATTGTGGATTCCCTTGCGGTCGTCCTCTTGACGAGATGGGAGGGAAGCGGTCGTTAAATCATCGATACGCGTCGATCGTTCACTGTTGCCGTACCTTTCGATGTCGCGAACTTCAACTCGAATAATTATCGGAGATGTGAATCGGAACGTACCCGTGTAGGTAAGCCGGCTGTTAAGAGTGGCCGTGTTTTGCATTTCAGCGAGAACCGAACCAACCAATAGAAAACTGGCGTAGACCAGGAACAGGGCGCCAAGCAGACATAGCTGCGTGTGTTCAGACCGAACCTGTATTGGGCGGAGATCGCTCATGTGTTCCCTCGAAGCAACGCCGCGCGCGATCCAAGTGTCATTCTAGAACTTTCTAAAAACGCGCTGTCGCGCTGTCCGTTGCTGATTCCGGAGTGATAGAATCAGTACGTACGCTTCAGAATGTTCGGCAATGATTTAAACAACGGTTAATGATTGTTTGAAAAGTGCACAATTCTTTGCGGTTCTTCGCTGTTGGGCTGAGTTGAGAGGGAGTAGCGCGTCTGGTCGGGGGCAGGATGAAGGATCAAAGCGCGGTGCAGATATGAGGCAAAGATAGTCGATTTGCCGGAAGGCTGTGTCGAGCTTTGCTAGATAACAGGGCAAGCAACTCTTTGATGTCTGCGGCTCCCTAAGTGGCGGTGGTGCAAAGATATTGGGCAAATGCTGTGATTGCGCAGCACCCGGTTATGTTGCAAGGTGAGTAACTTCGCGGCGTGACCGCAAATCCCAGTATGTTCTTAAATAGCTAAGGCCGCTACTTTCGGAGGTAAAATGACTGAAACGGCAGTAGGTGGGGCAACTGCGGATCGCGAAGAAGAACCGGCAATTGTAATGTCCGGCGTCAATAAGTGGTTTGGTGAGTTTCACGTTCTGATGAACATTCATCTGAGCGTCACTCGGGGTGAACGTATTGTTATCTGCGGCCCATCGGGCTCGGGTAAGTCCACATTGATAAGATGTATAAATCGTCTTGAGGAACATCAGCAGGGGCAAATCATCGTCGATGGTATCAAACTGACGAACGATGTACGAAATATCGATAAGATTCGCTCAGAAGTGGGCATGGTCTTTCAGAGCTTCAATCTCTTTCCCCATTTGACGGTTCTTGAGAATCTCTGTCTTGCGCCGCAGTGGGTTCGAAGGATACCACGCGATGAGGCCGAAGCCGTTGCGATGGACTATCTTGCCCGTGTTAAAATTCCTGAACAGGCCGCAAAGTATCCGGGTCAATTGTCAGGCGGACAACAGCAGCGCGTTGCTATCGCGCGTGCGTTGTGCATGCGGCCCCGCATAATGCTGTTTGATGAGCCAACGTCCGCCCTCGATCCTGAGATGGTCAAGGAAGTTTTGGATACAATGATCGAGTTGGCTGAGAGCGGCATGACAATGCTGTGTGTGACGCATGAAATGGGGTTTGCACGGTCGGTCGCTGACCGCGTGATCTTCATGGATCGTGGAGAAATCGTCGAGCAGGGAGCACCAGAGGAGTTTTTCAGCAATCCGAAATCAGATCGAACGAGGCTCTTCTTGAGTCAAATTCTAAATCACTAATTTTGCAGTGAGAGGGGCAGACGATGTTGTCCCATCTATGATCAAATTAGGGCGTGAATGTAACGAAAGGGAGGTAGGCCCCATGCATGCAAGGTGGAAATTGGCTTTGGCTGCTGTCGCGACGATTGCCGTATCGTCAGGCGCGGCGTTGGCACAAAAGACACTGGAGACTATCAAGTCGCGCGGAGAGATCGTATGCGGCGTTACCACAGGGCTCGGTGGCTTCTCTGTCCCGGATTCCGAGGGCAAGTGGACAGGCTTAGACGTGGATATTTGTAAGGCCGTCGGTGCGGCGGTCTTTGGCGATGCAAGCAAGGTGAAATTTCAAGCATTGACGCCGCAGCAGCGTTTTACGGCACTGCAATCAGGGGAAGTCGATCTGCTTTCACGAGTCACGACTTGGACGCTCACCCGTGATACCGCGCTTGGCCTCAACTTTACCGGTGTCACATACTATGACGGTCAAGGTTTCATGGTGCCCAAAAGCCTGGGGGTGAAGAGTGCGAAAGAGCTTGATGGTGCGACGGTCTGTGTTCAACCGGGTACTACGACCGAGTTAAACCTGGCGGACTATTTTCGCGCTAACGGCATGAGATTTACGCCGATCGTGATCGAAAGCTTGCAGGAAATTAATGCGGCGTTCTTTTCGGGGCGTTGCGATATCTACACAACAGATGCGTCCGGCCTTGCATCAGTTCGAAAAAATGATGCGCCAAAAGGCAAGAGCGATGACTACGTCATTTTACCTGAGATTATATCTAAAGAGCCGCTTGGACCTGCAGTTCGCCACGGAGATGATCAATGGTTTGATATTGTTAAATGGACAGTATTTGCGCTGATTGAAGCGGAGGAGTTCGGCGTGACCGCCGCGAATGCGGACAAGATGGCAGGTGCATCACAAAACCCGAGTGTCAAACGACTATTAGGTTCAACGCCGGGTATGGGCAAGAACTTGGGTTTGGACGAGAAATGGGCCTTGAACGCGATCAAGGCTGTTGGGAACTACGGCGAGATCTGGGAACGAAATATTCCACCTCTCGGCCTACCTCGTGGCATTAACGAATTATGGTCCAATGGTGGCGTCGTGTATGCGCCGCCGGTGCGTTGACGAGCATTGTTTCAGCCGCGCCAATCGAAAGTGCGCGGCTCCTTTTTGTAGTGGTGTTTGTGCCAACGTGCCGGACCGCCAGCCAAGGTTTATCTGAATGGCAAACGTAACTGCGGGTTTATCACCGGCGGTCCGTCGCTGGAGTTTTTACGACAAGAACGTGCAAGGCCTTTTATTTCAAAGTTTATTTCTGCTTCTGGTTGTTGGATTTGGTTATTTTCTGTTTTCAAATATGTTTTCCAATCAGGCAAAGCAAAATATTCAAACCGGTTTTGAATATCTTGGGCGAGAGGCAGGTTTTGGAATTGGAGAGAGTTGGCTAGAGTATTCACCTGCCTCCACTTACGCTCGGGCCATTTTTGTTGGTTTTGTTAACACACTGGCTGTGGCCCTTGTCGGTATTGTTTTGGCCACAATCATTGGAATTTCTATTGGCGTGGCTTCGCTTTCACGTAATTACCTTGTGAGAAAAGTGACTGCGGTCTATATTCATCTGTTGAGAAATATACCTGTCCTCTTGCAAATAATACTTTGGTATACGCTTATCACTAATCCACGGTTTTTGCCATTGCCCAGAGATTTTTTAGCGGAAGATGGTCCAACTCCAATCTTTGGTACGATTTATTTAACCCTGAGAGGGGTCTATTTTCCAGTCTTTGAGCCGCACGTCGGCTGGGTCGGGGCGGGCATTGGTATCTTGGTCGGGATTCTTGGAGCTCTTTATCTGGGCCGTTGGGCGCGAGATCGCATGGCGAGGAGTGGCAAGCAATTTCGCACTATGTGGGTTGCAATTGGACTTGTATGCTTTTGCGGGTTTGTAGGTTGGTTGCTCTTCGGTGCTCCCACTGCGGTTAGTTACCCGAGTATCGGCCGATTTCGTGTCGCGGGTGGCGGCACGATCACACCTGAATTTATGGCACTATTATTTGGGCTGACGATTTATTCGTCAGCTTTTATTGCAGAGATTGTTCGGTCAGGCATTCTTTCTGTTCCTAAGGGGCAGATGGAAGCTGGACGGGCGCTGGGGTTAAGGGAGGGCGTCATTATGAAGATGGTGATCCTTCCCCAGGCCTTGCGAGTGATCGTGCCGCCGCTCACAAGTCAGTATCTTAATTTGACAAAAAATAGTTCCTTGGCTGTGGCCGTCGGGTACCCCGATTTGGTCAACGTATCAAATACGACGCTCAATCAAACAGGGCAAGCTCCAGAGGCCATATTAATCATGATGATCGTCTACTTAACGACGAGCATAGTCACTTCACTTTTCATGAACTGGTACAACTATCGTATTCAGCTGGTGGAGAGATAAAAGATGGCTGCACCCCCTGTAGCCAAGGCAGGACTGATTACATGGTCTCGCGTCAATTTATTTGGCAGTTGGGGGAACACAATCGCAACAGTTTTGATATTTGCATTTTTGGCGTATCTCCTGCCTGCGCTTTTCCAATGGGCTGTAACAGATGCTGTTCTTACGATAAAGCCAGACTCGACGAGTTGGTGGGGCTATAGGTTTGCTCCGGACACAGCCGCATGCCGTGTGGCCGACGGTGCGTGTTGGGATTTTATAGCTGAGAAGTATCGCGTGATTCTATTTGGCGTATTTCCCGTCAAAGAGCAATGGCGTCCGGTCGCTATGATGTTTATTCTTATTGTTATGGTGATCGTGACATTGAATACGGAGAATTGGGGTAGGGTACTTTGGTTGTCATGGCTAGTGGCGATTCCTGCGATGTTCATACTGATGCAGGGCGGCGTCTTGGGCCTTAGTTTGGTGGAGACCGATAGATGGGGCGGTCTCCCAATTACATTCATTATTGCAACAATTGGTATTGTGTTTTCGTTTCCGATTGCTGTTCTGCTAGCGCTCGGTAGGAGATCGGAATTGCCAGTTGTGAAAACAATTTGTATCGGGTTTATCGAGCTTGTTCGAGGTGTGCCTCTCATTACAATTTTGTTCATGGCAAGCTTGATGCTTCCGCTTTTCTTACCGGAAGGTACATCTAGTCCGAATAAACTGTTGCGCGCTTTGGTCGGTTTTACTTTGTTTTCGGCTGCTTACGTAGCGGAAGTTATTCGCGGCGGGCTTCAGGCGATTCCAAAGGGACAGTTCGAGGCGGCTGACGCTATGGGGCTTTCATACTGGCAGAAGACGGGCTTGATAATTTTGCCGCAGGCATTGAAGGTCGTGATTCCGCCCATGATGAATACATTTATCGGATTATTTAAAGATACGACGCTGATTATTATTATTTCGATGTTTGACTTTCTTGGCACGATACGTCTCGCGGCGAATGACCCGGCTTGGAGGCCCTACTATGTAGAGGGTCTGGTTTTTGGTGCGTTGATATATTTTGTAATATGTTTTGCGATGGCGTCGTATAGTCGGTATCTAGAAGATCGGCTGAATACCGAACGTCACTGACCAGTTTCGAGCGTGTGTGGTTGAATGGTTCGGCGTTAAACGGCCTGATTCAAATTTGTTTGTCTGCCAATAAGCATTTCTATAGAGGTGTATCGCTGGAATGGCTGGTTTTTAACGGCGTGCCTAGAGAGATAGTATTTCGGCCACTTCTTCAGCGATAGCGAGTGCCGCGGTCAAGCCGGGGCTTTCGATGCCGAACAACATCACGAGGTGGTCATGACCATGGTTTGACGGGCCGTGGATAGCAAAGTCGGGAACAGGCTCGCCTTCTCGGTAAAGCTTCGGGCGGATTCCGGTGTAGTCAGGATGCAAAGTTGCGACATCTAAAGCCGGATAGTACGCGTGGATGAAGTCCAGGAATTGATTGAGTTTTTCTGGCTGAAATTCGTAGTCAATTTCGTCAATCCACTCGATGTCCGGACCAAATTTGCATCGACCACCCATATCAACAGTTGCGTGCAGACCTAACCAGGCTCCGCGAGGGATTGGGTAGATGTGCCGCTGAAACGGGGACTTGCCCGACAAGGCATAGTACTGGCCTTTGGCAAAAAATGTTCGTGGCGGTGTGTAGCCATTTGTGTACGTCAATGTGTCTGAAAGGGCGGTTGCATGCAATCCGGCAGAGTTCACCAATCGTCGACACGTAATTCGGTCTTGATCGCCTAGTTCTATGGCAAAGTTGTCGCAGACTGTGCGAGATAGGCGGGTGGCTTGGGACATGAGTACGACTTGGGCGCCGTTGGTCTCTGCATGACCCTGCAGCGCGAGCATGAATTCATGACTATCAATCACACCTGTAGAGGGTGAGAGTAACGCTCCGACGCAGCGTACTTCAGGCTCCAGGCGTTGCACGTCATCTGGCGTGAGGCGGACAAGATCTGTGACGCCATTGTTGGCGGCTGTCTTAGCTAAAGCGTCGAGATTTGGCAGTTGGTCCGGCGTGACGGCTACGATCAACTTTTCGCAACGGTGATGGGCAACTCCGTTTGCGCCGCAGAAGTCGTAAACTAGTTGTTTTCCTCGAACACAGTGGCGAGCGCGGCGGCTATCTGTGGGATAATAGATGCCAGCATGGATTACTTCGCTGTTTCGTGAGCTGGTTTCTGAACCAATCAAATCATGCTGCTCAAGCACAAGGACGTCTTGACCGTCACGAGCTAGCGCCCGTGCGATTGCCAGTCCAACGACCCCAGCACCAATTACGATTGTTTCGACATCAACAGACATTTAGTTTTCATGCATTTCCTTCGAGGTGGTTGGGGGCTTTGGCTATGACGCGTCGACAGGCGTGTCCGGGCGCTCTATGCCGGCGAGTGCGTCCTCAGATCGTCGAGATTTGCCTTCGAAATAGGCACCCTGCTCAATGGCCAAAGACTGGTGATGGACATCACCTTCAACGTGACTAGAGGCCTGTAGCATGACTTTTCGGCCCCGAATGGAACCCATCACGTGTCCCCTAACGACGATTTCTTCTGCATTTACGCCACCAGTGATGCGTGCCTTTTCCCCCACCACAATATGGGTGCCATGCAAGTCCCCCTGGATTTCCCCATCGACTTGTACTTCCCCATTGGAAATTAGGTTTCCCATGATGGTGAGGCCAGGCCCGATTACCGAAGGCGAGGCTCTATCGATCGGACGAGCGGCTGGGCCCGTTGCTGCAGATCTGACAGAAAGGGACGGAGCGTTTTGTGACGTGTGGCCGCCTAGGGCTGGGGCGTGTGAATGTCCTCTCACTGGTTGGTTGTCCTGTTCTGATTTCTTGCCGCCAAAGTTAGACAACATCCCCTCGTCCTTTCCATCCAGCAACGCCTTCGTCGCAAGGTCGTATTCCGCGGGTGGTTTTTTCTTGCTTTGTGCTGTGCAGTTGGCATTTGGTGCCACACACGGGCAGACGACCTCTTTGTCGCAGCCAGCAAATGTACTTCTCTAAGCCGTAAGTTTCCATATCTTCGATCCGTGCGGCAACGTAGAGCGGAGTAGGACATTCATCTAGGTGTGGAATACGCATTCGGGGCTCAAGTTTGAGGTTAATCACATCTTTGGCGCTCCAAGCTAGAGTCCTTGGCCCGGCGACACGTTATGCATTTCACTGGCCACATCGGTGTCTTAACTGATTCTCCTATCGGTCGGGTGTCCACGAAAAGAACGAAGGCAAAACTGACCAATTGCAGAATTGTTATCTCTTATGATCAAAATCAAAGCGCAACAATTATGGAGTTAGGCAGGGGCGCCAAATGCGGTAAGAGGTTTGTAAAAACCTGGTGATAGACCCGCAGCGGACCGCGCTTCGTCATTAAACGGTGGCTTTAGTGCTCCTCGAAAGTATGTCCTCACTAGGCGGTGAAACGTTGGCTCGAGCGGTTGTCCTGTTCGCCAGCAAAGGAACCTGAACCAACGCATTCCGATGGCCACATGGCCTTTTTCATCGTCATAGAGTGTTCTTATGATGTTAGCGGATACATTGTCGCCGGAGCGTTCGAGATTGCGAATGAGGCCTGGACTGACATCCAGACCACGTGCTTCTAAAACTAAGGGAACGACCGCGAGCCGCGCCAGCAAATCGTGGCCGGTGGCCTGCGCCGCCTGCCATAGTTCTCCGTGGGCGGGCAGATCGCCATAGGTGCCGCCCAATTCGCCAAGGCGCTGCTGAAGCAATCCAAAGTGGACGGACTCTTCGAGCCCGACACTGATCCAGTCATCATAAAATGCGCGAGGAAGATCCTCGTAGGAAAAACGGGCAATCAAGTCCCAAGTCAGGTCGATTGCGTTCAACTCGATGTGGGCCAGAGCGTGTAGCAGCGCAAAACGTCCTTCCGGAGTGCCGAGTGAACGGCTAGGCATCTTTCGTGGAGGCAGCAAAGCCGGCCGCGCTGGGCGGCCGGGTCGATCTGGCAGACACTTGCGTATCGAAATGGGATCACGCACCGACAGGATCTGGCGACGCCATGCGAAAGCTGTACCCCGAGATAAGGCAAGCTTCGTGTTAATATCACTTGAAATAACTATAGCTCGGGCGGCCGACGTCAAGGTTGCTGGTCGGGTCATTGCGCTTGTCGGTTCATTGCGTGGTTGGTTCAGTCCGCGTTCATATGGGCAAAGAGAGCTTACGCGATGCTCTCTACAAATTCTAAGACCGACTCAACATGTCCTGGAACTTTAACTTTACGCCATACTTTTTTTATCTTTCCTGTATGGTCAATGACAAATGTTGTGCGCTCTACGCCCATGTACTTACGCCCATACATCGATTTCTCAACCCAGACGCCGTAGGCCTGAAGCACCGACTTTTCAACATCGCTTAACAACGTGACACGAAGGTCATGCTTTGCCTTGAACTTCTTGTGACTTTCTACACCGTCAGGCGACATACCGATGACTATTGCTCCGGCATTCTCGAAGCGCTCAAGGTGCTCAGTAAACGCAATGGCCTCTTTGGTGCATCCGGCAGTATCGTCCTTCGGATAGAAGAAGAGAACAATCACCGAGCCTTTTAGACTCTTGAGGCTGATCGTTTCTTCGCTATCTGCCGGCAATTTGAACGCTGGGGCGTTCTGACCTTCTTCTAGCATCTGGAATTGCCTTTCTTTGGTCTACATTGGCAGCGTTTGTCTGTTGTCTCTTTAGGCTGGCCAACCCGTACTTGTCTTCGGTTGCAATCTGGCGCCCGATCCCGGCGTTCGTGTTCAGACATACGGTTGTGCTTGGTGTACGGATCGATGCGATGTTGAACCTTGACAGGGGGACAACGAGACTGCGAGCGAAAAGTGCACGACCGCGTGTGTCTAACTGCGATCGTATCTGCAACCCTTAGTCTGCAACCCTTAGCATGAGCGCTCGGAGATTAGACAACGGTGTCTGAAACTGCTGACAAATCTCGTCGTTATCGCGCGAATCGCGGTCAGACGTTTATTCGTGGCGGTCGTGCTACGAGTAATCGGTGGTTCCGTCGGGTTGTGCTGGTGATCTGCAGTATCTTGATGCCTATCGGGCTATTGATCGCTGCGGGCTGCGGTCTCCTGTATGTCAAATTGCTCAACGGACCTATCGCGCTTCCATTCTTGAACGACGCTATTGCTGGCAGTATCTCTTCGCAGCTGCAAGGCGTGCACGTCAAAATCGACTCCACGCTCCTGGCTTTGCGCGGCAGCACAGTGGAATTGCAATTGAAAAACATTGTGCTGAGAAACGAGGCGGGGAAACTGATTGCGGCTTCACCATCAGCGGCGATTGAGTTGCGTGAGAGTCGAATTATCTACGGTGAGTTCTCTCCGGCCAGTATTGTTCTCATTAGGCCAAAGGTCAAAATGCGTTACGGCTTGGATGGCCACGTTTCTTTCTCTCTTACGCGGACACAAAACGACGGTGGGGGCGAGATGCAGCCACCACCGGCAGATGGAACACGTAAATTGTCAGCCCCGCGGGAGGAGCAACTTGAGGTTGATGCGGAACAAGGGCGATCGGTTCTCGTGACAGCTGTTGCTCAGCTCGTTCGTCATGTGCGTGCCGCACCTGGATCGGGACTCAGCCGGGTTGGTTTCCGAGAAGGTTCGTTGATCGTGCAACATGCAGGCGGCCAAACAACCCTACAAATGCCTAAGGCCGAAATCAATCTAGGGCAAGGCGTGCCGACTGCTCCGTCGTTATCGGGGCGAGTGTCTCTTCTGGATCGACGAGGCCTGGCGACATTGGCATTCACCGCTGAGATGGATGCGCGATCGGACAACTTTGAAATCGAAACACGGCTCGAGAACTTTTGGCCCGAGATGTTTGCCGGACTACTGCCGAGTTTATCCGTTTTATCAGCTTTGAAGGTGCCACTTTCCGGAGTAACGAAGATTGTACTCGATCGTGGAGGAGGAATTGTCGCTGGCGATGCAGTGATTGAAGTCGGAGGAGGCCAGCTTGCCTTTCCTGGTTGGAAGGGGCCTCAACCATTGATTGAATCGGCGCGGCTCCATATTCAATCTGGCCAGAATGGAGATGATATCGTTGTGCGCTCAGCAATGCTGCGTTGGGCAAAATCAGAAATTGTGTTGTCAGGAATGCTTAAGCCGGCCGCCAGTGAAGGCAACACCGAATTGGATTTTGAGTTCAAAGTCAATAAGGGCCGGCTTTGGACCGGTCTCGCACACACTGCTGTGAAAGAGGGATGGGCAAAAGGAAGATTAGATCTGTCCGACGGGCTGTTGCACGTTCGGAAAGCCGCCGCGAAAACAGAAAACGGCGGAGTGGAGTTCTCGGCGCAAGTCCATATGGGAAAGCGTCACGGGTTGGTGGCGCGCGCTCGTGTTGCGCCTTCATCGGTTCATGAAGCTCTCGCGTTCTGGCCCACATTTGTCAATCCCGACGCACGAAGTTGGGTTGTGGATAGCGTGACAGATGGCGCGACGCAAGATTTCGAATTTTCAATGCGGTGGTTGTTTCCCTCAGTTCCCGCCGATGCAAGTGGGCCGACGGAATATGCGATGGTATTGAAGGTTGACTTGCAGCAGGCAGAGATCCATCCGGACCGACGACTTCCTCCCATTCGGGCACCCAGTATGATGATCGAGATTAAGGACCATGCGTTTTCCGCACGGATGCCGAAAGCAGAATTGGTCGTCTCTAGTCAGCAAAGATTGAATGTGACTGATTTCCTCTTCGATGTTGAAGATATCTTCCGGACCGAGATGGATGGTACGGCGAGCTTCCGTGTCGTTGGGGCCCTGACGGCTGGCCTCGCGGTGGCACGTGAATTGGACGATGAGCAGCGGGGTCTCATCGACAAGTACCGGCAGGCAGTGGGGGGACAGATTGCGGGCCGGTTCAATGTGGTCGTCCCACTCTACCGAAAAGGTCAATTGCCTCCGCCCACCGCATCCGGTCAACTGAAAGTAAGCAATGGCTACGGAAAGGACATTTGGCAGGGGTATGGTTTAAGCGACGCTGAGGTTGGCATCGACCTCAATCGGGATGGCATCGTGGCAAGTGGGAGATTGCGAGTTGCTGGCATTCCTGCGCAACTCAATTTTCAACAGTTTTACGGCATAGCGAATGAGGAGCAACCACCTTTGCGACTTCGGACTACGCTGCAGAGCAAGGACCGAGCGAGACTAGGGTTGCAGACCCGCCATAGTATTGACGGGCCGGTGGATCTCGATGTTGTATTTCCTGTTGCGTCCGGCGATGCCGCGCAACCGGATGCGCGGATTCGTGTCGATTTGGGTAAGGCAGACATTTTCATCGAGAGTCTAGCCTGGCGCAAGCCTGCGGGGAAGCCGGCCGCCATCGATATTGATCTATTCGCCGCGCCGGATGAGTCGGCAGATTTGCGCAACATCAATCTTGCTGGTGACGGGGTGGCGGTTCGCGGCTCTGCGAAGATCGATCGTACGGGAAAACTCTTGACGTTTGACGTTCAAGACCTGTCTCTCGACGTAGTAACGAATTTGCAGTTGAAGGGTGAACGTCGGGAAGGCGATGTTTGGCGCGTGTCGGCCCGTGGGGCCACCTTCGAAGGGCGACAATTCTTCAGCTCATTGTTTTCGACAGGGCGCCATAGCGGAGAGACCAAGCGTGACGAGCCTGGACTAGACCTCGATGTCAGGATCGGAACAGTATTGGGATACTGGGATTCCCGCATGAGCGAATTCCAACTCGATTTGTCAAAACGAAACGGCAATATCGTTGCGCTGCATGCCACGGGCAAGCTCGGAAAGGGCCGAACCGTCACAGCAGTTGTTCGCAGAGGTGAGAAACGCCGTCGCCTCATCACCACGTCGAACGATGCTGGTGCGGTATTCAAGTTGGTTGGGTTTTATCCCAGTTTGGTGCGAGGTGGATTGGAGGCGGTGGTCAATCTCGATGGCCGCAGGGCGGGAGAGAAAACAGGAAGGATTGACGTGCGAAAGTTCGGACTGCTGGGCGATGAGTTTATTTCAGAAGTCCTTCAAACACCCGAAGGTCGGACTGATTGGGCGCGTCGCGGCGAGAGCCGTACCATCCGGCAGGTGGTTGAATTTGATTGGATGAAGATTCCTTTTCAAGTTGGCCGCGGTCAGTTTGTGATGCGGGATGTGGAGTTGCGCGGACCCGTTTTGGGAGTCTTGTTGTGCGGTCGCGCAGACTTTAATTCGCGCAGGCTGCAACTAGCAGGTACCTATGTACCGCTTCAAGGTTTGAGCTCAATATTTGGTGCTATCCCAGGGGTTGGCGAATTGCTGACAGGTCCAAAAGGGGCTGGAATTGTTGGAATCAACTTCGAAATAAAAGGGGCCATGCAGCGCCCGCAGGTTCTTGTGAATCCCTTATCTGCGATCACACCTGGAATCTTTCGAGAAGTATTTCAGATCGCTTGCCCTAAATCTCAGTATGTCCACGAGAGCAGAAGGTCCGGTAAGCGACAAAGGCGCGGGAGACCTGTGGACGATTGGGCGACTCGCACATTGCAGCGATAGTTCAATAGAACTTACGTTGGCCTTAGCAGGACGTGCCGCTTCTTGCCGAGGGATAGTTTTATGACCCCATCAATCAGGTCGCTTCGGGTAATTGCAGCGCGCTCGTCTGTAGCTACAACATCATTCACACGCAATCCTCCTCCACGAAGATGGCGTCGTGCCTCTCCATTGGATGAGGAGAGACCAGCTTTAACGAAAGCTTGCAGCAGTCCTATTCCAGCATTCAATTCGACGGATCCGATCTCAACAGTTGGTAGGCCTCCGGCCAGCGCTCCTTGCTCGAATGTCTGTTCGGCTGTCCTTGCCGCTGATTCGGCGGCGGCCCGACCGTGGGCAAGAGCCGTTACTTCAGTGGCCAATATTTTCTTGGCAAAATTAATTTCTGCGCCACGCAACAATTCCAGCTTTGCGATTTCGGCAAGTGGCAAGGTTGTAAATAATCTTAAGAATCGAGCGACATCGGCGTCTTCGGTGTTTCGCCAGAACTGCCAGTAGTCATAGGGCGCAAACATTTCGCCATTGAGCCATACCGCACCCGATGCGGTCTTGCCCATTTTTTCTCCGGATGAAGTGGTAAGGAGTGGGCAGGTTAGCGCGTAGAGCTGGTGTGTCCCCATCCGACGCCCTAGATCTATACCGTTGACAATGTTACCCCACTGGTCAGAACCGCCCATCTGGAGATTGCATCCGAAGCGGTGCGCCAATTCTACGAAATCGTAGGCCTGCAAGATCATGTAGTTAAATTCGATGAATGAAAGTTCCTGTTCGCGTTCGAGGCGGAGTCTGACGGAGTCCATGGTCAACATGCGATTGATGGAAAAGTGGCGACCTATATCGCGCAACATGTCGATGTAATTCAACGCCGTGAGCCATTCGGCGTTGTCCGTCATGATTGCATTGTTGCCCCCGTCACCGAACTTGAGGAAGCGCGAAAATACCCGTTTGATCGACTCCTTGTTTGCATCTATTTCGGAGATGCTCAGGATTTTTCTGGTGGTATCCTTGCCCGAAGGATCGCCGACTCGTGTGGTGCCGCCGCCCATAAGCACAATCGGTTTATTGCCTGTGACTTGCAGCCAATGCAGCATCATTATGGAAATCAGATTTCCGACGTGGAGCGATGAGGCGGTGCAATCATAGCCCACATAGCAGACAAGATTACGTTCTTGAGCCAGAGCATCGAGGCCGGTCATATCGGAGCACTGGTGAATGAATCCGCGCGCAGTCATAACCTGGAGGAATTCGGAAAGGGGAGATGCTAAAGTGTTCATTTCGGATCTCCAAGATTGTCGGTCGATGTCTCAGCGGAAGCGGGTTTAGAAAGGCACAGACCTGAGTAATTCGTATGGAGTGAATGTAGGCAGGTGCTCCAGGCGACGGTAGTTTTACAGAAGCTGGGGCGCTCTTAAACATATTGGTGTTGCGATGCAAGGTGTGCGACGTGCGATAGGCTTCATGAGTGGAACGTCGATGGATGGCATTGATGTGGCTGCGATCGAAACCGATGGGCAGAACATTGTAAAACGACATGGCGCAATGTCATTCCCATTCTGTGCGGAATTTCGGAAGGTTCTTTCAGGCGCCCCATCCCTGGCTGCGTCGCTCGGAAACAGGAAGGATCGGCCGGGGGAGTTGGCGGAAATGGAGGAAAGCCTCACGCGACTTCATGGCGACGCTTTTCACGCCTTTTCGAAGCAGATAAATTGGCCAACCCGCACGATTTCGGTCATTGGATTTCACGGGCAAACAATTTTGCATTGCCCTGACACAGCGATGACGCTTCAGCTCGGAGATGGGAGATTGCTTGCGCAACTTACCGGACTTCCGGTGATCTACGACATGCGTGCAGCGGATGTTGCATCTGGAGGTCAGGGCGCGCCGCTTGCACCCGTTTACCACCGTGCAATGGTTGCCGAGGTTCCGGTGCGTCCGATTGTTGTTCTCAATCTTGGCGGAGTGGCGAACGTATCTTTTATTGGAGAGAACGATGAGTTGTTAGCTTTTGATACCGGGCCGGCTGGAGCAATGGTTGACGACTGGGTGTTGGCTACTATGCACAAGATGTATGATAAGGATGGAGAATTGGCCGCATCGGGTCAAATTGACAGCGACCTAGTGAATGGCTTCTTGGAACATAGGTTTTTTTCACTTCGTCCTCCGAAGTCGTTAGATCGCAATGCTTTTGACCCAGAGCCTTTGCGAGGGCTATCGCCTGCTGACGGCGCGGCAACGCTCACAGCTTTTGCGGCGGCAGCAGTCGGGCGTGCGCAGGAGCTGATGCCCCGCTCGCCGCGGAAATGGATTGTTGTTGGTGGTGGGCGAAAAAACAAAACACTTATGGCGATGCTTCGACGGGCGGTAGACGGCGAGGTCTGCTCCGCTGAGGCCATTGGTATCGACGGTGACAGTGTTGAGGCCGAGGCATGGGCATATCTTGCGGTGCGTTCGATTGACGGATTACCACTTACCTATCCTGGAACGACTGGGGCACCCTATGCTGTGTGTGGTGGGGTGCTTTGTCAGCCATAGAGGGCATGGCGGTTTCTGCGGGATGTTTACGGTGGGCTCTCTACAAGTAGAGGCGAGCGTTTGACGCGAAAAGAATTACCGGGCTGCCGGCATTGCGATGCAGTTTTCTCACAGTTTGCCAAGAGGAGAGTGTCGAAGGGGCGCCTGCGTCCGGCGATGAGCTACACAATACCGGCTCTGAGGAGGTCGTGAATGTGTACGATGCCGACAGGTTGGCCGTGCTCAACGACGAACATCTGCGTACGCTTTCTCGCATTTATATGCTCTACAGCGGCAGATGCGAGGACGGTCGGAGAGAGCGTATCAGGATCACGCGTCATGATATCACAGGCGCGAAGGCGCACGAGCTCTGGGCCCATATGGCGCCTCAGGTCGCCGTCCGTAATCATTCCGATCAATTGACCAGTAGCGTTGACAATACCCAGGCAGCCGAAGCTTTTCTCGGTCATGGTCAACAATGCTTCACTCATTATCGTATCCGAGTCGACAAGCGGTAAAGCCGCAGCTGTATGCATGATATCGCGGACGAATTTGAGCTGTGAACCTAGCGAGCCGCCTGGATGAAATTCCTTGAAGTCCAGAGCGGAAAAGCCCTTTGCTTCTAGAAGAGCAATAGCGATACAATCTCCCAAAGCGAGAGTCATCGTCGTTGATGTCGTTGGTGCTAGTCCATGTGGACAGGCCTCCTGAGCGCGCGGCAACTGAAGACAGACGTCTGACGCGCGGCCGAGTGCTGAATCTTTTTGAGACGTGATTGAGATGAGAGGGACGGCGAAGCGCCTCGAATATGTCAAGATGTTGGCGAGCTCAACTGTCTCGCCGGACCATGAAATTGCGACCACTACGTCGTCGTGTGTGATCATGCCGAGATCGCCATGAGACGCTTCGCTCGGGTGAACAAAGAATGACGGCGTTCCAGTAGAAGCAAGCGTGGCTGCAAGTTTTTGCCCGACGTGACCGGACTTGCCGATACCGGTTACAATTACTCGGCCATTTGCTTCACCTAGTACTGCAACAGCAGCTGTGAATGAGTCGGCCATAGCGCCACGCAGGTCATCTCGCAAGCGAGCGAGGCCGCGGACTTCAAGATCAAGTGTGCGCAATGCAGATGACTGCGTCTTCTTACCGTCGAGGCCCAATGGCTGCTGTCCAAGGGTCGCGTTGTTCTCGAGCACGAGTGCAGCTTCGTGTGACATCCTCTGCTGTCCTCCCGACTGGCTGTGACAATTCTTCGTTGGGTTTCAGTCTGACTTAAAGTTCGTACTCACCACCTGCTAAACAAGGCGATTTGCTGCGTGCGCCAGCACGAGGTAGACCCGCCCGGTATCGCCCATGATTTGCGACTGGGTGAGTTCACCGCTCGGATCGCGCTGATCACTTTCGCGAAGCCCTCGTTCGTATTCAGCAAGGAATCGATCGACATGGTCGCGGAATTGTGGATGGTTTGTATAGCGGTAGAGGATATCGTCGAAGAGCTGACGAGTTTCCGGTGCATAGATGCTTCGCACCATGAAACCGCGTTGACCGCTCCGGAATCGCGCCCAGATCGCGCTAGCTGTCGCTCGTTCGAGAGCATGCGCAATTGCAGCGAGGTCGAGCCCAGTGTCAGCTGACGCAACTGCAGCCCCCTTCGCAGGTTCCGTTCCCGCACGTTCTGTCGGCTCGTGTTCGTTGGACGCGCGAGCGAGCAGGTCGCCAAATGACCAGTTGGCGGACACATCTCGATCGGACGTCGACGTATCGCTCGGTGTGACAGACGTTGGCGCGGGGCGACGCGTGGCAGGTGATGGTTCTGGCTTTTGGTTTCGCTCGCGCATCTCCTGAGCTAGTGAGTCGCTTAGGCTGTTCATTTGCCGGGGTTCTGAACGTGGTCGCGAGGGTCGAGATGGGCGGGGCTGTGTGGGTACGAGCTTGTCCTTGACGGGTGGAGTTGCAGCGGAACTTTGAGTCGTGCGCTGGGCAAGCACCGACAATTGATCCAAGGCCTTCAGCTGATCCTGCAGGGCACGTCGCATTGCACTGGTGCTTTGCTGGGTAGCATCAGGAAGCTGTTCCAACTGTCGCTTGAGGCGGTCCTGTTCGTCCTCAAGTTGCTTTGCTGCACGGGCTGCCTGTGACCGAACTTCACCGGTCGTTTGAGAAAACTGATGAGACAGTTTGCCGAGACGCTCAGTGACCTCTTGGGAGACAGCAGCATACTCCGCACGTAGATCATCCATCGCCCGATCAGTTTCGCGTGTTGCCTCTTCCTTGAGGCGTTGTAAGTCAGTCACTGCCGCACGAGCGCGATCCTCGGATTCCCGTGTCAAGTCCTCGGTGAGCAGTTTTGCTCGTTTGTGTGCATCATTGATCGAGCCTTCAAGGCGGCTCGAATACCCGCTGACAGCCTCGCCAAGTTCGTCTGCCTTCCCTGACATCCGGTCGAGAGTTGAGCCCAAGTCTGAGGCGCGTTCGCTCAACATCTTGTCAATTTTATAGTTGGCAGTCTCGAGTGCATTGGCCGACTGCATGATGGATTGACCTTGATCTTCGAAACGATTTGACACGGCATTGATCTGCTGAAGAAGACTTTCGGAAACGGTTTGAAGCATGTCAGATTGATTAGCGAGGCCCTCGATGGCTTTGATGGACTGACGGGAAATGTTTTCACTGGAGGACCGAACAGCTTCAATACCTCTGGTGACGGTATGGTCAAGATCGGCAGCTTGATCTGACAATGTCTTTCCGAGAGTATCCGCGTGGGTTTCCATTGCAGTAGTCAGAGCCTTAGCGCTGGTGCCGACAGCATCATCAATTGAGACAGTAGAGCGCATAATTGCCTCATCAAATAGCTGCAGGCGCTCTGCAAAAGCTTCGTCGAGTGCTTTGGTGCGGTCGATGAGCTGAACGTCAAAAGATTCTGCCCGGTTGGCAAGCGTGGCATCCAACGCACGTGCATACTCTTCAAACACAACTTGCATGGTTTCTGATCGCTCCGCCAGCGTAGTGTTGAGGGCTTCTTGTTTGGCGGTCATTGTGTCGGCGAGCCGCTGGTTACCATCGCTCAATGTCTCATTGATTGCAGTGCGTTCATTCGACAACAGGGTTTTTACCTGGTCCGCGCTGCCACCGATGGTCTGATGCAGGGCCTCGCGTTCCTGCGTAAGAAGCATGCCCATTTCTTGTGTTAGGTTTCCAATCGTCGAGTCGAGGGTTGCGCGTTGATCCTCGAGCAAGGTCTGCATTTGTTGTGTGCGCGTACCAAGCGCGCCCCCGATTGCGTCCGTGTATCCGCTAAGTAGCGTTTGCATCTGTTCGGTGCGAGAACCGAGAGTAGTTCCAAGGGTGACTGTATAGTCTTCGAGCACCGATTGAAGTCGATCTGAGCGATCGCCGAGCGTCGTTTCAAGTCGCTCAGATTGCGCTCCCAATGCCGATTCTAGTTGGGAAAGATTGCTGCCGGCACTTTCAATGATTCCTGTGAGTTTCAGTTGCTGACTAGACATTTTCTCTATCAGTTGGGGAATTTCTGTTCCCAGCTGAACTAAGGTCTCTTTGAAACGATCACCGGTGTTAAGCAATGCATGGCGCTCGCCTGCTAGTTCCTGAATGAGGCCACGTATCTTCTTTTCATTTTCTTCGTAGGATTGTTCCAGCGCGCTGACTTCGTTATGGACGAGTGCTTCCAACTCTCCGGCGCGTCCGAGCGCTCGCGAAACAGCGTCATTCATGAAAGAGACCTGTCGGCGCACGGTCTGCCCCAGCGACGCAACGGATTGTTCTGCCATGCGATCAGGTTCAGCAAGACGGACGGCAACTTCGGTCATCGCGGACGAGCGCAAGTGCAGTTCTTCTGTGCGCCACATCAAAAACGCCAAAAACCAGAATAGCATGATGGGCCCCAACAGAGTCGCAGTTGCTGCTAGGAACCATGGATGAGTCAATAATCCAGATACCCCCGATGCAGATGACAGGCCTGGAGCCATAAATGTCCATGCAAACCCTAACGCGATTGTTGCCCAAACACCGGACGCGATCGCGGCGTACAGAAATGGTTGGTTCGATGGTTTCTGGTTCAGTGCATAGATTAATCCGCCGATGGAAGGAGCATCGTCATTTGCGGCGATGCGTTCGCGTGATGGCGCGGCAGGACGGCGCAATGCCGAGCGGCGTTGCTCACGAGTTGGTTGCGACGTTGGATGCTGATTGTCCCTTCGGGTATTGGGCCGGACAGTTGGATCAGGCTTGGATAAGGGCAGCCCGCCTGCCGACGTCTGCGCGTGTGAAGCCATTGGCGCACGTGGGCTGGGTCGCTCGCGATTGTCGGGCTGTTTTGGGCTTGCCAGATTTCGGTCATCCGCTCCCGAGTGGAAGTTTGTCCCGGCAGACTCTTGCGCCTGATCGGGGGAAATCCGCGTATTAGGCGCGTTCATTGTCTTTGGCGCGAGACTGGATGGAGACGTGCTATTTGGGCTGCGAGTGGCCATGCCGCCTGCAGGTTGATTCGGATCTCCGGAGCGCAGCGTCGGTTTTGGTTTCTGCGTCTTAGCCAGCTGAGCTCCTGGGAGAGGGGGGGGATTTTCAAGTATTTTCTGTGGCTCGAGCGACTTGGCATCTGTCTGGGACTGAGCCTGCTCGACGCTGTTATCGCTTTGAGCATTGCGCTTTGTCGTTTGCGGTTTCAGTGTGGCTTCTCGAGGGCTTCTGTAGGAAGGCGACTTGGTGAGGCGATGTTTCCTGTCTGACAAACTCTGATTTGCTTCCAAGTCCGCTTTCTGATCGGCCATCAGATCAACCGGTGCAGATGGTGGATCGGCATATTGGGAACTTTCGGGCTGTGTTGGCTGTGCTTTGCTCACCGACGGCCCGGATGGCGGCAAGGGAGGTGGTGCTATATTGTCAGTCTCGCTCTCAATCCGATTGGATACAGCGGTCTGACCATCGTCCGCAGCTTCCAACAGCTCGGCCAACGAGCCGGCTCTGCGCGGCGCACTTGCCTTCTTCTCAACTGCCATATCATTTGCCCCGTGATATACGCGCTCGCAAATTGTCCGAGCTGCGCACCCCATTGAATGTCACGTTATAGGGCGAATCGGACTGGGCCAAGTGGCTGTCCAATCCGGTGTGCAAGGTGTGAATTTCCTCCTTGTAAATCAGCTCCGATCCTAAGCGGCTGATAAAGTGTTAATTGGGCGAAATGTGGATTAAGTGGTCGTTGTCGTCCCGTCGATGGAAGGATCTTTGATCCGAACAATGCGTTGGTATTGCGAAATATTTACGAGTCATTGGGGTTCTGTTGTTAGAAAATAGTGTGGTGACTCCCAAGGAGTGACAGCTGATGGAGTTTTGCGTTTTGGCAATGACTATTGGAAAGACTTCTACTAGAAGAAATTATGTGGATGTTGGCAGTTCAGGGAGTGGGACGCCTACGTTAAGCCCGCGCGGGCAATTGCCGGCTATTGATCTTGCCCACCTCGAACGCGTCACGGGTGGTGATAAAGAGCTCCAAAGCGAATTGCTCAAGATGTTTGGAGAGCAATTGGTTGAGGCTATAGC